>JAQYCQ010000031.1 GCA_028724585.1 Bacillota bacterium | reverse complement strand
TAAGTTCTAACGCGAGATCATAGTAGATTTTTAAAAAGCACCCTTACGGGGGCCTTATTAAGGTTACCCATTTTTATCCACAGGTCGGGAAAAGTAATTTTGCCCTAATTCATGCTTGACTTTTCATAGCTGGTCTCCTTTGCTCACTTGTTAACTGAATTATTGTAACACATACGGAAGCCGGGAGATATAAATTTTTCTTTAATTCTCTTATAATAAGAATCCATGCGCGCGGAGCGCCCATAAGTAAAAAGAAAAGCAGGAAATTTTATTTGCCTTGATCAACAGGCCGCTGATCCTCAGCTGATATTTTTCTATCTGAGCCTGTAAAATAATAGTATAATACTATCGTTTAGCGTAATAACATATATCTCAAGGGGATCATTTATGAGTACACAGAAGCTGGCACTCGAACTGAATATTTTCTGCATCGCTATAATAGTATATTTACTCATACGCGTAATCCATAGAAATGACAGGCAGATCACACAGCTCAAATTCCGCAATATGCTGATCTGGCATGTGATCATGCTGTCAGCGAACGCTTTTTCACCTGCGATAGCAGCTTATATCGGCGATCCAGCCGCAAAAGCCGCTGTATCTATCGTTTTTTACGACCTGTACTACATCAGCCTGACGCTGGCTGTGCGTTCCTGGTTCGTATATCTGGCCTACAGCCTTCCATTGGACAAGAAGACCATGCGCAGATTCATGGCATGGGTAAATAAATCCGCCGGAGCGATCGTAGCGCTCAATGCTACGACCGAGCTGACACATCTGGTCTATTATTATGACAACGGAAGCTTTAACAAAGGTCCCGCAGCCGGCATCCAGATAGTATTTATCTTCACCGCCCAGCTGATCACAGCTTTCGCTGCCAATATCTACGCCCATAAACGTATGAATACCGGGGGCCGTAAAAAGATACGGCTGATCTCCACATACCCTATCATCCCGTTTGTATTCATGATACTCCGCCAGGTACTCGGAAACCTGCTTTATCTGGCTGTCAGCAATACCATGGCCCTGCTCATCATATATATAGGATATCTCGATCAGCTGATATCGCGGGATCCTCTCACGGGGCTCAACAACAGGAACCACCTCTTCGACTTCATATCGTCCAGGATGACAGAGAACCGTAAGCTCTGCGTCCTCATGATGGATATAGACCGATTTAAACACATCAATGACGTTTACGGACATTTGGAAGGCGACAAGGCCCTCTGCATAGTGGCCGATACTCTCCGCCAGGCCATCCAGTACGCCGGCAAATCCTCATTCCTGGCGCGTTACGGAGGAGACGAATTCATAATCTCAGCAGAATCCGACGAAGAGACCGTAGAAAAGCTCATGTTTTATATACACGAATCACTGTCGCACCTTACTGAACTGAAAAACACGCCTTACAGCCTGAACATCAGCATAGGCTGCGCCTGGTTCGACAGCGCTGCCATGAGAAGTCCGGCGGATCTTATCGAAGCAGCCGACAGAGCGCTGTACAAAGAAAAAAGAAAGACCTATAACAGATAACATATAAACAAAACCGCGCGTCACGCCGGCAATGTGCCTGACGGCAGACCTGAAGACACAAGGCGGCCCGCTCCCTCACCGATGAGAGAACGGGCCGTTTTATTTTCCGCGCGCAGCGCCCTGTCAGCGTGAGCTGACGCAGGCAGGAGCGTTTTATCATATTTATCAGTACATCTGGTTGTAACGCAGGTAATTGTTGAGCTCGTTCTGCATGATAGCAGCTGAAATAATATCGAAGCCGAAGATAGACAGCAGCAGGCAGACGATAGAATTATCCTCCAGATATGTGCCTGCGGGATCCTGAAGATCAGCAGCCTGTTTGCCCATCTTATACCAGTAATATATAGTATATATGCTGCATGTCAGGATGGAAAAGAGGACTACCAGTCCGGGAGATGTACCGGGACGCTGGTCCTGACTCTCCGATATCTCATTCCAGCCTTCAGCCAGTTTATAAAGCCAATAGAGATAATATATGCCGAAAGTGATAAGGCTGAATATGATAGCGAGCACTATACTCCTCTCAGCTATATCATAGACCGGAGCGTAGGTATTATAGCTCTGTCCCGCGTTCCCGTAATATCCGTTTCCGTAAGCGTTCTGTGACTGATACTGGTTTCCGTATCCTCCATAACCTGCCCCGCTGCCCTGATAAGCTCCGCCTCCATAGGCGTTATCAGGCTGCTGGGCTCCGCAGTTAGGACAGAATCTGGAGTTATCGTCCATACTGGACCCGCATTTGACACATGTTTTCATTGCTGCACTCCTTTCGAACTATGAACGGGACGCTTCCATGAGCTTGTTCTTGAGCTCCTGCTCTATTCCGGCCAGCTCCGCTTCCGCGGCCTGACGTCTTTCCTTTCCATCCTTCTGTATAGCCATCACTTCGTCCAGCGTAGAGATCAGCTGCTCATTGGTGTGCTTCAGAGTTTCTATATCCACGATACCGCGCTGTGATTCCTTGGCAGTCTCGATAGTAGCCACTTTAAGCGCGTCGGCGTTTTTGCGCAGCAGCTCGTTAGTCATATCCGATACCTCACGCTGCGCCTTGGCGGCCTGCATTGAGTGCTGCACGCCGAGCGCTATGACCATCTGGTTCTTCCAGAGAGGGATAGTGTTCACTATAGTCGAATGGATCTTCTCCACCATTTCATTGTCGGATGCCTGCACCATGCGGATCTGAGGAGCGGTCTGCATGGAAACGGTACGTGTGAGCTCAAGGTCGTAGAGCTTTTTCTCGAACCTGTCGCACTGGGAGGCCAGATCCTTTGCCTTCTGGGCGTCCACCGGCGAACCGCTCTGCTGAGCCTGCTGCTGGAGAGCGGCGAGATCCTTGTTCCTGACCTGGGCGAGCTTGAGCTTGCCGGCTGCTATATACATTGTGAGCTCTTTGAAATAGTTTACGTTGGCCTGATACATCTTATCCAGCATGGCAGAATCCTTCATGAGCTGAACCTGATGCTGCTCCAGCCTGTTCTGGATCTCATCCACGTTTTTCTCTACAGTGCTGTATTTCGCTTTGAGGCTGTTGAGATTATTCTTTTTCTTCTTGAAGAATCCCAGTATCTTTCCGTCATCTTCATCTATCTCAAAATTCTTAAGCTCAGTAACGAGCGAAGTGATCATTCCTCCTACCTCGCCCATATCCTTAGTCCTGACATCCTGCAGGACCCTTTCGGAAAAGCCTGCCATCTTCTTCTGAGTGCCAGCGCCGTAATTGAACATCACCTGGCTGTTGGTAAAATCTATCTTGTCGACGAACTCTTCTACCTGCTGCTTTTCCTGCGGGCTCAGATACCTGACCATATCGTCCGAGTCCTGCACTGTCAGCGGCTGCGCAGCCTGAGGCGCTGCCGGCGCCGGAGCCTGTCCAAACGGATCGAGAGTAAGTGTCGGAGCCGGTGCCGCTTCCGCTGTCTGCTGATACTGCGGCTGTACTGTCTGCTGAGGCTGAGGCTGCGGCGCTGTGTTCTGGTACTGTGCCGCCGGTCCCTGAAGGAAAGGATCGTCCTGAAGAACCGCCTGCTGGTTCTGAGCCGTCTGCTGATAAGCGTTCTGGACCTGCTGCTGGTACTGTTCAGCCGAGTTTACCGCTGCCTGTGCCTGATCAAGGGCTTTCTGTCCGGCAGCTTCGTCGGCGTCAAGTGTGAGCGTAGGTCCTGCGTTCATGAAATCGTCGTTCTGGTCACTCATATTAATCTCCTGTTTCCTTTAAAATATCTCTGTGTAAAAATAGCTCCTGTTTGTCTGGAAAGCCGGCAAAAGCGGAATCTGTCAGATCTCGAGCTTTATGCCTCCGTCACCGCCGTCTTTTCCTTCTGTATCCGCGCTGAATGTACCTTCATCCGCAAGGCCGTCCTGAGCCAGCATGGACTTCATGACCGAGATGTCTGATGAAATGTCCCATGCCACATTTTCAAACATCTTGTCCAGCATTCTCTCATAAGCGGATGTAAGGGCATCTACCGCGTCCTCTATCTCTTTCTTCGTATTGGACACATTTTCGCCCTCAGGCTGCCTGTCCAGCTGTTCATAGGCATCTATCAGCTTATTTGTGGTCGGTATATAGTAATTCATGAATTTCCTCATGTCCGCGGCAGTCTCGGGATGTTCACCGACCTGGCTGAAGATCCTGTTCACCACGTTTTCAAGACGGTCGAGCTTCTGCTTCATATCATCATCTGTTATGTTCCTCTTAGCGTCCTGTATTTCATTGATGAACCTCTGCCCGTCGCTCATGACCTGCTGGTTCTCGCTCTGAGGTCTCGAAGCCTCTTCTCTCGCGCGGGCTGCTTCCTGCTCCCTCGCCATTCTGGCGTTTTTCGCGGCGTTATACTGATTGCGGGCGTTGTCCGTGAGCAGGAGAGTCGTGTACTGGTCATCGTAGACTGCCGGCGGGAGCATCTTTTTCTCCATCATCTGGTTGAGGCTCCTCCTGACCTCCTCATCCGTATCAGCTGTCTGATAAGCCAGCTCATGGATATCCGCGTATTCCCTTCCGCCTACTATACCGGCATAACGGTAAAATTTGTTTATCAGCTTTCTGGTCTTAGAGCCCTGGAGCACACCTGCCAGCGACAGTCCCGTGAACACTCCGCACGCTATCGCTCCGCCGATGCTCGCTATCATTATCGAGCCCAGCATACTGAGACCGAAAATGACCAGCCCCGCGCCTCCGAGAATTGAGAGGAAAGTCCCTCTCCCTTTGCCCGGCCGCCTGCGCATGAAAGGTGCCACCTGATTTTTAGCCCTTTTCCTGTAGTTGTCCATAGTCTGCTGCAGGTTCTCCTGAGCGTTCCACGAAGGACGTGCTCCCTGCCCTAAGCCGTTTCCAGAACGGTAGGCGCCGCCCCCATCGAAGCCTGCGCCCGCTCCATAAGCTCCGTACATATTCTGCTGGGGACGAGCCTGACTCTGACCGGTCCCGGAATTCTGCTGCGCCCCGTATCCAGACGGTCCGCCCTGGCTTCCGCCCGGTCTGTAGACACCGCCGTCGCCGCGCTGCTGTGCTCCTGCGCCCGGCATATATACCCCGTCATTAGGCTGGCCGGCATATCCGCTGTGGCCGCCTCCTCCCAGGAAGTTGTTCGTCTGATGCCTTATATCCGAAGCGAGATTGGAAAAGTCTCCTTTTACTACGGAATCAGTAACATCATCGACGATATTACTGCACATATTAACCAAATTACCTAAATAATCCATCTCTTTTTCTCCATAACTTTGAAATTCTTAATCTATTATATCATCTGAGGCAGGCAAAATCTGCCGAGCAGCTTCAATACATGTTAAATATATCCCTTATTTTTTAGAAAAAACAGGAATCCTGCGCGGGCTCCGCCCGCCTTCCGCGCCGGCTTCTGATAAAGAACAGACCGCCGCTGGAACATCCGCAAAAAATAAAAAAAGCGACCGGAACATCATAAAATGTTACGGTCGCTGTTTTGGCGCGCCATCAGGGATTCGAACCCGGGGCCTTCACATTCGTAGTGTGCTACTCTATCCAGCTGAGCTAATGGCGCATAATCAACAATGGTTAGTATAAAGCAATGTTCCGGTTTTGTAAAGGCTTTTTTTACGAAATAATAATGTCAGCTGGTCAGCGAAGTTACTATCTCCGCAGGGGTGGATCCGCTCTTTATTTTATAAGTCCCTGCCTTTATAGACGATTGAGCTCCCGCGTCAGCGACTGCGTCCGTAAAAGCCTTTTCATCGGAGATAAGACCTGCTTCCTTCAGGACTCCGGCTATATCTGACGGTGTTTCGCCGGCCGTTACTATGATCTCGTAAATACTTCCTGACCCTGAAGCAGCCTCTTTTTTTTCATCCGCCGCGGAAGCGTTTTTTTCGCTGTCGCTTTTGCTGCTTTCCGAAGCGCTCTGAGCTTCGCTGTCAGCGGAGCTGTCGAAAAAGCGCGTGATAGATATCCTGTCAGAAGACGAGCTGCCGTCATACGAATAATTCAATATAGCTGAAACGCGCCAGCTTATCAGTGCTGCTGCCGCCAGTATTATAGCTATAGCGACCAGGATATCGCTCACATCGTATATGAAATCTCTGAATCTGCTTTTCCTATACTGGTATTTATCCATTAGTCCTTCTTCCAGCGCACTGTTATCTCTCCGGAGGAAAGGGTCCTGCGCCCTGAATCCGTCTCTACAACGAGCCCTCCGTCATCATCTATGTCTACCGCCCTGGCTTCGAATCTTTCGTTTCCCCTGCTGCAGACTATATCCCTGCCTATTATGACCGAATATTTCCTGTAAGGCTCTATGAAAGCCCTCTCGTCAAGGTGATCAGCGTAATATATCGTCCTGTCTATGACAGCGGCCGCCAGCTCGTTCCTGCTTATCTCCGGCTTCTGGTCTTCATAGATCCAGCCTATCCTGTCCTGAAGGTCCTCGGGGAAGGAATCAGGATCGTAGCTGTAGTTTATGCCTATGCCTACGACTACGCTGTCCAGACCGCCGGTCTCAACGTCCGCGACTGCCTCTGTAAGTATACCGCAGATCTTTTTATGGCCGATGTACACATCATTTACCCATTTTATCCCGGCATCCATACCGGTAAGCTCCCTGACCGATTCGCAGACAGCTACAGCAGCGGCTGTCGTCAGGGGGATCGCTCCCGCCATGTCGGTGTGGGGACGCAGCAGGATGGATAAATAGATCCCTGATCCCGGCGGCGATATGAAGGACCTGCCTAGCCGGCCTCTGCCCGCGGTCTGTTCGTTGGCTACAGCGGCGGTACCGTGAGGCGCTCCCTCAAGTGCCGCTGCCTTTATCCTGGTATTGGTCGAATCCGTTTCCTGATATACCGTCAGCAGATCCGGATCGGCGTATTTAAATCTGGAAGCTATGCCGGCCTGAGTCAGCATATTGCCGTCAGATCTCAGCCTGTAGCCCTTGCGTGTAACAGCTTCTATTTTATAGCCTTCGTTCCTGAAAGAGCTTATGGCTTTCCAGACAGAAGACCTTGTCACTCCGAGGCTCTCGGCTATCTGTTCACCTGATACGAATTCCTCTCTGTGATCCTCGAGGAATCTGAGCACTTTTTCCTTTACGTTCATATTGCATTACTCCAATCGGAGACTGAGCAGGCTTAGAGGGGACTGCCCTATCATTTCATCCTGTTCTTTATCTTCATCATATCTCTCAGCATCACGGCGCTGTCCTTCACAAGGTTGATATGGGAGCCGCTGTGCTCTATGATCTTGACCGGGTATTCTTCTATCTTCAGCTTCAGCTTCTCGGCCAGCATGACCGCCTCTGTGTCGAATGCATAGTTTTTCGTCGTTATAAGAGCGAAGACCAGCCTGCCCGCGTCTTTTCTGAAACATTTTATGCCGCACTGAGTATCATAATCGAGACCTGAAAACCTTTTCACCAGCCCCGAATAGACACGTGAAGCTGTTCTTCTGACGAACGGGTAGTCACCGTAACCGCCCGACGCTTCTTTCCTGCTGCCTATAACGATATCAGCCCCGCACTCCAGCAGCATATCCGCCATCGGCTTTATCACCTCTGTGCCGTAAGCAAGATCGGCGTCCGTATAGAAGATGATATCGCCCGAAGACGCCAGCACGCCTCTCCTTACCGCGTATCCCTTTCCGCGGTTTTTTCTGTACGAGATCATCCTGACCTTCGGGAAAGCAAGTTCTTTGACTATGTCCGCGGAGCGGTCGTCCGACCCATCGTTCACGATTATTATCTCGTAGTCGTCAAACGACTTTTCAAGCTCGCCGCAGCAGGTCCTCAGAGTACCGGCCAGCTTTTTTTCTTCATTATATACCGGGATTACCAGTGAAAGCTTCACATTATCACTCCTGTCCCTTCGGACGCCTGCAGACGTCCGGGATTCCCTCTCAGCTCCGTTTATCATCCTTCCAGCACTTTTCCGGAATCCGACGATATGACCATCGTTCCGTACCTCGATCCGGCGCTGTCCATAATATACCAGTACTGAGTGGTGTCTTCGACAGCGCTCTGCGGTGACAGCTCGAGGTGCACTCTATTTATAGTACCAGCTTTTTCATCGTAATAGTAAAGATACTTGAACAGACGCGGATCATTGGATGCTTTCGTCTCCCTGTCATACAGCTCAGAGCTGTCGAGGGGAACGACATTCGGCAGATCTTTGTCCTTAGCAGTATACCTCAGCATCACGCCCAGAGACCATGAATATGACGAGGCGCTTTCAATATGTCGGCTGATGCGCCTGCCATCCCATACAGCTCCTATAACAGCTGAGCTTTCTCCTTGCGCCCACTTATCAGCTCCGTCCTCTTCCAGGGCCTCCGCCAGCGGTACAGCCAGCCTGCTGTCTTTTTCCCATACTGTCTTGTAACACCACATCTCCGAGATGCCGCAGACCATGAAATACAGAGCCAGCAGTGCCGCCAAAACCGCGGGGATCAGGCGTCTCCACTTTTCTCCGCCCAGAGATGAAAGCCATGATACCATAAGATCAGCGAACAGCGCAATACCGGCGAAGCACGGCAGGGCATTCCTGCAGGCGAGCGAAGGCTCGCTCATGAGCATGAATACTGTAAGTGGAGCCGCTGTCAGCACAGCCGAGACTATCAGGCCGGCCGCCAGATCCCATGACATTACGCTTCCGGTCCTGGTCCTGCCATTGACTTTACGTCTTCTGCTCCTGTTATGCCTGTGTACTCCAGGTACAAAAGTCCTTCCGTTCTTCTCCAAGAAAGCTATGGCAAAAAGGAGCAGACATAAAAATACCACCAGGACCATTTTCCCCGCGAGGCCTCCGGCCGCGATCTCAGCCGCTCCGCGGCTGAAGCCCCTGGTCATCAGTTCTCCACCTTCCTGAAAGAATACCTTGTCCAGCTGCTCCATAAACCTGCCCAGCCTATCATTCAGCGGAGTCCCGCCTTTAACGGCGTCGTCTATCCTGGCGCTGTAAGGCGATCCCTTGACCCTGAAAAATGTCGGGATATAAAAAGCAGCGAGAGCGGACGGCAGGCACAAAAGAAAGCCCAGCGGACGCAGACCGCTCCGTCTCCCTTCAAGAAAGGCGGTCACTAAAAGCAGGGCTGAGGCCAGCAGGCCTGTCTGCTCGTAAAATCCATAAGAAGCTGTCATCAGCAGGAATGAAGCCGCCAGGCACAGAGCTCCCCTGACGCCGCTCGTATCCAGCCATTTTATAAACATGATCTCCGCCAGCACAGCGGCCAGCATCCCCATTATTATCCTGGTCGAGGCGCTGAGCCAGTAGCTTCCTTCTATGCCAAGCGGCATGAGAGTCAGGAGCACCGGAAACAGAGCACTCAGGTCGAAATAGCGCCTCAGCGCCTGCCTTAACAGCACCGCCGAAACAGCGAATATCACGCTGATCATGATCACATCCAGAACAAAAGGCATCCTGCTCCAGACGAAATAGTCGGCGAGGCCGGCAAGAGGACGCGATCCCAGCACTCCGCTCTTAGCCTGCAGAGCTCCGAAGCTGCTGAATGTCCTGAAGTACCAGTACTGGATCTTGTCGTCGGCGTATGGGAAATACCTGAATCCATAGATAAATGCCCTGACGATGAGCAGCAAAGCGATGACAGCCGCCGTCAGCACCGACGGGATCGGATCTCTGGCACCGCTGCGCAGATGATCCACAGCCCATGCCGCATATTCTCTGACGCCGGAGCTTACCTGCTCCTGCTGCGCTTTCTCCGCAGCCTTCTCTTTTTTACTGCTGCCGCTGTTTTCAGCCGATCTGCCGCTGTGTGTGAACATAGCGCGCGCTCCGGCTATTATTATGAAGGACATGGCCGCTGCCGCCGGCGCGGTTTTTTTCAGGCTTCTTCCGTCATCCCGCGTTTTTTCTCTGTTTTTTGAGCTTTTTTTATTTTCTATTTTTTTCTTTTCCAAAACTTTCTCTATCCTGTACGCGGGTCTTATGCCCCTGCAGCACAAAAGGCCGCAGTCCACACGCCGTTAAAAGCATTCTGTAAAATGTACGGTCTCGATAAGATAATATAAGACATACAGCCGATCATTGTTTTTTTATTTTACCATAATGCCAGTTCATCAGCAACCGCGGCAGCCTGCCGGCGGAGCCGGCGTCTGTCAATTTTATATTATTTTATTCTTAATCTGGCTCCTTTTTATTTTCACTGTGATATTCTAAATATCGCGCGGACAGCGTGTTCTGTCTTTTCATATATATACGGGTTATTGATATATCAGAGGAACGGTATCATGAAAAAGCTTTGGGAACTTTTTATCACTTTTATGAAGATCGGATCCCTTACCTTCGGCGGGGGCTACGCCATGCTCCCGATCATACAGAGGGAGATCGTGGACAACAAAAAATGGGCCACCGACGAGGAGATCATAGAATACTACGCTATCGGCCAGTGTACCCCGGGACTGATCGCGGTAAATACAGCGACCTTCGTCGGCAACAATGTGGCAGGAGTGCTTGGAGGCATTGCCGCTACTATTGGCTTCGTCTTTCCGTCTATCGTTATCATCACGATAATAGCCAGCGTGCTCCAGAATTTCGCTGACTACCAGATCGTAAAGGACGCTTTCGCCGGCATCAGGGTCTGTGTCTGCGTGCTCGTGCTGCAGGCTGTGCTCAAGATGTGGAGATCATCCATCAGCGACCCCTTTACTGTCGTCATCTACATCGGTGTCCTGGCTACGGCTGTATTCCTCTCGGCGTCACCGGTGATCCTCGTACTCATAGCCGCGGCGGGCGGCATCATAGGCGGAGCGCTGCTGGCACACAGCAATTCCCCTTATGTCAACGACTTCCTGGAAAACCCGCAAGCCCGCTTCGGTGACAGATACGGACATAAAAAGGATAAGAAAATGGCTGAAAAGAAGGGCGGCGAAAAATAATGATCATCTACCTCAGGCTTTTCGCAAACTTTTTCACTACCGGCCTCTTCTCTATAGGCGGCGGGCTGGCAACTCTGCCTTTCCTTTACGATATGGCAGACCGCACAGGCTGGTTCACTGCCGGCGACGTTGCCAATATGCTGGCTGTATCGGAGTCGACTCCAGGCGCCATAGGAGTAAATATGGCTACATATGTCGGCTACAAAGTCGCCGGGATCCCCGGAGGGGTTATCGCCACCATAGGCATCATCACTCCGTCTGTCATAATAATCCTCATAATCGCGCGCATCCTTAAGATGTTCGCCGAAAGCGTTTATGTAAAATATACCTTCCACGGCATCAAACCGGCATCTCTTGCCCTAATATCGGCAGCCGGCATCTCGGTGGTGGAGATCACTCTCATAAACACGAAGATGCTGAGCAGCGGCGTTTTTTCACAGATATTCGACCTGAAATCCTGGATACTGGCTATCGCCCTGTTTATAGGCATGCATAAGTTCAAAAGACTGCACCCTGTAGTCTTTATAGGCATTTCCGCCTTAGTCGGAATAGTATTTTCGTTTGCGAAATGACCCCTCGGGGTATATACTATAGCGGTTAACTTGATAATTATTCCAAAAGGAGGCTTATATAATGACAAAAATAGATATTTTCTCCGGATTTCTCGGCTCCGGAAAGACAACTCTCATCAAGAAGCTGGTTTCTGAGTCCTTCCAGGGCCAGAAGGTAGTCCTCATAGAAAACGAGTTCGGCGAGATCAACATCGACAGCGGATTCCTCAAGGATTCCGGCATCGAGATCACAGAGATGAGCTCCGGCTGCATCTGCTGCACTCTGGTCGGAGATTTCGGCAACGCCCTCAGACAGGTGCTCCAGCAGTACGAGCCTGACAGGATCCTCATCGAGCCGTCCGGCGTAGGCAAGCTCTCCGATGTCATCAGGGCTGTACAGCAGGTTTCAGCGGACATGCCTTGCGAGCTGGCTTCCTTCGTAACAGTAGCCGATGCAAAGAAATGCAAAATGTACGCCAAGAACTTCGGTGAATTCTACATCGACCAGATCTCACACGCCAAGACCATCATCCTAAGCAGGACTCAGGACGTAAGCGAAGAAAAGCTCAACGCCGACGTAGAGCTCCTCAGAGGCTACAACGCTGACGCCAAGATCATCACTACTCCTTGGGATAAACTGGATGGCGACACTATCCTCGAAGCTATGGAAGGCGACGAGTCACTGGAGAAGAAGCTCCTCGAAGAGCTGGCTAAAGAACCTGTACACGAACACCATCACCACCATCATGACCATGATCACGATCATGATCATGAACACGAGCACGACCACGAGCACCATCATGATCATGACCACGACGAACACGACCATGATCACGACCACCATCACGATCACGACCACTGCCACGATGACCACGACGCGGACGAGATCTTCTCGACATGGGGCAGGGAAACTCCGAGAAAGTACACTGAAGCTGAACTCAACGAAGCCTTCGAAGAGCTCGATCTCGGCATGTGCGGAGCTATCCTCAGAGCCAAGGGCATCGTAGAGACACCTGACGGCGACTGGCTCCACTTCGACTATGTCCCTGGCGAATACGAAGTCAGGAAAGGCCCTGCAAGCTACACAGGCCAGCTGGTAGTCATCGGCGCCGACCTCAAGGACGAAGAGATCGCTAAGCTCTTCCATGCGGAATGATCGGAGGACAGAAATTTGGCACAGAATATGACTTTACCAGTTTACGTGTTTACAGGGTTCCTGGAGAGCGGCAAGACCATGTTCATCAAGGATACGCTCAAGGATCCCGGCTTTACGAACAACGAGGTCACTCTCCTCATCTCCTGCGAAGAAGGTGAAGAAGAGTACGATAAGGATTTTCTCCAAAAGACACACAGCAAGCTCCTGCAGCTGGAGGACAAGGACGAGTTCACAGCCGAGCTGCTCAGCAAGGCTGCCGCTAAGGTAAAACCCGACAGAGTCGTTATAGAATACAACGGTATGTGGGACATGCGCCTTATCAACCAGGCTTTTCCTAAGGACTGGGAGCTCTATCAGGTCATCACCACGATAAACGCCGAAACATACAAGCTCTACCTGGCCAACATGGGATCCCAGATCTACCAGCAGGTCAGCAATTCGGAGCTTATAGTCTTCAACCGCTGCACGGACGAGCTCAAGGACTACATCCACTCGACCTCCATCCGCGCCATGAACCCTCAGGCCTATATCTACCTGGAGGACAACGACGGCAATGCCGAGGACTTCGCCGACAACGAGCCTCTGCCTTACGATATCGACGCCCCTATAGTCGACATCAAGCCTGAGGACTACGGAAGATTCTACGTAGACGCCATGAACGACCCTGAGAAATATGACGGCAAGACGATAAAAGTCTATGTCCAGCTCCACAAGAGAGGCGACACAGACCCTCCTGAGCGTTTCGCTGCCGGACGTTTCTCTATGGTATGCTGCGCTAACGACATCACCTTCCTCGCCCTCTTCTGCGATATGGAGAACGGTCAGGAGATCGTGGAAGAACGCTCCTACGCCAACATCACAGCTGAGGTCAAGAACGAGTACGTAAAGGAATTCCACGGCAATATGCCTGTACTCAAGGTCCTGAAGTTCGAGCCTGCCGATGCCCCTGAGGATGACCTCCTCTATATGAACGGCGGCAACGGCGGCAATTTCTAAAATACAAAAATACAGCATCCCGCGTCCGCTCCGCGGACATGACGCCGGCGGAGCCGGCGAAAAACGCTATAAAAAATACCGGGTGGATCCTCCGCCCGGTATTTCTGTATCTGACCCGGCCGGCAGCCACAGGCTGCCGGCCTTTATATATCATCTTAATCTATGCACTTTCCGCAGCATTTCTTGAACTTTTTGCCGCTTCCGCACGGGCAGACTTCGTTTCTTCCCGGCGTGATCTCCGACTTAGGATTTACATAAGGCGGAAGCTTGAAGTTCCTCACGACCATCTTGGAAGCAGGCATATCCTCAGGCTTAAAGCCCTTAGTCGCCCAGAGACGCTGTCCGTAAAGGAATCCCGTGTAAAGCGAGAGGAACTTAGCCTGATCCTCCCCGGTTTCCAGCTTAACACCATCCCCGTCTAACATTACGAGTATCTCGTTGAGCGTGTTGTCGCAGCGAGCCGCGAAAGCCAGTTTCTCCATGATGCTGTCCAGCTTCTCATCATCACCCAGCACTGGAACAGGCATATCCAGCATTCTGGCTATGAAATTCCTCAGATACCAGTAATGCGAATTCTTTTCGATGACCGCTCCGTTTCTGTATCTGTCCACGTCATTTACAGTAGGATAGTAATAAGTGTCCGACGGCATGATCCTCTCGAGGATATTGCAGTAGTCCTCAGGATCTGTGAGACTGCTGTCTATGATATAGTTGTCACGCCTGTAGAAGCCGTCGCTGTCCCCGGCCTTTTCTATCAGGCTGCTGCATTCCTGCGGAGTGATCTTCTTTTTGTGGTTGACGTCCCATACGTCCTTGATCATCCTCACATTGTAGATCCCGTACATATGAGCCATGGCAGCCGCGTAGATGATAACGGCGTTTTCCAGCTCATCCCTGTCAGGATCAGCTTCCTTATGTACAGGCTCGCCCTCGAACATCCTCTGCTCTCTCTCAGACTTGTCCCTGTTCAGCCTTCCGGTGTCGAAGATAGCCGAGCTGTCCGCAGGAAGGAATGCTTCGGCTTCGTCGCCTTTAGCCCTTAAGAAGAGGATGCCCCTGTCTATAAGAGGCTGCAGCCTGTCCGCGTCGTCAGGACTTACCGTCTCGCCGCCCTCGACGACGATCTTGTTGACCTCAGCCGAAAAGTCCTTTCCTTCATTGTCGAAATATCTGATGATATCGCTCTTGACCGTATCACGCACAGTTTCGACCATCTCAGCCTTTTTGGCTGAAGAATGGATCTTCTTTCCATATATTTCGGCTATCCTGCCCAGCTGTACTTTTGTATATTTGCTGAGGCAGTCCTCCAGATTGACATTGTCTTCACCGATCTTAATGCATAAACTCTTCAGCTTTTCATCCATATTTTTTCGTCTTTCCCTCCATAATAACTCGTTGCATTGGTATAATTATAACGCAGAAAACGGCGCAATATCAATAAACATGCGCTCAAAAATGACATAATAGAACAAATATAAGGAATATATTACGGATACATCTCCCTGCTGTAATAAAATCTCATATCTGCGTCCGCTCACGCGGACATGGCGCGGCCGGAGGCCGCGCGCTGACTTTTAATGGAGAATTAAATGAAGAAGAAAAAAAAGATCTCACTGATATTACTTGCTGCCCTGACCGCGGCGTCCATGTTCGCCTTTTCCGCCTGCGGCAGCCAGGAAAAAGCTTCCGCGGGCGGCTCGTCGGCGGAGCCGTCGACAGTCTCGAGGACCGATGACGGCGCTTATTCATGCGACGTGTTCGCCATGGACACCACCATGAATATAAAAGCCTACGGAGGCAGGAAGGCTAAGCAGGCCGTCGCGGACGCCGCTGAAGAGCTGTACAGGCTGGACAGCGAGCTTTCTGTCGTAAGGAAGAACAGCCCTGTCTATGAGCTCAATGCCCGGGATATTGACACGGTAAGCGGAGACACGGCGAAAGTGCTCAGCGAATCCCTCAGGCTTGCCGAGTCGACCGGAGGAGCTTTCGACCCTACCATATATCCGATAGTAAAAGCCTGGGGCTTTACCACAGGTAAATACAAGATACCGCAGGATTCCGAGATCTCCGAGCTGCTGACCCATGTCGGCTATGGTAAGGTATCTCTGGCTGAGGGAGCAGGGGGAACGAAGGTTTCTTTCAGAGACGATAAAACACAGATAGATACGGGCGCCATAGGCAAAGGCTATGCCTCACAGGTCATCCACGACATGTTCGTTAAAGAAGGCGTCAAGTCCGCTATCGCTACCCTGGGCGGCAACGTCATGACTGTCGGCTCCAAGACCGACGGCAGCAGCTGGACCATAGCTGTGGAAGACCCTGAAAACACAGATAACTTCGCCGGATATATCACTCTGAAGGACGAATTCGCAGTAACTTCAGGAGGCTACCAGCGCTTCTTCAAGAAGGACGGAAAGACCTATATACACATCATGGATCCGGCCACAGGCCATCCCGTGGAAAATGACCTCAGCTCGGTCACTATCATTTCTAAATCCGGAACGGAAGCAGACGCCCTATCCACAGCCCTCTACGTAATGGGCCTGGACAAGGCGGAAGAATTCTGGCGGACCAGCGACCTGGACTTCGGAGTCATCTTTATAGACGATAAAGGAAAGCTCTATGTTACTGAAGATATAGCCGACAGGTTCTCCGCTGATTCAGGCTCTTTCGAAACGGTAAAAAAATAGGAAAATGAACAAGGGGCCCCGAATCACACAGGCTTTGTGACTCGGAGCCTCTTTATTGCGCAAAAACCCGCTCCGCGGCTGCGGAACGGGTTTAAATTTCTTTTTGTCAGCGGAGCTGTCGACTAAGCGAGAGCTTCCTTTGCCTTGTTTACAACAGCTGTGAATGCTTCAGCGTCGTTGATAGCCATCTCTGAGAGCATCTTTCTGTTGATCTGAACGCCTGCCTTGTTAAGGCCGTTCATGAGCTGGCTGTAGCTGATGCCGTTCTGGCGAGCCGCAGCGTTGATCCTTGCGATCCAGAGACGTCTGAAATCTCTCTTCTTTCTCTTACGTCCAACGTAAGCGGATGAAAGGGAACGCATCATAGCAGGGTTAGCTGCTCTGAATACCTTGCTCTTCTGTCCATAGAAGCCCTTAGTAAGCTTCAGTACCTTCTTATGCTTTTTCTTGGCGTTGACTGCCTTCTTTACTCTTGCCATATCTGATTACCTCCACACAAATTAAACGTTAAGAACTGACTTGATTCTCTTCTGGTCTGCGCTTGTGAGCGTAGTGCCCTTTCTCAGGCCTCTTTTTCTAGCCGGGCTCTTCTTTGTGAGGATGTGGCTCTTGTAAGCTTTATGTCTTGCTACCTTGCCTGAGCCGGTAACCTTGAATCTCTTCATTGCGCCTCTGTGGGACTTCATCTTAGCCATTTTCCTGACCTCCTGTTACTGTTCTGATCAATTGTTTGATTTTGGTGCGAGCACCATGGTCATGTTTCTGCCCTCGAGCAGTGGTTTCTTCTCGATCTGACCGTATTCGGAAACAGCCTCCGCAAACTGCTGCATTACCAGCTCGCCGGCAGCGGTATGGCCCCTCTCTCTGCCTCTGAACCTGATGCTGACTTTGACTTTGTCGCCGCCCTTCAGGAACTTTGACGCATTGTTTGCTTTAACCATGAGATCGTGTTTCTCTATAAATGTGCTGAGGCGAACCTCTTTCACCTGAGTAACCTTCTGCTTCTTCTTCGCGTCCTTGGCCTTTTTCTGCATCTCATATCTGTACTTGCCGTAATCCATGATCCTGCAGACCGGCGGATTCGCGTTTGGAGCTACGTTAACGAGATCGAGCTTTTTCTCCGCGGCGATCTGCAGCGCCTTTGACGGCGGCATTACGCCCAGCTGTGAGCCGTCTGTATCGATGACTCTTACTTCCTTCGCGCGGATATCTTCGTTTATCTGGTTCTGATTTCCCTTGCTAATTCTAAAACACCTCCATTCACATGATAGTGAAACACGAAAATTACTTTCCGAAAAAACATGAAGACTAACAATATCAGTTCCCTGTCGTAAACTGAAAGACAGGAAAAGCAAAGCAGCCTGTCGTGCCCTCCGGGCACATAAAAAAAGCAGATACACAAAATCGTATCCGCCGGCTGTACTAAAAAACTCATATTAACCCATACGACTGCGCGCCGCAGGGTGAGAAGCGGATAACTTCTTCTTCATGCTGAGGATTATTCTAAACCCACAGGCCGCAGCTGTCAATTCTTTTTTTAATAAAACATTTTTTCTTTTTTGTCTTTTTAAAGAACATGTGTTAAAATAAAAAATAATATAACAACTGAAAAGGAGGTCTAAAGATGGGACGTAAAGCTCTTCCAACAGACGACATGAACCTTACCGAACGCGAGCATAAGGTTCTCGACTTTCTCGAAGACATCATCGGAGCAAAGGGCTATCCCCCTACTGTCCGCGAAATATGCTCTCATTTCAATATAAAATCAACTTCTACGATCCACAGGGATCTGGCCAGCCTCGAGGAAAAGGGCTTCATCTCAAAGGATCCGGACAAGCCGAGGACCATCGAGGTCCTAAAATCCGGCCGTCCAGAACGCAACGGTATCATAGGCGACACGGGAACATCTGTTTCCGAATTTGAGCGCGCCGATATATCAGAGGTTCCCCTGGTAGGCCAGGTAGCCGCGGGCACGCCTATCCTCGCCGAGCAGAACATCACTGAATATTTTCCGGTACCCGCGCGCTTCGCTTCCGGCACCTACAATTACTTTATGCTCAAGGTAAAAGGCGAAAGCATGATAGAGGCAGGTATCTTCAGCGGCGATTATATACTGGTGCGCCAGCAGAACGACGCCGACAACGGCGATATAGTCGTAGCCATGATAGACGGCTTCGAAAGCGAAGCTACTGTCAAGACCTTCTACAGAGAGAAAGACCATGTCAGGCTGCAGCCTGAAAACTCCTCCATGAGCCCTATCATCGTGCGCGACGTTAAGATCCTGGGTCTCGTAAAGGGCGTTTTCCGCTACATGTAGCGAACGCCTGTTTTCCATATGTTCATTATAACTAAAAACCGTGCCATTCAGGCGCGGTTTTTTTGTACTCCGTCTATCAAGTCCTTTTTTACGGTCTCGATTCATCCCGGATTGTATTTTTAGTTGTCGTCGCTGTTCCCGAATATAGCAAGCAGCTGCAGGAAGAGGTTCACCACATCGATGTATATATCCAGAGCGCTGTCTATAGCGTGGTCAAGAGTCGGCACATACTGCTGGGCTCTCACCCAGTCGTATCCTATATAGAGCGAGAAGAGCACCGCCGCGGCCCATGAGATCAGAGTCGTCTGGATTGTGAAGAGCAGGCAGACTATGTTGGCGACAATGATGCCGATGAGCCCTATAAAGAGCATCCTGCCCATACCCGCGAACGTTCCCGGAAATGCCGTAGATGCCAGAAGCATGACTCCCGTGATGACTGCTGTAAGTATAAAGGCCTGGCCGACTACCTCTGCGCTGTAGCCCTGGACGCATACCGTAAGGACCGCGCCTATAGGCAGGCAGACCAGATTGTAGCCGACGAAGCTCATCACCGGTGATTTAGACCTGTAGGTGATGAACGAACCGATGAAAACCAGCACGAAATAGCCTATCAGAAGCGCTATCGGATTGATAGCCAGGATCTGCGGCGCGAAATAGTAGCTCAGCAGAGCATTGACTATAACGCCGTAGAGCACTGTCAGTCCGATGGTCAGATTGTAGGCGCGCATTGAAAGAATGACGTCATCGTTAGTCTGGAACATCCTCGACTGTTTGTCTGATAACGAAGAAAGCCCTGAAGCCATTTGTTATCCTCCTTATTTTGCGTGATTTAACTTTGCCGGATCCACGTGAAAATCCTCGAGGTCATCGTAATATTCACATGCAGCTCCCTTTTCATCGCTGGCGCATGTATTGCAGTTGCCGCAGCAGAAGTGGCTGTTGATGTCTACTCCCTGCTCGCTCATCTTGCCCATGGCAGCGAGAAGCCCGACAATGATAAGTACTCCAACTATGATTCCTATTATCTGTATCATTTTTTATCCCTCCTGATGCCGGCTGTATGCGAATGTCGCGCACTTTCTCCGGCTATCTATATATATTATCATCCCGGACCCGACATAAACATGATAATTTTGTGAAGTTTTCCGGCACATGTGAAAAGCGGGCGGCGAAGTCAGGGCGGACACGGTGCTGTGAAAATACCGAAGACCGGCCGGGACAAAAAGTCCCGGCCGGCCTTCGCCTGTGAGCGGAGCTCACGGAAACCGCTGAGCTCTCAGCGGCAGATATTCAGTTTATATTTTCCATGAAGGAAAAAGTCTTAGATATCGAAAACTTCCTTGTAAGAAGCGCCGTTGGCGATGTTCTCTGTCATCTCAGCCATCTTGGAAGTGTCGCCGATAAGGATAACGCCTACGAGAGTGCCGTTGTTGAAATAGTACTTCTCGTAAGTCTTTCTCTTGTCGTCCTTGACCTCCAGAGTCTTGTAGTCCTTTGTCATATCCTTGCCGTTAGCGCCGAGAGCGAAGATGCTCGTATTCATAGCGTTGATAGCGAGGGAAGCGCCTAAAGGATCGTACTCGAGAGGCTCGCCCGCAGCGTTGGCACCGGCTATACGGCCGTTTTCCTGAGCCTGGGCGAAGAATGCCTGAGGTGCTCCGTCTACCATGCAGCAGTCGCCGACAGCGTAAACGTCATCCACGTTTGTCCTCATGCGGAGGTCTGTAGCTACGAACTTGTCTACGTAGATGCCTGCGTCCTCAGCCAGCTTTGTATTAGGCCTCATGCCTGTGGACATGATGACCAGCTGTGCAGGGAATTCCCTTCCGTCGGAAAGTACTACGGAATCAGCCTTGATCTCGGCTGTCTGAGCGCTTGTTATAACATGCATGCCTACGCCGTTTACGATGTCTTCCAGCATAGCGGAGCCAGTGTCGTCCAGCTGCTTAGGAAGGAGTCCAGGAGCGCCTTCGAGTACTGTTACATCTATGCCTGCCTTGCAGAGCTCCCAGCCTGCTTCGAGACCCATGACACCGCCGCCGATAACTACAGCTTCGTGTACGCTGTCAAGCTTAGACTGTACTTTCTTGGCGTCAGCGATATTTCTGATGGAGATAACGTGATCCTGGTCAGCGCCCTTGATAGGCGGTACGAAGCAGTGAGCTCCTGTAGCATAGATCAGCTTATCGTAGTTATAAGTCTTTGTGCCGCAGGAAACGGTCTTAGCCTTGACATCGATGGATGTTACCTTATCGTAACTGATCAGGACGTTATGTTCCTCGAACCATTCCTTGCCTTCGATGGCGAGTTCGCTGTTGTCCATCTCTGAAAGGAGAGCCTTGGTCAGCATAGGTCTGTTGTAAGGGAGCTCCGGCTCTTCGGAGATGATGCCGATGTTGGCTGTAGCGTTTCTCTCTCTGATAGCTTCAGCAGCGTAGAAAGCAGCAGGGCCGCCGCCGACGATGAGGAAGGATTCGTTTGTATCTTTTCTGAAAGTAGTTGTAGTATCCTGAGCCTCGACCCACTTCTCAGGGCCTACGCCGCATACAGGGCATGAGCCGCCTGCTGTATTAGGATCGAAGATAGCGCCGCATACCAGGCACTTTACGAGACCGCTCTTGCCTGTCTTTGTTCCCTTAGGCTTCTTGCCGAGGAGCTTGCAGCCGAACCTGTAGCCGAATTCGTAAGCGTCGAGCTTCTGTACTTCGCTAGGCTTGAACCTTACCCTGAAGCCGTCGTCTTCTACTCTGAGCTTGAGCTGGCGGAGTCTTTCCATGATGTGAGGAACGCCCTCGCCTGACCAGCCGTAGGAGCCGAAAGCGGTAGCGAGCTTGCCTTTATGTACAGGAGCGAACATTGAAGTTACCAGTCCCCAGATAGGAGCCAGAGCTTCGCCTACGATAGTAGGAGTACCGAACATGATACCGTCAGCAGCGCCGATCTGGCCCAGGACCTCTGCCTGGTCAGCTGTGATCATATCGTACTTCTTGACTTCGATCTTGCCTTCGCCCGCGTCTTCCACCGCGCCGGCGATGATCTCAGCCAGCTCCTGAGTGTAGCCGTAAGCGCTTACATATGGGATGACAACGAGCTTCTTAGGGCCCTTAGGATTGAGCGGCTCGAGGTTTTCATCTACACCGCACCATTCGCGGTATCTTGAGAAGAGCTCGTCAAACTTGCAGTCATGTACAGGGCCGTGGCCAGTGCAGATCATTTCGATCGGCAGGTCCTTGATCCTCTTAAGAGCGTTTACCATATAAGGATTTGCGAAAGGTCCTATGATAGCGTCAAAATAATACTTTGTAGCGTCGAGATAGCCTTCCTCGTCCTTTACCGCGCTCCTCAGGATTCCCGGTTCACTGTAGTGAGATCCGAATGAGTCGCATGTGAAGAGGACCTTTTCCTCTTCATAATAAGTGTACATGGAATCAGGCCAGTGAAGGTTAGGCAGGATCATGAAGTGAAGCGTAGCGCCGCCCAGGGAAAGAGTGTCGCCGTCGCTTACCTTTACAGCTGTATAATCCTTGTTGATGATCTCAGCCAGGAAATTATGGGCCGTAGGTGTAGCTACGATAGTCAGCTTCGGGTTTATCTCGAGCATCTTCTCGATAGCGCCGGCGTGATCCGGCTCAGTGTGGTTCATTACCAGGTAATCGACGTCCTTGATATCAACGACTTCTGTAATAGCTGCCTGGAACTCGTCCCAGCACTTGAGCTTATTTGTCTCAAAAACAGCTGTTTTATCAGTGCCTTTAAGTACGTATGAATTGTAAGTAGTACCGTACTTGGTCTCCATTACGATGTCGAAGACTCTCAGATCAGGGTCCAGAACACCGGTCCACCAGAGGTTGTTCTTTAATCTTAAGCTTTTCATTGATGTTCCTCTTTCTGCCCGCGCGGGCTGTAAGAATATCTAAAATAAACAATTAACCTTGTTGTATATATAATCGCTGTAATCAATCAGCTTTGTTTTTATTATATTATATTTCCACGCCAAATACAGCAATTTAACATAATTTAATAAAGTTTTCACACTAAATGATGTGGCTGATTTAGCCAACTGTACTAAATATAGTTTTTATTGGAATATCGGCATTCTGACAGCCGCCTGCCGACCGCTCCGCGGACACTATGCTCCGCATAAAACTGCTGCGAAATACACTATTCAGCCGTCCACTCTCCTCTGGCTCCTTTAGCAAGATCAAGTACCGGAAAAGCGTCCAGAGTCAGGTCGTCCCTGTATCCTTCTTTGTATTTGTAATATGCCGCGCAGGCTATCATTGCCGCGTTGTCCGTGCAGAGGACCGGTCTCGGAACATAAAGCTTAAGACTGTTCGCCTCGCAGAGATCCTTCATCATGCTCCTGAGCAGGCTGTTAGATGCCACACCGCCGGCCAGAGCTATGCTGTCCCTGCCGTATTCGTGTGCCGCTTCCAGTGCCTTCTCAGTGATGACATCCATGACAGCTTTCTGGAAGGAGGCCGCCAGATCTTCTTTCTTTATTTCAAGGCCCTTCATGCGGCACTGGTTCACATAATTGATGACCTGTGTCTTGAGGCCGCTGAAGCTGAAATCGTAGCTGCCCTTCTCAAGCCTGACTCTGCCGAATTCCACAGCATGAGGATCTCCTGATTTCGCCAGCTTATCTATGACAGGGCCGCCCGGATATCCTATGCCCATTACGCGTGCCACCTTGTCCATGGCTTCGCCCGCGGCATCATCTCTCGTCTTTCCCAGCATCAGCATGTCGTTGTGGCCTCTCACGTCCACTATATCCGTATTTCCTCCCGATGCCACCACAGCTGTGAAGGGAGGCTCCAGCTCCGGATACTCTATAAAGTCAGCCGAAATATGTCCCTGCAGGTGGTGCACGCCGACCAGAGGTTTATCCGCCGCGAAGGCCAGGGCCTTAGCCGCTGATACGCCGACCACCAGTGAGCCTATCAGGCCCGGTCCGCATGTAACGCCTATCAGATCTATATCGTCGAAATCCAGTCCTGCTTTCTCCATGGCCTCGTCTATGACCGCGTTTATGTTTTTTATATGGTTCCTCGAGGCTATCTCAGGCACGACTCCGCCGTAGAGAGTGTGGATATCTATCTGGGATGAGATGGAGAGTGAAAGGAGTTCCCTGCCGTCGGCGACGACGGAGGCCGATGTGTCGTCACAGCTGCTCTCTATGCCCAGGACAAGAAACTTACCGTCCTTCATCTTTTTTCTCCTCCTCTCCCAGCTTCATGATAAGAGCGTTCTCGCCGGTTTCCTTGTAGTAGTTCTTTCTCTTGGAAATGACACGGAAGCCGCTGTTCTTGTAGAGAGAGATAGCGCTCCTGTTTGCTTCCCTGACCTCTAACAGAGTGGTCTCCACTCCGGCCTGGCCGGCCTGGTCGAGTATGTCTTTCAGGCATCTGCCGGCTATTCCCTTGTTTCTGTAAAGCGGATGTACGGCTACCCTGTTAACCTCTGCCTCGCCGGCTATATGTACCAGTCCGGCGAAGCCGACCAGCTCGCCTCTGCTGTTGAAGGCGCCTCTGTATACAGCTGCTCTCTGTCCTTCGAAGTCTCCCTTGAACGAGTCTTCGCTCCAGAAGTGCTTAAAGCATATCCTGTCCAAGTCAGCCAGCCCAGCGGTATCGGATACAGAAAGATCCCTGTACTCTATCCTGCCGTCAGCAGGCGGCATTTTAAGCTCCGGACCCTCTTCCTTTTTCTTTCTCTTCCTCAGTCCCAGCTTTCCTTCTTTTCTTTTGATCTCAGCTTCTGCTTTCTTCAGATAGACAGGCTCTGCTTCTTTATAGCTGATCCTCCTGCCGCCGTCCAGGGCTGCTCTGAGGACAGCCGCGGCGTGCTGGGTGTTTTCTATGATATCGCCGCTGCTGAGATCTTCGGCGTATTTTTCTGCCCCGTCTCCGGTATAGACCAGGGGCAGGCTGTCGGCGGAGCCGTCGCCGGCTGCTGACTTTCCTGCTTCATATGCCATTTCCGCGAATTTCGAGACCTCGTAATCGCCTTCTATTATGACTTTTTTCTTTTCCGGCATCAGCCAGGCAGCAGCGTAGACCGTATGCCTGCGGGCGTCCATCATAGGGCAGAGCAGATAAGACCCTTCTTTTCCATATTCGTCGTATATGAACGATTCCAGGGTCATGACCTCTACTATGTCGGCGCCGAGTACCTGGGCCAGGGTTTTAGCCGCTGCCATGCCTATCCTTATCCCTGTGAAAGAGCCGGGGCCGGCGGATACAGCTACGCAGTCTATATCATTTCTATCTGCTCCCTGCTCTCTGAGCAGTTCCGATACTATCGGCATCAGATGCTGCAGGTGGTTCATGCCGCTGCCGCCGCTTTCATCTGCCTTCTCGATTATCTCAGCCTTTCTGTCCGCCGCGAAAGCGGCAGAGGCTGCTCTTCCTGTTGTTTCAACAGCCAGTATGCTCATGTTAAGATCCTTTTAAAAAACCGCCTGCGGCCGCAGACGGTTACCGTTTGTCAAATATATGAAATATCGTACAGGCGTTCTGTTTCGGAACTGCCTCTCTCGATCTCGACCAGTATACTTCCATCCGGGATCACATCTTCTATGATGTCCGCCCATTCTATCAGGCAGACGCCCCCGGCATCGAAGTACTCGTCGAAGCCCGCGTCGAGGAATTCTTTCGCTCCTGAAAGGCGGTAGACATCAAAATGATAGAGAGGTATCCTGCCCGACTTATAGATGTTTACGATGTTAAATGTAGGGCTGGTGATCTCTTCTTTCACACCCAGACCGGCTGCCACGGCTTTTGAAAATGTGGTCTTTCCGGTCCCCAGGTCGCCCAGCAAGCAGACTATGTCTCCCGGCTTCAGCTTGTCCGCGAAGGAAGCTCCCAGACGCCTCGTATCCTGCTCGTTCTCAGTTTTCACTCTCATCGTGCTTCACCGCGAATTCATAGATGGTCTCTGCGTATATCTTTGCGGTCTGGACAAGCCTGTCTATCGATATATACTCGTCCGCGCAGTGCATCCTGTCCTCGTCTCCCGGGTACATGGCACCGAAGGCGACCGCGTTGTCTATCTGCCTGGCGTAGGTACCGCCGCCTATGACCAGAGGCTTTGTCTCTTCATCGCCGCTGAATTCTCTGTATATATCTGCCAGCTTTGTGATCCTGGGATCGTCAGGCTCGTAATAGAGAGGTTCCTGGTACATGCGCTCCACAAGGTCGATATTGCTCTCTGTAAGCAGGGCTGCTATGCCTGACTTCACATCTTCATCGCTCATAGTCACAGGTATCCTGACATTGAAGGTCGTCTTTACCCTCGCTTCGTTCATATCCATGATCCCCACGTTCATCACCAGGCTGCCTGACTTATCGTCTTTAAGGTTGATACCCAGACGTTCGCCGAGCATGTCGTGGCCTATATGGTACTCGTAAAAGTCGAGCATCTCGCGGATCTCCTCGCTGTCCACATCTATCGTGAAGAGGAACTGCATCAGCACTGAAACGGCATTGAGACCCTTCCACGGAGTGGAACCGTGAGCGGCCTTTCCCTCTGCTGTTATCTTGACGTTTTCCCCGTCTCTTTCGGCGCTTATAGCGTACTGAGTGATCTCCGCGAAGTCGCTTACGCGCTTTATGAACTTATCGGCGTCACCGACGCTTTTGACCACTGCCTCAGCATGATCAGGCACCATGTTTGCCGCTGAACCGCCTTTTATGCTGACTATGTCTGGGCCGTTGTTCTTATGTATCCCGAAATATTTTATCAGGTCGAAGACCATAATGCCCTTTTCTCCGCTGACCACCGGGAAATCCGAATCAGGGACGATGGAAAATGACGGTATCTCCTCGTGCGCCTTATAGTGATCCAGGCTTTCCTCGCCGGTCTCTTCGTTCAGGCCGAATATCATTCTTACACGTTTATCAAATTCATAGCCGCAGTCCTTAAGAGCTTTAAGCGCGTAAAAAGCTGCTATCGAAGGGCCTTTGTCGTCGGCAGTACCCCTGCCGTAGAGCTTTCCGTCCTCAAGAACAGGATCGAAGGGGCCGCCATGGGTCCAGCCGTTTCCGCCAGGCACGACGTCAAGATGTGTAAGGATGCCGAAGCTCACCTCTGCCGGGCCGCCGAACTCTATATATCCAGCGTATCCGTCCAGCGACTTCGCTGCCATACCCTCTCGTCTGCCTATCTCCAGCATAGTGTCCAGAGCTTCCGCCGGGCCTCTGCCGAACGGCGCTCCATCCTCTGGTTCTCCCGACGGGCTGGCGCATTTAACGAGAGCCTTCAGGTCTTCTATCATATTATCTCTGTATTCTTCGATCTTATGTATATAATCAGGCTGCTTTGTCGCTGTCATCAGATTTTCCTCCCGAAGTGAAAACTGTCACACCTTTTATATAATCGCCATATGCTGATTCCATGTCGCTCTCGGCCTGCCGCGCGTCGGACATATGCCCGGACATGGCGAGCGCCCCGTTTGAGCCCAGATGGCTGTCGAGCGGAATGATCTTGTATTTAAGCTTATTGTTTTCAGTATATTTGTCAACCCATGTCGGAACTATATTGACGCTTTCCGCCTGGATCTTATCTTTATCAGGCACTATCGTGAGCCTGGCCACAGCCATCATGCCTTCAGCAGTGTACCGGTTGTTGAGGGTTTCCTGTCTCTGGTTGGATATGAAATTGCCCATCGAATAGAAAACAGGAACCTTGCTGCCGCCTGAAGAAGTAAGGATATCTATTTCCTGAGTTACATGAGGATGGGACGCAAATATCACATCGGCTCCCATATCGGCAAGCTGCTGCGCCATCTCCTTCTGGTCTTCATCAGCCTTCATCTGGTATTCTATTCCCCAGTGCATGTAACAGATGACAGCGTCAGCTCCGTCAGCTCTGCAGCCGTCAATATCGTTTTTGATCTTATCATAATCCCCGCGGCTAAGCCTGCTGTAATTAAAGGAATTGATCAGCTGACCGGTCTCATCATCGACGACATTGCCATTTATCGTCTTCCTGGCAGTCGCCGAAGGCGTCGATTCATAGGTATATGATACTATGCCTATCTTTGCGCCCTTTACATTTTCAACCAGATAACCTTTATCGGAAGCATCGTCCCTGCTGCCGACTACGTCGAGTCCGGCATCTTCAAGAACTTTTACAGTACGCTTTACGCCGCTGCTGCCCGAATCCATCATGTGGTTATTGCTGGTCAGCGCCACATCGAAGCCGACGCCTTTCACAGCTTCTGCCAGCTGATCGGGCGCGTTGAACACAGGATATCCTGAAGGAGTACCTCCTCCAAAGGTCGTCTCCATGTTGCACATAGCAAGGTCCGCCTGTTTTATATACTTTTTCACGTATTCGTAATTGTCGCTGAAATCATATGAGCCGTCTTCCTGTTTTGCGGACTGGATATTCGGCGAATGCGCCATTATGTCTCCCGCGCACAGTACTGTGACCTTTACCGCACCGTTTTTCTCAGCCCGACCCTCCACATCAGCAGACGCGGACCGGTCTCCCCCTGGTCCTATACATGCCGTCAGCAGCAATACGGCTGCTGTCAGGGCAGCAAAGACCTGAAAAAATCTTTTCTTCATAAAAACTCCTGTAAAAAAACAAAAACGCTGATATTTAATTATACAATACCAGCGTTTTCATATACACGTTTATTTTCAGGTTTTAGACAGCTTCGACGCCTGCAACCTCAGGAACCGCTTCTGTAAGGATCCTCTCTACGATCGCCTGAAGAGTGATCGTAGCGCCAGGGCATCCGCTGCATGCTCCCTTAAGTCTTACCTTTACTACGTTATCAGGAGTGAGCTCTACGAACTCGATATCTCCGCCGTCTCTCTGAAGGAACGGTTTGATCTCGCCGATGCTTGTCTCGATGTTTTCGAGGATTTCTTTGTCTGCCATTATCTTTTCTCCTTGTTTCCTATAAATCCCGCCTATTAAAGGTGGTAACTGTCAATGCGTATAAACTATTATGCCCTCTCGAGAGCGGTTTCAAACTCTTTAATCCTTTTTTCTGTACTATCTTTTCCGAGGATCTGCTGGATCTCCCATACGTCAGGCGACTGGCTCCTGCCTACTATGGCCAGTCTGATCACAGTGCTGACGTCCCCGACATGGCCTTTATAGTCGTCAGGGTTCTTCTTGAAGTCCTTAGGCTTTCTCGCGTAGCCGAATCTGTCGGCTATATCCCTGATCTTGTCAAACCAGGCGCTCTGGTCATCGCTGTGGTCGTAAGTCTCCAGGTAAGCCTTTAAGATAGCCGCGCCGTCTTCCTTAGATACTCTCTCCGGGAGATCTTCCTCTATCTTAAAGTACTCGTCGAAGAAATAGCTGATGAACTCGAATATCTGCGAAGCGCAGACCAGGTCCTTGCGAGGCTTTTTGCCTGTCCTTCCCAGGTCGAGGATCTTAGCGATGTAGTCCTCGTGTCCCTTGAAGAGATGGAGAGCCTCAGGCTTGAATTCCTCCGCCCAGTTTGTCATAAATACGGCAAGCTCCGATGCCGGAATCTTCACGAGAACATCTTTGCAGACATCATTCAATTTGTCAAGGTCGAAAAGAGCGCCGGAATTACTCATCTTGGAAACGCTGAAATGGAAATCCTCGGCAGGAGTATCAGGGTTCGCTATGCGCCATTCCTCGAAGTTGGAGTTGAGCAGCATGAGCAGGTACTCTCTTACCGCTGCAGGATGGTAGCCGTCCTTCCTGTAGTAATCCAGTGAAAGCTCAGGATCCTTTCTCTTGGAGAGCTTTCTCTTAGTGCCGTTCTCACCTATCTTCATCAGATGAGCAGTGTGGCAGTATACAGGAGGCTTCCAGCCCATCTTCCCGAAGAGCTCGATATGTACAGGAAGGGATGAGAGCCATTCCTCGCCTCTTACGACATGGGTAGTGCGCATAAGATGGTCATCGACGACATGAGCGAAATGGTATGTAGGGATGCCTGTAGCCTTGAGGATAACTATATCCATGCTGTTCTCAGGCATCTTTATCTCGCCTCTTATGGCGTCGTTTACTGTTATGTACTCAGGATCCTCGTTAAATCCGTCGGATTTCAGGCGTACTACGTATGACTCGCCTGCCTTTATCCTCTTTTCTATTTCCTCATATGAAAGGTCCCTGCTCTTGGCCCACTTGCCGTAGATACCAGGATTTTCGTGGTTCTCCTCCTGAGTCTTCCTTATCTCGGCGAGCTCGTCCTCGGTCATGAAGCACGGATATGCCTGTCCCCTGCGGACAAGCCTCTTTACATAGGCCTGGTAGATCTCAGCTCTCTCGCTCTGGTGATAAGGGCCGTAAGCGCCTGTATCTCCGTCAGCGCCCGCTCCTTCATCGAAGCGGATGCCGAAATAATCGAGCGAACGGATGACTGTTTCCGCCGCTCCCTCTACAAAACGCTTGTCATCTGTATCCTCTATCCTGAGGAAGAAGATGCCGCCGCTCTGGTGGGCTATACGCTCGTCAGCGAATGCGCTGAAGAGGTTGCCTAAATGTATGAAGCCTGTCGGGCTCGGTCCCAGCCTTGTGACACAGGCGCCTTCCGGCAGGTCTCTTTCAGGGTATCTGCTCTCATACTGATCCGGATCGTCTGTGATGTCCGGGAAAAGAAGTTCAGCAAGCTTGTCGTAATCCATTTGATCCTCCAAAATTCCAGATTATTAGTTATGTATATTTATTTTCTATATATGCTTTTTACTTCGTCCGTATAGGTGCCGTCAGCCTTGTAGACCGCCAGCTCCGGCAGGATCTTGAGTTCTCTTCCGCCCCTTTTCCTGCATTCCAGCAGGACCAGATTAGGCTGATCTCCGGCATGGGGAACTATCATCCTCATGCGTTTAGGCTCCAGCTTTTCGCTGAGACAGGCGGAAAAGATATCCGCCAGCCTGGACGGCCTGTGTATCATGTACAGCGCCCCTCTGTCCGCCAGAAGGTATGCCGCGCATTTCACGAAATCCGACAGCGAAGCTGTCACTTCATGCCTGGCTGTCCGTTTAAGCTGTTCCTCAGTGAGCAGTCCGCCGCCCATCGGGAAATAAGGCGGGTTCATGGTCACTGCTTCGAAAGATGCTTTCGGGAGCATCCCCGGCAGATCCAGTACATCGGCATTTACTATCTTTATCCTGTCAGCAAGGCCGTTGTCCGATACATTTTTTTCGGCTAAAACCGCAGCCTCCGGCTGCAGCTCCACTCCGACCAGCTCTTCCGCTTCTGAAAGCGATGACAGTATGATCGGTATCACCCCGTTGTTAGTACCCAGGTCGATCACATTCCTGAAACGGCCCGATGAGGCGAAATCCGCCAGCATCACCGCGTCTGTACCGTAACAGAAAAAGTCCGTGTCCTGAGTCAGCCTGAGCCCTCCGAATCCTATATCGTCGGTGCGCAGAGCCATATCATTCCTTTTCCAGCTCGCGGAGCTCGTCAGTCATGTCATTCTGATCTTCCCTGCGGCTGTCCTTTTTCTTCCTTCGGTCCATCCTGGATATCTCCGACTTATCATAAGTCTCTATATCCCCGCTCAGGCGGTCCTGTCCCGGCGGCGTGTTCTTGTCAGGCTTCAGTATCTGCCTTACTCTTACGCGCTGCCTGAGGACGTCAGTATCCACTACAACAGCGTTCCCGTCCGGGGTGCGGACTTTTTCGCCGCTGTCAGGCATGCCCTTCCTGAGCTCGCAGTAAGTATCGTTCTCATATTTAAGGCAGCACATGAGCCTGCCGCATATACCCGATATCTTTGCCGGATTGAGCGAAAGTCCCTGGGTCTTGGCCATCTTGATAGATACAGGATTGAATTTGCCCAGCCACTGGTGGCAGCAGAGGCATCTCCCGCACTCGCCGATACCGCCGAGCATGCGTGCCTCGTCCCTGACTCCGACCTGACGGAGCTCTATACGCATCCTGAATATGCCGGCCAGATCCCTGACCAGCTCCCTGAAGTCTACCCTTCCATCGGCTGTAAAATAAAAAATGATCTTGGAATTGTCGAAAGTATATTCGACATCGATCAGCTTCATCTCCAGGCCGTGCTCGTTTATCTTGCGCTGGCAGCTCTCCATAGCTTCCTGCTTGCGCTCCATATTTTCCCTGTGGCGGATCTCGTCCTTTTCATCGGCGGTCCTGACCACTTTTTTCAACGGCTTGACCACGGATTTCTCGCTCATCTCGCACGGATCCGACGTAACCTCGCCGAACTCCAGTCCGCGGGCTGTCTCGACTATTACGTGAGATCCTTCAGTGAGATCGAATTCTCCGGGATCAAAGTAATAAACCTTGCCGTTTTCTTTGAATCTTACTCCTACTATAGTTACCATCTATCCACCTCTGTCCGTAATACCTATTACAGAAGCTGTATCTTAAAAAGCATGCTCCTTACAGCGTGCTTCATGCTTACGTTCGATGAAATATCGCGAACTGCCTCCGCGCAGGCCCGACAGGCGTCCATCGCTTTCTGCCGGCTGACCGCAGCGCTAGTATCCGATATCATGCTTTCAAAATCGCTGAGAGTTATGAGTCCGCGGCAGCGCGGATCAGAATAAAGAACGACATCCCTGTAAAAAACCTGGGCCGTCTCGCAGAAGCCTGAAGCCTTTTCTCTCGATTCTGAAAAATATTCTGTCTCCTTCCAGAGCTCATATGCCGGGACACCGCCTATCATCCTGGCAGCTGTCTCGACAGCGCGCTTTTTAAAAGAAGGCGTTCCCGTTATGCTTTTGTTAGCCGCCGAATCCAGCCTGAAATGAAGGCACCTTGACCTTATCGTCTGCAGCAGCGCTTCAGAGTTCTCCGTCAGCAGTATTATAGTCACACCCTGAGGCGGCTCCTCCAGCGTTTTCAAAAGCCTGTTCTGGCCCCTGGCCGTTATGGTCTCCGCCCTGTCTATGACTGTAAAGACCCTCTCGCCGGCAAGCCTGCCTTTGAGCGATCTCGATATCACGTCTTCTATCTGGGCGTCCTTTATCTTTCCGCTGCTCTTCGAGCTTTTCGCGCTTTTTTTGCGGGCTTTTTTCCTGACGCCCGTGTCCTTTACCTGTTTTGTGAGCCTTTCGTCCTCCGGAGCCGCTTCGCTGTCCGACATCACCCGGATCATATACGGACTCATGCCGTCTTCTATCTGCCGGCAGCGCAGGCATTTACCGCAGACTTTGCCGTCATGCCTTTCGCACAGGGCCGCCGCTGTAAACCAGTCGGCGAGAGCCGTCGTATCCTCCCTGCTCCCTTCGAACAGATATGCGTGAAAGATATCATCATTAGAGACAGCCGTGCTGAGCCTCCTCACCGTGCTGTCGTTCACTCCTCCTGAAGGCGGTTTGAGCTTCATATTTTCCTCCCGGCCAGGCGTTCAACAGCCGCCGCTATCTCATCGGCTATTTCCTCGATGCTTTTTCCCGCATCGATCCTGAGGATCCTATCGCTGTCTCTTTCAGCGACAGCTTCAAAGCCTTTCTTTACACGCTGCTGAAAAGCCAGACTTTCCGAATCCATCCTGTCCTTCTCAGAATCAGCCCGCCGGCCCTTCACATCATCCGGATCCGCCATGAGCATTATGGTCAGGTCCGGCCATATTCCGTCTACCGCCGGCTCGTTGACCCTCCAGACCATTTTCCCCAATCCTCTGCCGTATCCCTGATAAGCTTCACTGGAATCGTAGAACCTGTCGCTTATGACCGTCCTTCCGCTCTCCAGCGCAGGCTTTATCACCTCCGACACGTGCTGGGCCCTGGACGCGGCGTAGAGCAGCATCTCGGCAACGGGCGTGATCCCGGCATTATTTTTATCGAGAAGTATTTCCCTTATTTTTTCGCCGACAAAAGTTCCCCCCGGCTCCCTCGTTACGAGAGGATCCATACCGCTGTTCTCCAGCCTTTTCTTAAGGATGTCGATCTGTGTGGTCTTTCCTGAAGCGTCAGGACCTTCAAAAGTTATGAATAAGCCTCTCATTTTTTATCTTTCTTTCCGCTGCTCTTTCTGCTGCCCAGTATATAATCCGCGATATCATTGAGCATGTACATGCCCAGCAGAAATATCGGCAGCACCAGCACCGCGATGAGCAAATATTTAAAAATCACCATAATGACTGTCCTGTAGGCCTGAAAAGCAGGCCGATGATATATATTTAACAGCCGCTGGAAAAACGCTGCCTCAGATGGCAGTCGATCCCGCTCAGCTTCAAATATTTAATTATAGCATAAAAAACGCGTCCTGCGCCGGCTCCGCCGGCATTACGCTTCCGTGCGGAGCTTTTCCAGCAGGTCAGCCATGTCCCGCGGAAGCGGCGCCTCCGCGTCTATCAGCTCCCCGCTGACAGGATGCTGGAACACTATGCGCCTGGCATGGAGAGCCTGCCGTCCTATCAGGCCGCAGTCTCCCGGCCCGTAAAGGGGGTCGCCTGTTACCGGATGACCTTTATATGCCATGTGGACCCTGATCTGGTGGGTCCTGCCGGTCTCCAGCCTGAGCGCTATATATGTATAGCCGCTCTTAAAACGCTCAAGCACCCTGTAGTGAGTGACAGACGGACTTCCGCCCTCCACAACAGCTCTCCTGACCGTATCGTCTGGTTTTCTGCCTATAGGCGCGTCTATCGTGCCCTCGTCTTCTTCTATGATACCGTCCACTATGGCACAGTAGTATTTTTTCACTTCGTCACGCTTCATCATCCTGACCATGGCATCCTGGCAGAAGGCGTTCTTTACCACCACCAGCACACCGCTGGTATCCATGTCCAGGCGGTTGACGAACCTTATCTTATATTTTTCTCCCCTGTCCAGCATACGCTTCATTATGCCGTTGGCCAGAGTATCGTCAGCGTGAGTCTTAGTCGGGTGCACCGTGATCCCCGGCTGTTTGTTGATGACGATCAGGTCATCGTCCTCAAATATAGCGCTGACTGGTATATCCTGAGGCTGGAAATGAGAGATCTCTTCCGGCATGGTGATCTCAAGCACGTCCCCCGGGATCACTTCCGCGAAGTTCCTGACAGGCACCCCGTTTCTGGTGACTTTTCCAAGTCCTCTCTTGAATTTAGCTGTGAGCCTGCTTGAAAATCCCAGACGGCGTTTCATTATCTGCCTGACAGTAGCGCCCCTGTCCCTGTCTGTAACGGTATATGTATACCTGCCGCCCGACGGCCTGACGTACTCTTCCGTCTCGACAGCTGACCTTATGCTTTTTGTGAGGATATCATCTATCTCGGTGCTGTTCATCCTATGATCTTGTCCCTGACTTTATCCCAGAAATGATAACTGCTGAAGCGCACTATCCGCGCTTTCTTTTCGGAAACCCTTACCACGACTTTGTGTATGCATCCGCCTGCCACTATCCCGCCGTCTTCTATGATCACCGCGTTTTTAGGGATCTCACCTTTTTTAGGTGCCTCCGGATAGAGCTCTATCGACGTCTTGGTAGGCATTATTATGCTCGTGGAAAGGGACCTGTAGGCCGAGTTGTTTACCGGCGCCATAGGCGTTATCTGCAGCATATCCACGCTCGGGTCGACTATAGCGCCTCCCAGCGAATAATTGTAGGCTGTGCTGCCGGCCGGAGTGCAGATGAGCACACCGTCGCCCGAGAACCTCGTGATCTCCTGGTCTCCTATCTTCATGCCCATATGCATCAGCCTCTCGCCATCGCCCCTGATGACCACTTCATTTATGGCTTCACAGCTCTTGATGAAGCCGTCTTTGCCGTAAATATCAGCTTTTATGCCGATGTAATCCTGTATCGTATAATCGCCTTTCTCCAGTTTATCGAAAAAGTCATCAAGCCCATCGACCGGGATCTCCTGGAAAAATCCCAGATGTCCTGTATTTATCCCGACTATAGGAGCATCCGGGAAACCGATTCCCCTGAGCAGTCTCAGCAGGGCTCCGTCTCCTCCTATGCAGTAGATCAGGTCGGCGTCATTAGCGTGTTCTATCCCGACAGGACGCCATCCTGACTTCGTCATTTTCTCCTCTATCCTGCCTTCTATCTCGTCGTTTACCTCTCCTCCGTTGGAGAATACGAAATATTCCTTAGTCTGCATCTGTCAGTTCCTCCAGACGGTCTATGAGAGCCTCGAAAGTACGGCAGGCGCTCTCGGTAACCTCGGTAGTGCTCATGTCGGCGCCCGCGCCCTTGAGCAGCTCTATAGGATAATCGCTGTCGCCCGCTGCCAGGAACTCCAGGTAAGCGTCCCTTGCCGCAGCGCCTTCATTAAGGATCTTGTTGGAGATGGCTACAGCTGCCGAATATCCTGTCGCGTATTTATATACATAGAAAGAATTGTAGAAATGAGGGATCCTTGCCCATTCCATGGCTATGTTATCGTCATAGACCACATCCTCGCCGAAGTACTTCTTATTGAGATCTCCGTAGATCTTACAGAGCTTATCGGCTGTGAGCACCTCGCCTCTCTCTACAGCTTCGTGAGCCTCCAGCTCGAATTCGGCGAACATGGTCTGGCGGAATACGGTCGCCCTGAATTCCTCGATATATATGTTGAGGAGATAGATCTCCTCCTTCCTGTCCTTGCAGTTTCCGAGCAGGTACTGTACGAGCAGGCATTCGTTTACTGTAGATGCCACCTCTGCTGTAAAGATAGAATGGCCGCCGTATACGTAAGGCTGTTTCCTTCTTGTATAGTAAGAGTTCATGGAGTGGCCCAGCTCGTGTATTATCGTGAAAGCGTCCTTGAACTTGTCGTTATAGTTCATGAGGACATAAGGCATGCTGTCGTAGCTTCCGAATGAATAAGCTCCGCTGGTCTTTCCTTCGTTCTCGTAAACGTCTACCCATCCGGCCTCAAGACCCTTGTTAAGATCTTCTATATACTGCTGACCCAGCGGCGCGAGCGCTCCGCGCACGGTATCGAGAGCTTCCTCGTAAGGAACCTTCCTGTCCGGCATCTCTATGAGCGGCGCGTAGATATCGTACATGTGGATCTCGTCCAGGCCGAGGATCTTTTTGCGCAGCTTCACATACTTATGGAGAGCTCCCAGATGCTCGTTTATGACCTTGATCAGGTTCCTGTAGACCGCCTCAGGGATATCATCCCCGTCCAGCTCAGCCAGCAGTGAGGAATCGTAATGCCTCAGACCGGCTATCACAGAGTCTTTTTTTACATTGTAGTAGTAGGTAGCCGCAAGGGTGTTTTTCTGGGCTGTAAAAGCCCTGTAAAGAGCTTCATAAGCTCCCTTCCTTACGTTTCTGTCCTTCGACTCCATCATACTGATGTAGTTTCCGTGAGTCAGCTTAACGTCATTGCCATGCTCGTCCTTTACGGTTCCGAAATCCATATCCGCGTCGTTGATCATGCTGAAGATCTGCTTAGGCGCGCCGGTGACCTCGCCGAACTTAGCCATGATATTTTCAGCTTCCTTAGAAAGCACGTGCTTTTTGCGCCTCATGATCTCCAGGATCTCGTAATCGTACATCTTGAGGTCTTCGCATTCCCTGAGGAACCTTACCAGAGTGCCCTCCGGCTGCTCCATGATCTCAGGAAGCATAAAGGACATAGAAGCCGAGATCTTTGACAGCAGAGACTGAGCCCTCTGCGAAAGCTCCTGGTATCTGGCGACGCGGTTGTCCTCGTCGCTCTTCATCTGAGCGTAGACATAGACCTTCTCAGCTTTCTGCCATATGGCATCCCTCTCCTGGAGTATCCTGTAGAAGAGCTTGCCGTTCTCGCCCATCCTACCGCTGTACTTCTCAGCGAATTCCTCTGCTTCTTTTTCAGCCTCGCTGAAATCCTTCTCCCAGAGATCCTCGTCCGGGTACATATCAGCGATATTCCACTTGTATCTGTCATCTATCTGGTCTCTTGTCCTGACCTTCTTGATTTCTCCCATCTAATCCTCCTTCTGTATATCTATATCACAAATCTTTTATCTATATCGTGGACCCGCGCCCGGCTCCCGGCCGGAATATACTATATACGAATACACGCAGGATATTTAATTATATCACGAAAAATATGTTAAAACTTTTTTAATTAATGCTTGCATTTTTTTAAACATGTCGTATAATAAACAAGTACCGCAAATGCGGCAGACAATCTGATATGTCCCGTTGGTCAAGTGGCCTAAGACTCTACCCTCTCACGGTAGCAACGGGGGTTCGACTCCCCCACGGGATACCATTTAAACACAGCTCAATTGGGCTGTGTTTTTTTATTATCTGAATTTTCTATAAACCGCAGAAGGCGGCAGCCCCATGCTCATCAGGGCTGCCGCCTTTTTATCTATTGCTCATCTTCTGTATTTTCCGGACTGCTGTCCGGATCGTCACCACCGTGATCCGGCTCCTCTGCAGGCGAAGCCGCCTGGTCCGCGGAGCGGTCGGAAGACTCTTCATTTTCTTCACTGATCATCGCATCTTCCGGTAACTGGACTTTTTCCTCGGGAATTTCTTCCGTATAGTCCTGAACCGCTTCTGCACTGGCTGCCGGACGCGCTATCCCGAAGTTTCCGCTCACAGCCGAATAGAATACCGCGTTGGCCGTATACATATAAAGCTCCAGCAGCGTTATAGCGACTATGCCTATGATCGCAAGCCCTATGCCTGCGACCTTGAGTGGAATGGATTCCGACTGGATCCCTGACGCGAAGAAAGCTATGCCCGCTGCCATAGGCAGTGAAGCCAGTATTACCCAGCCTATGAATGAGAGCTGGAGAAGAAAATATTTTCCGGCTCTGCCCTTCATCAGGGTAACGCTGTAGGCTACCGCCTGAGTTGCCGGCAGCTCCCTGTTGTCTGCCGCTATGAAATATGACATAGAATACCTGAGTATCAGGTAGATGTAGCCGACGAGGCAGGCGACAAATACCAGCACGCCCGCCGCCAGGAGCACCGGGCTTCCCTCTAAAGCCGCGGCCGTGAGCACCGCCGTGCCGGGCAGTACCGTTATGAGGCTCCAGAGCATGGAGAATATCCATACCTGGACATAAACGAAGAATGACTGAAAGTATCTTTTGAAACCCGTGAAGGCTGTTTCTGTCGTAAATCCTTCATTTCTGAGTATCCTGAGGCTCAGTGCCCCGGCCGATACTGAAAGCGGGCCTGTGATGAAGAAAGCCGCCGCTGCCATTATATCGGGAAGCACTCCTGTTCTGCCTTCCGAGCTCGACTGCAGGTACTTCATCAGACTGTCCGGATCAGTCCAGTCTATGCCGGAGCCAAACATCAGCGTGCCGTATTCCAGCAGCTCGGGTATTACCAAGAGTGCTATTATGATGAGCATAGGGAGCAGCCCCCTGCCCCATTTTCCATTCAGCGCCCGCCTGGCCATGAGCCTTGTCTCCCTGGCGGTGAATTCGGGCACTTCGTAATGATCGTACATCCCATATCTCCTTTTTGTATTTCAAACCTTTATAACATTGAAGCTCGGCCTGCCGCATGCTGCGACAGAATCGCCGCGCGCCCGCGGAGAGCAGAGCTAGTCGTAAAATTCGCCGTCTATGACCGGATCATCCCTGTCGATGAAGCCGTCCCTATATGGATCGAAGCTCTTGTATTCGCTCAGATCGGTCTCTCCCGGTACGTAGTTTGCCACGTCAAAATCCTCCGGCAGCTCATCCGGCAGCTCGTCCAGGCCGTCCTCATCATAATCGTATCCGTATTCACGGTAATCGTCCCTGTACTCTTCGACCATAGACAGTGTATAATCGTCCGGCTCTTCAGGCATAGCTTCTGAAAAATCGTAATCGTATTTCGTGCCTGAAAGCTTTTCTTCTCTATATAGTATGAAAGCCTCGCACGGGCTCACCCTTTTGACCCCGCTCTCGCCGTCCTCAGGCGTACAGATCACAGACTCAGGCTCCAGGAACCATTCCCTGAAGCTGAACATCTCATCTGTAAAGAAGCCCGGGCCTCTGTCATCGATATGCTCTGAAAGAGTAGTGAGCACATCTTTATAGGTCTCCACCGACCTGTAAAGGGCGGTATTGTCGTCTGGGATCCCCTTTACGACATCTTCGAAAAAGGAACTCACCATATCCGTAAGAGCTTCTTTATCAGGCATGGTCATGAGCTCCGCGAAAGTATCATAGTCGATATCCAGCGGCGTCTCCATCAGTGCCGCGAACTGTTCGAAATAGCGGAAATCCTCCGCGTCTTCAATATCCAGTTCTGTAAGTATATCCTGTAACATTTGCTATCACCTCATATGCCGGAAGACCGGTCTTTTAGAAATATATGCGAACTGTACACATATCCGAGGATCCGCGCGTACGCGCGCCCTACTCTATGATAATACCCTGTATTCAAGAAGATAACAAGCATCATGTCCCTCTGCCCCCGCGGGCTCCGCCCGCAATAAAAAACGGCCTCCCCGGCTTATGGCCGGCAGAGACCGTTATAGATCCAGATCTTTTTATCTGTTCATGAAGCGCGAGAGGAATTCCTGTGTTCTCGGGTTCTTAGGATTGTTGAATATGACGTCAGGAGTGCCTTCCTCAGCGATGACGCCCTGGTCCATGAATACCACCTTTGAAGATACGTCCCTTGCGAATGCCATTTCGTGGGTAACGATGATCATAGTCAGGCCTTCGCTGGCGAGTGCTCTCATTACATCGAGTACTTCGCCTACCATCTCAGGATCGAGAGCCGATGTAGGCTCGTCGAAGAGAAGGACCTCCGGCTCCATGGCAAGGGCTCTGGCGATAGCTACACGCTGGGCCTGACCGCCGGAGAGCTGAGCCGGCTTAGCGTTGATATACGGGATCATTCCTACCTTTTCGAGGAACTTTTCAGCGATCGCCTTTGCATAAGCATCGTCCTTTTTAAGGACCTTCCTTACGCCGACAGTGCAGTTTTCCAGCACAGTCATGTTGTTGAACAGGTTGAAGTGCTGGAATACCATTCCTACCTGGGATCTGTACTTGTGTACGTTTATCCCTTTGGTGATGATGTCTGTGTCGTTAAAGTAAATATGTCCTGAGCTTGCTTCCTCAAGAAGGTTGATGCAGCGCAGAAGGGTGGATTTTCCTGATCCGGACGAACCGATGACGCAGGTTACGTCACCCTTGTTTACATTGAAATTTATATCTTTAAGGACTTCGTGGGAGCCGAAGCTCTTTCCGAGGTGTTCGACACGGATGATAGGGCTTTCGTTTTCGGCTTTAGCAGTCTTGTTTTCGTTTTCAGCCATTATCTGTACTCCTCCTCGTCCTTTTTCTTCTTATCTATATATGTAGTCATGCCGCTGGTGTGAGCCAGAGTGTCGTCCGTAGCCAGGTCGTAGTTGTCCGCGCCGTCCATCTTAGACTCGAAATGACGGAGGATACGCGCGCTGGTCACTGTCATTACCAGATACATGATGCTGACGATAAAGAATGATTCGAATGTCGTATAGTATACACCGGCAACCGATTTACCTACGAAGAACAGCTCTGTAACTGAGATTACACTGAGTACTGAAGTATCTTTTATATTGATGATGAGGTTATTGCCGATCTGAGGCATGATGTTTCTAAGAGCCTGAGGCAGGATGATATAGTTCATCGTCTGGAAATGAGTCATTCCGATAGCCTTGGCGCCTTCTGTCTGGCCTGGATCTATCGAAAGGATTCCGCCCCTGACAGTCTCAGCCATATAGGCTCCTGTATTGATCGATACGATAAAGAAAGCCGCGAACCACATGTTCATGTTTATGTTCATGTACTGCAGGGCGCCATAGAATATGAACATGGCCTGTACCATCATTGGCGTTCCCCTGAACAGCTCTACATATACGAACAGAATAGCCTTTACGACCTTTAAAACTCCTTTTTTAACTGGATTATCGTTTTTTTCGACCGGTATAGTCTGGATTATTCCTACCAGCAGGCCGATGAGCACTCCGATGAAGGTCGCCACCAGAGCGATCAGAAGCGTGGTGCCGGCACCCGCCAGGTACGATTTCCAGTATTCCTGAAGCAGGAATGACACTCTGCCCCAAAATGAAACTGGCATTTGTTACTCCTTTCGTTTCTGTACACCCAAAAAGGCAGTAGCAAGTACTGCCTTTTCACGATCTTTAGATATTGTCTGTTTTAGATATCTTTCTCAAGATTAAGCTTATTTGTCGTCTGACAGAGGCTGTACGCTGATAGCGTCCTCCATAGTCTTATTGAAGTCGTCCTTAGTAAGCTTCGCGAGCTGAGTATTAAGCTGATCCCTGAGAGTTGTGTTGCCCTTCTGAACAGAGATACCGATATTGATATCTTCTTCTGAAGCCTTGAAGTTATCGTCTCCAGTGAACTCGAGCATCTGCATGTCAGGATATGATACACACGCAGCCATAGCTGTAGGCCTGTCTGTGCAGACATAATCGATAGAACCTGACTCGAGCGCTACCAGCATGTTAGGTACGGACTCGAAAGCAGGCTTGATGTTAGCGTCCTCGATCTGAGGGAGCATCTTGTCGTACCATACTGTATTGATCTGTGACGAAGCTGTTACGCCCTTGAGGTCCGCGAGGCCCTGTGCTCCGGCATACTTGGAGTCTTTCTTTACAAGACCTACGATAGTAGCGTAATAATAAGGATTAGTGAAGTCTACCGTCTTCTCTCTTTCCTTAGTGATGGACTGGCCTGCGATTACGCAGTCTATCTTTCCTGACTGGAGCGCTACAGGAAGCGAATCCCAGTCTATCTTATATACATCTACAGTATAGCCGAGACCTTCAGCCAGCTTCTTGGCCATCATAACGTCATAGCCGTTAGCGTAGTCATTTGTTCCGTGGATCTTAACGGCTCCGTTGGAGTCGTCGCTCTGAGTCCAGTTGTAAGGAGCGTATCCGCACTCCATGCCGACTCTGAGAACCTTTGTGTTGAGGACAGAGTCTTTGCTGTCCTGAGCAGATTCTGTCGCTGCTGAACCTGAAGCTGAGCTTCCCGGCGCTGTGGATGATGATCCGCAGCCTACGAGCATAGTACACATCATAAGTACCGCTATGACTACAGCGGTGATCTTCTTCTTGCTGATCATAATAACCTCTCCAAAATAATTACAGTAACAGCGGCATTGATGCCGCAAAATAAATAATAAATAAATTATACCATCTGTTACGACTGCGTTAAAGATTTTTTGTCAATTTAGCGCTTTAATGGCATAAAATCGTGAATCCCGTAATAAATCCAGTCTCCGCGGGCATATACACGATTATTTATTCTGATCCTCGGATTCGCCGACATTAGCGCCGAATCTTTTGATCTTTCTCGTACTTGTCTTCTCAAACTCTTCTTTTCTTATAACAAATCTTTTTACTCTCTTATAAGAAGACATCTGGTCATTCACGTCATCTATCTGCTTTTTGAAGAACTTCCTGAGCTCCTCTTCGCCGAGCTTTCCTTCGTCTTCCTCTACAGCAGCCATGTCCGGAACTATGTGGGCGGTTACGATCAGATTGCCTGATTTCTCGTCCTCTTCGCCGGTAACGATGACCTCGCTGATGTACTTGCTCTTCAGAAGGTAGTACTCTACTTCCTCAGGGAAGATATTTTTGCCGTTCTTAGTTACGATGACGTTCTTTTTCCTTCCTGTTATATGAAGGAAATCTTCATCGTCTATATAGCCGTAGTCGCCGGTATAAAGCCAGCCGTCCCTGAGGACCTCAGCTGTAGATTCCGGATCCTCGTAGTAGCCGAGCATTACCGAATCGTCCTTTGCCGCGATCTCGCCGATACCGTCAGAATCTGGATCTATGATCTTTATCTCGGTATTAGGCATAGCCGGACCGACTCCAGAGCCATGGTGGTATCTGTCCCTGAATACCGCTACGATAGGGCTGTTCTCTGTAAGGCCGTAGCCCTGGAACATATTGATGCCCATCAGGTTGAAATCGTCGATGATCTCCGGATCCAGGCCCGCCGCTCCGTTGATGAAGAGCTGCATGTGACCGCCAAAAGCATTGTGCACATCTTTAAAAAGCTTTCTCTGTACATTAATATTGAACTTCTGAAGAGTCTTCGCTACCTGCAGGCCCTTCCTGAGCTTGTCTGCTTTGCCTGACTTCTCCGCCTGTCTCCAGATCTTTGCGTGCATGACCTCGAATATCTGAGGTACTCCCAGCATGATGGTCGCGTGACACTCGTTCATATTCTTGACTATATGTTTGAGTCCCTCGCATACCGCCATAGTTCCGCCCTGATAAAGGACAGTCATATGGTTGCACGTAAACTCGTAAGTATGATGGATAGGCAGGACCGACAGCGATATGTCATCGCGCCTTACCTTTACATACATGGACATGTTCATGACTTCCGCGACGATGTTCCTGTGAGAGAGCATAACTCCCTTGGCCAGGCCCGTCGTTCCTGATGTATATAGAAGGATACTCATAACGTCCGGATCGATAGGAGCGTCTATGTACTGCCTGTTGCCTCTTCTGACGAGATCTCTGCCTTTTTCGACCAGCTCTTTCATCGAAAGGATGCCATCTTCGCTCTTCTCGGCGTCCATGCTGATCCTGTATTCAAGTCCTTCCACTTTCTCGAGAGCCTTGAACAGCCTCTTCTCTACCTTTGCCGAGTACACGATAGCGCTCAGGTGAGCCCTCTGCGCCAGATTAGTGAGCTCCGCTTCGGGAAGCTCCCTGTCCAGGGGAACCACGACGCCGACACCATTTGCCACACCGAGATCTGCTACCATCCATTCGTAACGGGTCTCGCCTATGACAGCGATATGCTTTCCTTTAAGGCCCAGGTCTATGAGCGCTGTTCCGAAAGCATCTATATCGGCCTTGAGCTGATTGTAGCTCTTAGGTACGTACTTGCCGCCCGGAACGTTTTTTATAAGATAGGCAGGGCTGTCGCCGAAAAGCTCAGCTGAAGAATTTATCATATCCTTAAGATCCGTAACAGTCCTCACCGGATAATAGGCGTCTTTGTACTTCTTATTGCTTGCCATAATCCTAACATACTCCTTTGTTTAGATCATCCGTAAGAATAACTCCACGCTGACCATGGTCCGGCTGCTGCCGGTCACCATTCCCGAAAAAAATGTTTTTTTAGATCATCTTACTGATAATAATTGCGTTAAATTTTCTGCATAAAAACTAATTGAAAACAAAAATATAAAGAATCGCAGAAAACAGTTATGTGCTATTTTATCATCAGTTAAGGGATTACGCAATAAAAAGGAATGTTCTGATAACAGCGTATATGCGTACCTGTCAGCGGCTTTCGTCGACTCCGTCGACGGCCGGCGGCGGAGCCGCCGTAAGAAGCTGGATATATGTTTCCCTGTCAGCATCTCATATGAATTGCCCCTATTGATATTTTTTAATCATACTCGTATGTATGCAAAATACTTTCGCTGTCTGCGGATATTGATTTTGCGTTTTTAATATTGTATACTTTCGGTGCTGAAAATGATCTTCAGTAAACTGCAATTATTTGTAACTATTTTTAAGAGTCCTGTATGAAATGTATATTATTGTTAAAATGATAACGTTCTCAGGATAAAAGAACATTGGAGATGAAAGACTATGAGCTTATTCTCACATCACCTGAACAGCATCCATGTTCCTCATCACAAGGACACGGCCTCATTTGAGTCCGTAGAGATGCCTGTTCCAGAAAAAGTCTATATCTCTATGTCGCAGCACATCGGCAGACCGTGCCAGCCTCTCGTAAAGAAGGGCGACCATGTTCTCGTCGGCCAGCTCATCGGCGATGTCGACGCGCCGGTCAGCGCTCCTATCTATTCGAGCGTTTCCGGAGACGTAACTGCGATAGAGACAGACAGAAGCGCTCTCGGAGGCATGGACACATTTGTAGTTATCGCTTCCGACGGCAAGCAGGAGGTTGTTGAAGGAATCGAACCGCCTGTATGCGAGACAAAGGATGACTTCATCAAGGCCGTAAGGGCAAGCGGAGTCGTAGGACTGGGCGGCGCGTCCTTCCCTACATCTATTAAGTTCGACCCGGCAAATCTCGACGAGGTAGATACCTTTATCGTCAACGGAGCTGAATGCGAGCCATTCATCACTTCCGACCACAGAAATATGCTCGAGCGCACCGACGATATCGTCAATGGCATAAAGCTGATCATCAAATTCCTCGGTATAAGCCATATGTACATCGCGATCGAGAACAATAAGCCTGACGCGATAGCAAAGATCCGCGAAGCTGTTGCCGGCATTCCTGAATGTCAGGTACACGAGCTCAGGAGCACATACCCTCAGGGCGCCGAGAGAGTGCTCATCCACGAAGTTACAGGAAAGACCCTCAACGCGGGCCAGCTTCCTGCTTCAGTAGGATGCATACTTTCCAACGTCACTACTGTAATGGTGATCGGCAGCTACTTTAAGACAGGCATGCCTATGGTAAAGAGAAACGTTACCATCGCCGGCAACGCTGTCACAAAGCCAGGCAACTACATCATCCCTCTGGGAACAAGATACTGCGATATCATCGATTTCACAGGCGGCTACAAAGCCCAGCCGAGAAAGATCATCGCCGGCGGCCCTATGATGGGTAAAGCCCAGAGCAGCGACGGAAGCGTTACTGTCAAGAACACAGGCGCTGTCCTTTTCTTCGACGATACACAGTCCTGGGATATCGACCCGACTCCGTGCATCAACTGCGGAAGATGCCACAGAGCATGTCCTTTCGGCCTCATGCCTAAGGAATACGCTAAAGCGTATAAGATGGGAGACGCCCAGCGCCTCAAGGATATCAAGGTAATGGAATGCATGAACTGCGGAAGCTGCTCGTACGTATGTCCAGCGCGCAAGCCTCTTGCCTTCCTTAATACTCTCGCCAAATCGATGGTAAAGGAGGCTGGACTGTAAAATGATAGCTAATAAAAACGGCGGCCTGCTGGTAACGCCAAACCCTCATATAAAGACTCCGGTAAATACACAGAAGATCATGCTCTGTGTGATCATCGCTCTTCTCCCGGCTCTCATCGCTTCGACAGTGATCTTCGGCTTCAGAGCCCTGATCCTCGCTGCCGTATGCGTAGCGGCTTCAGTATTCTTCGAATGGGCTTATGAAAAGGTCCTTCACAAGCCGAGCACTATCTACGATCTGAGTGCCTGCGTAACAGGACTTCTTCTCGCTATGAACCTGCCTGTTACTTTCCCTTACTGGATGGCAGTCATCGGATGCGCGGTAGCGATCATCATAGTAAAACAGCTGTTCGGCGGACTGGGACAGAACTTCGCCAACCCTGCGATCACTGCCCGTATCGTCCTCTTCATCTCATTCGCTTCACAGATGAGCACATGGGCTGACCCTTCAAAGGGCAAGGTTCTTTCGGCTGCCGACGCCACTACAGGCGCCACTCCTCTCGGAGTGTTCAACATTAACGGAGCTGAAAAGGCTCAGGACACATTCTCGAACATGCAGATGTTCCTCGGACAGACAGGCGGCTCCATGGGTGAAGTTTGTGCCCTCGCCCTTCTGATCGGCGGAGTATTCCTCATCTGCATGAGGGTGATCTCACCGGCTACTCCTGTCGCTTTCCTGGGAACCATTGCTGTTCTCTCACTCTGCGCGGGTATTGACCCTATCTGGCAGATCTGCGCTGGCGGCGCTATGCTCGGTGCTTTCTTCATGGCTACAGACTACGCCACTACACCGACAACTGTCGGCGGAAAGATCGTATTCGGTATCGGATGCGGATGCATAACGATGCTGATCAGGCTCTTCGGATCATATCCTGAAGGCGTATCCTTCTCGATCCTCATCATGAACCTGCTCACTCCGCTCATCGATAATTTCTTCGAGAAGCAGCTTTACGGAAATCCTGCCAAGGAAAGAAAAAAGGCTGCCAAAGAAGCTGAGAAAGCAGCGAAAGAAGGTGCCAACTAATGGAAGATACTAAAAAAGTTGCTTTTAAGGACACCATGATCGGACCTACAGTAGTACTTCTGGTCATCTGCCTGGTGATCTCAGCGGCTCTTGCTGTCACATACCAGATCACAAAGCCTAAGATAGACGCTATAAACAAGGCTACCGCGGACGCTGCCAGAATGGCCGTTCTTCCGGATGCCGACAAGTTCACTGAATCCGACGGCAAGCTGCCTGACGGCGTTACAGAATATTATGTTGCTGACAACGGAGCCGGCGCTGTAGCTACATGCCAGTATAAGAGCTTCGGCGGCGACATCACCGTCATGGTTGGCATGGACAAAGAAGGCTCTGTCACAGGCGTAACTGTCACAGACCACGCTGATACTCCGGGCGTAGGAACAAAGGCTATGGACAAATCCTACCTCAATAAGCAGTACAAAGGCGTAACTGAGACAGAAAAAGCCGACAATATCAGAAACGACAGCAAGATAGACCAGATCACAGGAGCTACTATCTCCTCCAACGCTATCTATCAGTGCGTAAATGAAGCTCTTGATGCTTATCAGTCTCTGGGAGGTGCTAAGTAATGAGCGGCAATTCAAAATTATCGATACTGACAAACGGTATCATCAAAGAAAATCCTACTCTTGTACTCGTTATCGGAACATGTCCGTTCCTGGCGACTTCCACAAGCGCTATCAACGGACTGGGCATGGGTCTCTCCACTATGGTCGTACTCATCTGCTCAAATATAGCTATCGCGCTGCTTAAGAACATCATTCCTGACATAGTACGTATCCCGTGCTACATCACTATCATAGCCGGCTTCGTAACTGTCGTTCAGTTCCTGCTCCAGGCTTACGCTCCGGCCCTCAACAAGGCTCTGGGAATATATATCCCGCTGATAGTAGTAAACTGCATCATCCTCGGCCGTGCCGAGATGTTCGCCAGCAAGAACTCAGTAGGTGATTCGGCTCTCGATGGTATCGGAATGGGCCTCGGCTTCACTCTCGCCCTCTTCTGCATGGGCGTCATCAGAGAATTCCTCGGCGCCGGCACATTCCTCGGAATGACTGTAACAGCCAACCTCTTCAGCCCTATGACCATCCTCACAATGGCTCCTGGCGGATTCTTCATATTCGGAATCCTCACAGCCGTTGTAAACAGGATCACAAACGGCAGAGTCAACAGAGAGTTCAGCGGCGAAGGCTGCCCTGGCGAGATCGAGATCGGTTCCACCATGAGCGCTATAGCTGAAGCTGCTTCCCCTTCTGCAGTTCCGGAAGGAGGCGCTAAATAATGGCTCAGTATCTGTCAATAATGCTGACAGTAATGATCGTCAGCAACTACGTACTCGCCCAGTTCCTCGGCATCTGCCCGTTCCTGGGAGTATCTAAAAAGCTCGACTCAGCGGTCGGCATGAGTGTAGCCGTTACATTCGTAATGGTACTCGCTACAGTAGTAACATGGCCTATCCAGAGGCTCATCCTGGATCCGCTCAAGATCGGATATCTCCAGACTGTAGTGTTCATCCTCGTAATCGCCGCTCTGGTACAGCTCGTAGAGCTCATCTTAAAGAAGTATGTACCGTCCCTTTACACATCGCTCGGTATCTACCTCCCGCTGATCACTACAAACTGCGCCGTACTCGGTGTAACAGTAAACAATATCCAGAATGACTTCACATTCGGCGAATCACTCTGCAACTCCTTCGGTGCCGGCGTCGGCTTCCTGATCGCTATGGTCATCTTCGCAGGCGTAAGAGGCAAGATGGAATCAGCAGATATCCCTGAAGGCCTCAAAGGCATTCCTATCACTCTTATGGCCGCTTCCGTCCTCTCTGTATCGTTCATGGGATTCAGCGGTGTAATCGAAGGAATATTCAGTTAGGAGGCGCTCAGAAATGTCAGCATATTTATTCCCAATCGTTCTCGTAACGGTCGTCGGCATCATCGCCGGCGTAATGCTTACGATCGCCGCTAAGGTAATGTATGTACCTGTCGACGAGAGAGTAGAAGAGCTTACAGAAGCTCTTCCGGGAGCAAACTGCGGCGGCTGCGGCTTCGCGGGATGTTCCGACTACGCGAGCGCTATCGTAAATGACGGCGCTGACCTCACAGCCTGCGCTGTAGGCGGTCCTGCCTGCGCGGCTGAACTCGGCAAGATCATGGGCGTCGAGGTATCCGCTTCCGAGCCTAAAGTAGCGCTTGTAAAGTGCTGCGGCTATAACGGCAAGACAAATAAGATCCTCGAATACAAGGGTGTTCCTACATGTAAGGCCAACAAGTCTATCTACAGCGGCGACGGTGCCTGCATGCACGGCTGCATAGGCCTCGGCGACTGCGTAAGAGCCTGCAAGTTCAACGCTATCGGCATCGTAAACGGCGTTGCCTGGGTAGACAGGAACAACTGCACAGGCTGCGGAGCCTGCACAAGGACATGCCCTAACAGCATCATAGAGCTGGTTCCTAAGCACAGCCTCGTATACGTAGCCTGCAGCTCCACAGACAAGGGAGCACAGACACGCAAGCAGTGCACAGCCGGCTGCATAGCCTGCCGCAAATGCGAAAAGACCTGCAAGTTCGACTCCATCCACGTTGTCGACAATCACGCTGTTATCGATTTCGACACATGCAAGAACTGCGGAATGTGCGTTAAGGTCTGCCCTGACCAGACTATCATCAAGCTCGCCAGAGCAAAGGGCAAGGTCAAGAAGAACGTCGTTCCTAAGAAAGCAGAGGCTGGCTGCTAAAGCATCGTAAACGGTAAATAACTCGTACATTTAAAGGCTGCCATAACTCCAATAAAATAATCAGGGGAAGCCAATACGATCTTCTCCGGATCATGACTATGGAGGAAACAAAATGAGCAGCTTAAGAAGAACGGAAAATGACAGCCG
>JAQYCQ010000030.1 GCA_028724585.1 Bacillota bacterium | reverse complement strand
GGCAGATTAAAAACATTTTTTACAGATATGGTAATTAAGAAGAGCTCAATGACAGCATAAATATGCAAAAACAATGAATGCTCATACATTTTTTCGTCCACTTGAAGTCAGCGCGCAGATTGGACGAAAATACTTCGTCGTCTGGAGGCCCATCTAGAAATCGGACGAAAAAACGGCTGGCGGGGAGCGCTTCCACAATAAATGGGAGTCGGCTGGCGGGGAGCGCTTCCATGTAAACGGACCCGCCTATGAGCCGGCCGGTCAGCTAGTCCGCTTTTACTGTAAAGCTGGCATGCGCCGGCGGGTTGCGAATAAAAGAGCACGCGGACGACGGGCAGCCAGCTGGCGCAGCGGCTCTACCGGAAGTAATTGTCAGCGGAGCTGACGCAGGATCAATTTTGGAAAAATATTAAAAAAGCCATTGACCGACTGTAAAAATGTGGTATAATCGATTTATGGTAAATTATGACAACAATAAAGAGCAGGTCTTGCTCGCAGAAAGAAAAATCCGTGATTACTGTTTGGAGCATCAGATTGAGAGACCACCCGGCAGTCTGCGCATCGATAACAGGGAAGGCGGGCCTTATTATTCCGTGGTGGTAGATGGGAAAAAGCGTGCTGTGCATCCGGGCGAACCCGAGCTGATCGAGCGCCAGAGATGGAGACTGCTGGATGAGCTGTGCGGTTCGGCACTAAATAACATAGAAAGGATGGAAATGATCGAAAGGATGACTGCCGCTCTTGAACCCACTGATCCATTCAGTATCGAGGCAGGTCTGCCGGACGCCTATAAGGGGCAGCTGACAAGTGAGATGCTCGATGAACTTGGCTTCGTGGACCCGGCCGTGTGGGCGGATCTGGATTATCCGCGCTATCAAGGGCATCCTGAGAAACTGACCCATAAATCTGCCAGGGGAATCATGATGCGTTCGCGGGCAGAGGTTGGAATCGCCAATCTGCTGGATTATCTGCGTTATCCATATCGTTACGAACAGATCATCTATCTGGCGGACGGCAGATTCCTTGTACCGGATTTCACGATCCTGGACCCTGTTACCAACAATGTTAAATATCTCGAGCACTGTGGGATGATGAACGATCCTGAATATTCCGTGTATTTCGTCGAAAAGTATTATAAGTACATCGAAGCAGGCATTATTCCTAATGTCGATATATTGTTCACTTTCGACAGCGGAGACGGGAGTTTCAATCTTCAGAGGATAAAAAATGAGATATGCAGATTTATGGGTTACAGGGGTCCGCGTTAGTCCGAGTAAGGCGATTCAAGCAGGATGACTATTGCGGATCGCGAGCGCTTCGCGCACAGGGCGGCTCCGCCCCGGTTTTGCGCTCAGGGTGGCTTCGTCGGGCAGCCAGCTCGCATTCGCTTTAAAGCTGGCATGCGCCGGTGGGCTGGCGGACAAAAGAGCCTGTGGGGCGGCTAGCGAGATCAGACACCGGGGTGCTTAGTGCGGCCATATGCTGGCGGCATGCGGACCCGGTCGCATGTGACAGCTCTGTAGTCAGCCGCCGTCAACAGCATGCGGGCCCCGGTCAGAGAGGCGATTCAGCAGCCTGCCGCCGACAGCCGGTGAGATGTCGCGGAAGTCGTGCTGAATAAAAATGCGAGATACAATATCATATAAACGTGATACCTTTCGTCTGATATCGAGAACGCCTGCTAAACGACGAAGTATTTTCGTCTTATCCAGAAACATAATAAAACTGGACGAGAGACAACCGTGCGATCGAAGCTGACCTATACAATTGTCAGTTGTTAGTCGCTGTCGGATCAGAGCTGGAGCAAATGCATTTGGCAGATTAAAAACATTTTTTACAGATATGGTAATTAAGAAGAGCTCAATGACGGCATAAATATGCAAAAACAATGAATACTCATACATTTTTTCGTCCACTTGAAGCCAGCGCGCAGATTGGACGAAAATACTTCGTCGTCTGGAGACCCATCTAGAAATCGGACGAAAAAACCGGCTGGCGAAGGCGCTTACATATAACAAATGGAAGCTGGCCGCATGCGGACAGGCGAGATCAGATACCGGGCCGCTTGACACCGCCATATTCCACCAACGACATACGGGTCCGATCAATACGGCGGGTCTGCAGTCGGCGCGGCCGTGTACTAGCGGCCGTGCGCGGAGCCCGTTCAGAACGGCGGTTCTTCAGCCTGCTGGCGACGGACAGCCAGCTGGCGAGCGCTTCGCTCTTCAGCCAGTCCGCTTTTAATGTAAAGCTGGCATGCGCCGACGGACCGGCGGACAAAAGGGCCCGCGGGTATTGCTGAAGCGAATACTACTGCTGAGATAATTGCTGACAATCCCGTGGAGCCCGGGTTCCACGTGCCTCCGTCAGCGGAGCTGTCGTAATATCCGTGACCAGAGAGCGGAGCGAGGGCGGCTCCGCCCAGGCTTTCCCTAGAATCCCAGTTCTTCGCCTACCAGGATGACCTTTATGCGGCCGACAGGGCGGCAGAGGCGGGTGATCACGAACTGCGAGCAGACGCTGTCGGTGCTTTTGCAGTTGCCGCAGGCGCCTGTGACAGAACATGGCGTGCTTTCGAGGCCGAAGCGCTGCATGTTTATCGGTGCCGCTATATTGCGCGCCCTCGATACCGCGTCGTCTAAGCTTTTTGCGACCTTGTTCATGCCGGCGACAACAATGACCTGGTCAGGTCCGTAGGCCAGCGCCGCGACCCTGTTGCCGACTCCGTCGATGTTGACGAGGATACCGTCTTCGCTGACGGCGTTAGAGCTCATCAGGAAAGTGTCCGCGGTAAGCGCCTGCTTCATAATGGCCTTCTTTTCTTCGGGATCCTTAGCCAGCGAACGGTCGATGCATTCGTGGGACTTCTTTACACGGTCGAGGATGCCGAGCTCGTTCATAGTAGTCGAGCCTCCCCAGCCTACCGTGTTTCCGGCAGGGATCAGCTTTTCGACCAGGTCAGCGGCCTCGCTGCCGGTGCTTACATAATATGCTTCGAAATGCCTGCTCTCGAGCGCTTTGACTACGCGCGGGCCGAGCAGATCATAGCGTTTCTGTACAGGTTCAGATGGTTTCATAAATTCCTCCTTATGGACTTATTCTGTAATTCCTGAAAAAATCCTGAAAATGGTTATCAGGAAATAAAATAATATTTAAAAACACATTTTTTAATGCTTATAAATATTTTTTAAAGAATATTTATTACATTCTATTCTATTTTAAAGGAAATCAGTATAAGGCTGGCTGAAATAAAGCTTTTTTTTCCTGGATACAAAAACGCGTGTGAGCAGGGCAGACGGTTTGATAAATATAAGTATTTTGATGCCGCAAAACGGAAATTCCTTGAAAATACTGGGCTCGCGCGCGCTCCGCGCGCAGGGCGCCTGTCCGGCGGAGCCGGTCGGTCAGCGGAGCTGACGAAAAATATTTAATAATAAAATATTACAATTTCATTACAGCACCGTTATCATTTTGTTACCGATTTCCATAATTATTGACACAAAAAGTGTTTTGCAATAAAATTATGGAGTAATAAATTTTAAGGTTTGATAATCTTTTTTAAGTATTGATTATTGTTTTTTCATTCAGGAATCAACGTTCATCGGCAGATCGCATTTCTGGTTTATTTCTATACTGGTCATGGTTGTGATAGGTCGCAGTTTGATATCGGGTGAATTGTTTTTTGAAGAAATAGATTGAGGTTTTATTATGAAAAGTCACACGTTCGCCGCGCAGCACAGGATAGCTGCCGTCGTCCTGACGGTGGTGCTTGCTGTCACGGCAGTTTTTTCACAGACTCTCGTCGCGTCCGCGGCAGATGAAAATGTTTACTGCAAACAGATGGGCGGCGGTTACTGCACGCTCGCTTCGGCGACTATGATGCTCCGCTCCAAGGGCAAACTCGAGAAGATGTCCGGCTGGACATCGATCACGCAGCAGACCCTCAAGTCTACAGCCTGGATAAACGGGGCCGGCCTCAGGCACAGCTTCACCTACAAGGGCATGTCAGTTTCATACGGGGATTTCAGCAAGAGCGACAACAAGTCGACCCTGATCGCGATGTTAAAGAAGCATCCGGAGGGCGTGGAGATCTATGAGAGAGCTCTTCCACACGCCATATTCCTCACCAGATACGACAAGGCTACAGATACTTTCTATTGCGCGGATCCGGCTCTGACAGCCAGCGAGCGCACACTGGCCAGCTCATATCTGAGACACGTGTCCAAGTCGACTAAGGCAGCGACAGTACAGAAGGATATCGTGAACGGTCTCGATTCCTACTGGTACATCTCAAGATATAACGAGGAAAAGGCAACCGCTTACGACAGCGGCGACCTGCCTCAGAATAATACAACAGTCAAGACAGAGCCTTCGGCTCCATCCAATACGGAAACTCAGCCAGCTGAGGAGACTAAGCCTGCTGAACAGACAAAGCCAGCTGAGGAAACAAAGCCGGTAGAAGAAACTAAGCCTGCGAAAGAAACAGAACCTGCGGAGCAGACTCAGCCGGTCGACAAACCGGAACAGACAGTTCCTGACAGCGAAGCTGTAAAGCCTGACACAGGCGATACAGACGGCGTACAGGACGATTCGGTAGTCAAGCAGAACAGCAGCGACCAGATCGCTGTAGGCGACGATACTGACGGAGGAATCGTAAGCGACGGCAGCGAACCTGTCGAACCGGACAGCGACGCTCTCCAGATCAAGTTCGATACTGTAAAGAGCTTCGGCGATGTATCCTTCAGCGACGTAAGGCCTGGCGACTGGTTCTACAGCTCGGTACAGGCGGCTTATGAGATGGGCCTGATGTCCGGACTCTCCAGCTCTGAATTCGGAGTCAACGGCGAGGTCACTATCGCTCAGACGGTTACTGTAGCGGCGAGGATCTACGCTTCCAACGCTTCGTACATGGGTTACCAGATACCTGATTTCAAGCCTGCCGAGGGCGAGGCCTGGTACACTCCTTATGCTGAATACGCTTACGAGAAGGGTATCATCGGAACTAAGTACTACTCACTGATGCAGACTGCCCCTGATCAGATCGCTGACAGAGGAGAATACGCTGAGATCCTCAGCGGAGCGCTTCCAGAGGAAGCTCTTCCGGCGATAAATTCAGTGCCTGATGGTTCGATATCCGATGTAGATATAAACACAAATACAGGAAAAGCTATCTACAAGCTCTACAGAGCAGGCGTCCTGGCGGGCGGCACAGACGGTCTCTACAGGCCGGAAAGCTCTATCAAGAGATCCGAGGTAGCCGCGATCGTTTCCAGAATGGCTGACTCAGACCTGAGAGTAGCACTCTAAGGATCTGGAAAAGAGAACAGATGACATACAAGGGCTTCCCCGACCGGGAAGCCCTTTTTACGTGCCGTGCCGCGGCCCCGGGCACCATCCGCGATGCTCTGACGCTATACTTTGATATATTATTGACATGACATACTAAGGGTGCTATTATAGCTCTTGTAAAAGAGAACAGTCTTCAGGGCAGGGTGGAATTCCCGACCGGCGGTTACAGCCCGCGAGCATTTGCAGATCCGTTGAAACTACGGAGCCGACAGTAAAGTCTGGATGAAAGAAGATATGTTAGTTTTATTAACGTGTTTTTGATATGCCCTGATCACCTGCGTGATCGGGGCATTTTTGTTTCTACGGTGGTGAAATAAAGAATGTCGCAGACAGACAGAACACAGGACGAAAAATGGATGTCGAGAGCGCTCGACCTTGCTGTCAAAGGCATGGGTCATGTAAGTCCCAACCCTATGGTCGGAGCGGTCATAGTCAGGGACGGCGAAGTCATCGGAGAAGGCTGGCACGAGCATATCGGAGGCCTTCACGCAGAGAGGAACGCGCTTGCCGACTGCAGGCGCAGAGGAAACGACCCTGAGGGAGCCGACCTCTATGTATCGCTCGAGCCTTGCTGCCATTACGGCAAGACTCCTCCCTGCACAGAAGCCGTTATCGAAAATAAGATCGGCCGCGTCATTTATGGGATGACGGATCCTAACCCGCTGGTGGCGGGCAAGGGCCTTCAGATCCTGCGCGACGCCGGCATCGAGGTAGACGGTCCGGTACTGGAGGATGAATGCAAAGAGATCAATAAGATCTTCATCCATTACATCACCACGAAGCTGCCTTACGTGATCGTAAAATACGCGATGACAGCGGACGGCAAGATAGCGACGGTCACAGGCGATTCCAAATGGATCACAGGCGAAGAAGCCAGGAAGCAGTCGCACGGCATCAGAAAACAGGTATCGGCTATCATGGTCGGAGTCGGCACAGTGCTGGCCGACGACCCTATGCTGACCTGCAGGACCGAAGAGGGAGTAAACCCTATAAGGATCATCTGCGACAGCAACCTGAGGACGCCGGCGGATTCGCAGATAGCCAAGTCTGCCAAAGACGTCGAGACGATAATAGCTTTCGGAGCGGCAGGAGAACTGGGTATGAAGACAAGGGCGGACGCCCTTAAAGCTGCCGGCATAAAGCTCTGGGAGATACCGCGCGGCGAGGACGAGCATCTGGATATGGAGACGCTGATCCGCAGGATGGGCGAAGAAGGAATAGACAGCGTCCTGGTAGAAGGCGGATCCGAGATCCACTTCTCAGTCTGCAGGACCGGCTTCGTATCGGAAGTAAACGCCTACATAGCTCCTAAGATCGTGGGCGGCGCGGACGCGAAACCTCCGGTAGGCGGCGAGGGCTTCGCTAAGCTGTCAGACTGCCTGATGCTGGGCAGGCCGACACAGGTCCAGCTGGTCGGCGACGACGTCCTTCTGGTCTACCGTCCGGGAAAGGAATAGAGGATGTTCACAGGAATAGTTGAAGAGACAGGGTCCATAGCATCCATAGAGAGAGGCACCAGCTCGGCTAAGCTGTATATAAAAGGCGATAAGATCTTCAGCGACCTGGCTCTCGGGGACAGCGTGGCTGTCAACGGAGTCTGCCTGACGGCGGCTTCTATCGAAGGAAATGTATTCGCGGCGGACGTGATGCCGGAGACGCTTAGAAGGTCAAACCTTGGTACTCTCACGGTCGGCTCCGAGGTCAACCTGGAGCGGGCTATGTCGGCGAACGGGCGCTTCGGCGGTCACATAGTATCGGGCCACATAGACGGCACCGGCACTATCACCGACATGAAGCGCGAGGACAACGCTGTATGGGTCACGATACACGCGGCCGACAGCATCCTGAAATTCATAATAGAAAAAGGCTCCATAGCGATAGACGGCATAAGCCTTACGGTAGCGGGCCTGGGCGACGGCTTCTTCAAAGTCTCCATCATACCTCATACAGGAGAGGAGACTATACTGCTGAGAAAGCATAGAGGCGATGTCGTCAATCTCGAGAACGATGTGATAGGAAAGTACGTCGAAAGGCTCCTGTCTTTCGGCCAAGGATCCGGAAGCTCCGGGAGCGGAAGCGTGAGCATGGAGCTCCTGGCTGAGAACGGATTTATATAAAATTCCGCAGCTTTCGTCGGCTTCGCCGACGCTTGCGGGCGGAGCCCGCGTAAGCCGCTGAAAGCGGAAGCGCGTATATTGATTAAGTATTTATTAAAAAAGGAGATACATAAAATGTTTGAATTCGGAACTATTGAGCAGGCAGTACAGGACCTGAAGGACGGAAAACTCATCGTTGTCACTGACGATCCTGACAGAGAGAACGAGGGAGATCTGATCTGCGCCGCTGAGTTCGCTACTCCGGCTAACGTAAACTTTATGGCGACCTTCGCCAAGGGCCTCATCTGCATGCCTATGAGCATAGAGATGTGCCAGAAGCTGGACCTGCCTCAGATGGTCGAGAACAACACAGACAACCACGCCACTGCTTTTACAGTAAGCATAGACCACGTAGACACTACGACCGGCATTTCGGCTGTAGAGAGGTCATATACAGCTATGAAGACCGTAGAGGAAGGCGTAAAGCCTGAGGACTTCAGAAAGCCTGGACACATGTTCCCGCTCCAGGCCAAAGCCGGCGGCGTATTCGAGAGAGGCGGCCACACTGAGGGTACCGTAGACCTGCTCAGGATAGCGGGCCTCAAGGAAGCAGGCCTCTGCTGCGAGATCATGAAGGAGAACGGCGAGATGATGAGGACAAAGGAACTCATAGAGTTCGCCAAGCTTCACAAGCTCACGCTGACTACTATCAAGGCTCTGCGCGAGTACAGGAAAGAGCACAACTGCTAAGGGGTAAGAGATATGACGAACGATTTTTTCAATTCCGCAACTATGTTTAACGGAGAAGTCAATGACAAGGAAGATGGAAAGCCTGTAGTAGAATTCGTGGTTTCAGCCAAGCTCCCTACAAAGTACGGCGATTTCATGATCCACGGCTTCCAGAACAAGAGGAACGGCGAGCACCACGTGGCTCTCACCATGGGCGACGTTGGAAACGGCGAGCCTGTACTCTGCAGGGTTCACAGCGAGTGCCTGACAGGCGACGCTCTCGGTTCAGCAAGATGTGACTGCGGCGACCAGTTCGAGGCGGCCATGAGAGCTATAGCTGAAGAAGGCAGAGGCATAATGGTATATCTCCGTCAGGAAGGCAGAGGCATAGGCCTTATCAACAAGCTCAAGGCATACAAGCTCCAGGACGAGGGCATGGATACCGTAGAGGCTAATCTGGCTCTGGGATTCCCTGCTGACGCCAGAGATTATACCGTAGGCGCCGAGATACTCCAGTACCTGGGCGCTAAGAAGCTCAGACTGCTGACCAACAACCCTCAGAAGATCTACGACCTCGAGAAATACGGCATCGATATCGTAGAAAGGGTACCTATCGAGACAAAGCACAAGAAGGCCAGCGAGTTCTATATGAAGACCAAGAAGGCCAAGATGGGACACATACTCAAGACTTATTAATTCTTTAATTTAATATATACAATATCGAATGAAAGATCCGCGGGCCCGACCGCTCCGCGGACAGATTCCGGAGGAAAAACAATGGACAAGTCAAAGATAAACGTAATTGAAGGCCAGCTGGTAGCCCAGGGCGGTATCAACGTAGCGATCGTATGCAGCAGATTCAACGAATTCATCGTAGGCAAGCTCCTGGACGGCTGCCTGGACGGACTCACAAGGCACGGAGTTCCTGAAAGCGATATCACTATCGCATGGGTACCGGGCGCTTTCGAGGTTCCTCTCGCGGCTAAGAAGATGGCTGAGTCAGGCCGCTATGATACTGTCATCGCTCTCGGCGCTGTCATCAGAGGCGCAACGAGCCACTACGAGCTGGTAAGCTCAGAAGCTACAAAGGGCATCGCCCAGTCATCACTGCAGACAGGCGTTCCTATCATGTTCGGCATCATAACTACAGAGAATATCGAGCAGGCTATAGAGCGTGCCGGCACAAAGGCTGGAAACAAGGGCTACGACTGCGCTCTCGGCGCCATAGAGATGGTAAACCTGTTCAGGCAGCTCTAAGCGGAGGAAGATCCGTATCATGAACGGAAATAGCAGGGATTACGGCAGCTGGATACCGGCCGGAGCTATAAGGGCTCTGGACCTTATCACGATCGTGCTGATAACGCTGACCCTGGCGGCCAACAACTGGTTTTCCCCGAAGGTGACTGCCGCGGTAGGAGCTGTCATGGTCATAGTCCTCCTCTTCACCCTGTATATGCAGGCGGCAAGGAGCAGGATGTCGGGCGGCCTTGACGGGATGATGACAGAAATGAGTGATCTTACCCTCTCAAAGCTGCCTCTGGAGGCAGAGGATGAGGCCGGAGATACTGACGATACTGACGGCGGAGAAGATGAGCCTGCCGGGCTCAGGATACTGGACGTCGGCTGCTTTACCGGCCGCCTGTCAGTGAGGACTGCCGAGCGCTTCGGCAGCGCCCGCGTAAAGGGCGTAGACGGCTGGCAGTCAGGCGGCAGCGAAGCTCAGTGCGTGTCAAACGCTTCGGCGGAAGGCTTCAGCGACAGGGTCTCTTTTGAAACAGCTGACCTGGCCGGCCTGGAATATCCGGACGGCAGCTTCGACGCTGCTGTGAGCTGCTTCGGTTTTAAAAGATATAAGGGCAGCGCAGATAAGAAGGCACTGCTGGAGGAGAGCCTGAGAGTCGTCAAAAAGGGAGGCGCTTTTGCCTTCACGGACAGCTTCGGCGACCAGAGGACTTACGGCGATATAGTCGGCTATCTGGAGGCGCTGAAAGAGCGGCTGGATATAGCGGAGCTCCATTATGTTCCCAAGGTGGAGCGCATGGACTTCGTGCCGGTGCTGCTGAGAGCTCCCTGGCTGCTCATGGACACAGGCCTTATATACGGCGTAAGATAATTTAAGAATTTTACCGCTTATGGCGGCAGACGGGCTCCGCGATGTTTTTTCGCGCGGAGCCCGTCTTTTTGTCTTTTCCGGGAGCGGAAAAGACAGTGGTCAGCGGAGCTGACGGGGGGCGCCCGGACTGTTTTATATGACGCTTGAGCGCATGGGCGCGCTGTATTGTCTTTTTACTCGAATTATATTAAAATTAATTGGTCTGTACAGTAGACTGCAGGCGCTTTTAAGACAAAAAGGGGTGATAAAGATGAAAATTTTAGCGACGGGAGGTGCCGGATTTATCGGAAGCCATACCTGCGTAGCTCTGCTCGAGGCGGGCTACGACGTAGTGGCTGTGGACAATCTGTATAATTCCAGCGCCAAGGCTATTGAACGTATAAAAGAGATAACGGGAAAGGACCTGCGCTTTTATGACGCCGATGTGTGCGATAAGGAGCAGCTGGATAAGGTATTCGATGCCGAGCCGGGCGTGGACGCGGTCATTCATTTCGCGGGCTACAAGGCTGTAGGCGAGTCGGTGGAGAAGCCGCTCGAGTACTACAGGAACAACCTCGACAGCACCATGGTGCTCTGCGATGTCATGAGGGAGCACGGCTGTAAGAACATCATATTCAGTTCTTCAGCGACTGTTTACGGCAGCGGGGCTGTCAATCCTATCACCGAGGATTCGCCTAAGGGGATCTGCACAAACCCTTACGGCTGGACAAAGTGGATAATAGAGCAGATCCTGACGGACCTCCATACCGCGGATCCTGAGTGGAACGTGATCCTGCTGAGATACTTCAACCCTATCGGGGCGCATCCGAGCGGGCTCATCGGCGAGGACCCAAAGGGCATCCCTAACAATCTGCTGCCTTATGTGGCACAGGTCGCTATAGGCAAGCTGCCTGAGCTGGGCGTTTTCGGCGACGACTATGATACGCCGGACGGTACAGGAGTAAGGGATTACATCCATGTCATGGACCTGGCTTACGGCCATGTGGCAGCGCTCAGGAGGTTCGAGGAGAACCACGGCGTAGATGTCTACAACCTGGGCACCGGCAAGGGCTCCAGCGTTCTCGAGGTGGTACACGCTTTTGAGAAGGCCTGCGGAAAGAAGATCCCTTACAGCATCAAGCCGAGAAGGGCTGGAGATGTGGCAGCTAACTGGTGCGATCCTTCTAAGGCTGAGAAGGAGCTGGGCTGGAAGGCTAAGTACGGCATAGAGGAAATGTGCAGAGATTCTTGGAACTGGCAGAGCAAAAATCCAAACGGGTATGAAGACTGATGAATACAGAGATTAAGAAAGCATACGATTACTGGTGCGAAAAGGCTGATCCGGAGACCGGAAAGGCGCTGGCCGCTATGGCTGACGACGAGGTCACGGAGGCTTTCAGGGCCGACCTGAAGTTCGGCACGGCTGGGCTCAGAGGAGTCATGGAGCCGGGCACCAACAGGATGAACATATATACAGTAGGCAGGGCTTCCCAGGGCATGGCGGACTACATCAATGCCAGCTTCCCTGAGGGAAAGCGTTCGGTGGCGGTCAGCCGCGATTCCAGGAACAATTCGGAGCTCTTCGCCAAGACGACGGCTTCGGTGTTCGCGGCCAACGGCATCAAGGTCCATATTTATAAAGAGATCATGCCGACTCCCTGCCTTTCCTTCGCTGTCAGGGAGCTGGGATGCTCCGCGGGCGTGATGGTGACGGCAAGCCACAATCCGGCTGAGTATAATGGCTACAAGGCCTACGGCGATGACGGCTGCCAGATAACCAGCGAGACAGCTGACGCCATCCAGGCAGCTATTGAGAAGACAGATGTCTTCGAGGATGTAAAAAAGATAGATTTCGACGAGGGCGTAGCTCAGGGGCTCATCTCCTGGATCTCAGAGGATGTATATACGGCCTTTACCGAGCAGGTCAGGGCTCAGAGCCTTATAGACGCTTCGGTGCCTCACGACTGCGCTATAGTCTACTCGCCGCTCCACGGCACGGGGCTTAAGCCGGTGCTGAGGGCCCTCAAGGAGTCCGGCTATACCAATATAAAGGTGGTAGAGTCGCAGAGGGAGCCGGACGGTGATTTCCCGACCTGCGCCAAGCCTAACCCTGAGAGTAAGGAAGCCATGCAGCCCGGACTGGACCTTGCTGAAGAGACCGGCGCCGACCTGGTCATGGCCACAGATCCTGACGCTGACCGTATCGGCATAGCCGTGCGCGACGCTGACGGCAGGCTCACCCTGCTGACAGGAAACGAGACCGGCGTCCTCCTCATGGACTATATCTGCATGAGGCGCGAAGAGACTGGAACCATGCCGGCGGATCCTGTAATGGTCAAGACTATAGTGACTACAGACATCGCTGAAAAGGTGGCAGCGGGATACGGCGTAAGGACAGTCAACGTGCTCACCGGATTCAAATATATAGGCGACACGATCGCTAAGCTGGAAGCAGAGGGCCATCCTGAATCCTACCTGCTGGGCTTCGAGGAAAGCTACGGCTATCTTACCGGCACATACGTAAGGGATAAGGACGCTGTCGACGCGGCGCTCATGATATGCGACATGTTTGCTTATCACCGCTCAAGGGGCGTCAGCCTGCTGGAGAGGCTGCAGCAGATCTACGACAAGTACGGCTTCTGCCTGGACAGGGTACATTCCTACCAGTTCGAGGGCGGCGCCGGCGAAAAGGCTATGCACCGCGTTATGAACGTGCTCCGCTCGGGAGTACAGCGCGTAGGCGGCTTCAATGTGGAGAAAGTGACTGACTACAAAGACGGAGTGGACGGGCTTCCTCCGGCGGATGTCATCAAATTCAGTCTGGATCAGGAAGTCAGCCTGATAGCCAGACCGTCAGGCACGGAGCCTAAGCTCAAATTCTACGTTTCTATCTACGCCGACACGGAGAGCAAGGCTGAGCTCAAGGAAAAGCAGCTCATGACTGACGTGGAGTCTCTTGTAAATAAAATGAGGTAAATATGGGAAAAAGCGCTCACGTCCGCTCGCGCGGACAGGCCCGGCCTCGGGACGGCCGGGAAAAGCGCTGAAAAGTAATAAATTGCAGAAAGTGAGAAAATACAACTGATGAAAGGTATAATTCTGGCCGCCGGCAAAGGCACTAGGCTCTACCCGGCGACAAAAGCGATATCGAAGCCTATGCTTCCGGTCTACGACAGGCCGATGATCTATTATCCTATGGCGGTGCTCATGAGTCTGGGCATCAGGGAGATTCAGATAATATCGTCGCCTGCTGATATAGGCGGCTACAACAGGCTCTTCGGCGATGGCAGCAGCCTGGGTCTCGACGTCAGCTACGCTGTCCAGAATAAACTGAGAGGGATCGCTGACGCCTTCACCATAGCCAAGGGATTCATAGGCGACGACGACGTCTGCCTCATGCTGGGCGATAACATCTTCCTGGGACAGGCCTTTTACGATTCGCTCCAGGAATATACAGCACCTGTAGACGGAGCCGTGATCTTCGGCTATCCGGTAGAAGACCCGCGTTCCTTCGGCGTAGTGGAGTTCGACGAAAACTTCAACGTCTTATCGCTCGAGGAAAAGCCTGAACACCCTAAGTCAAATTACATAGTACCGGGTCTCTACTTCTACGACAGCTCAGTGACAGAAGTCGCTGACCAGATAGAGCCTTCGGCAAGGGGCGAGCTGGAGATCACCGATGTCAACAAGGTCTATCTGCAGAAGCAGAAGCTCAAGGTAAAGCTCATAGACAAGGAGACAGAATGGTTCGACGCAGGCTCGGCTGACGGGCTCCTCACGGCTTCCAACGCCGCGGCGCGCGCTGAAAAGGAGAGCGGCGAAATGAACTGCATAGAAGAGATAGCCTACAAAAAGGGCTTCATAGACGCCGCCCAGCTCAACGAGCTCCTGCAGCCGCTCAAAAAGACCAAGTACGGCAAGCACATAGAGAAAGTCCTCAGCGGAGAGATCTAAGATGGAACTTGACAGGAAAAGAGTCTCGAAGGCTTTCAGGGAATTCCTGGCCTCCTATGATATGAATGATCCGGATATAAAGCGAAAGGCAGTACATACAGTCAAGACTGCCGAAAACTGTGTGACTATCGCCGGCTCCGCCGGCAAGGATGCCGACCTGGCCTGGCTGATCGGTATTCTCCACGATCTGGGACGCTTCCCGCAGGTCGCTGAGTTCCATACCTTCTGGGACGCTTCGTCTATAGACCACGCCGCGCTGGGAGCGGATATACTGTTCAAGGGCGGCTATGTAAGGAACTTTACCGGCGACGAGACCGTCTATCCTGTTATAGAAAAAGCGGTCCGTTATCACAGCGCCTACCAGCTTCCGGACGGTCTTACCGAAGAGGAGCGTATCTACTGCGATATCATCAGGGACGCTGACAAGCTGGACATCTTCAGGGTATTCGCCGAGGCGGCTCCGGAAGAGATATTCAAAACCAGCAGAGAGCAGCTGCTGGCTTCATCGATCAGCGATCCGGTCATGGAGCAGATAAGAAAGCGCCGGACTGTAAAACACGCGCTCAAAAAGACGCCCGCGGACCGTTTCGCCGGCATAGCGGCCCTGGGCTTCGAGCTTAAGTTTCCGGTCACCCGGAGCCTGGCTAAGGGCCGCGGCGATCTGGACAGGTATACCTCCATGCGCTTCAGCAACGAAGATACGGATAAAAAGAGAATAGAGATCAGAGCCCTGCTGGGACTCTGAGGCATATAAAAAAGCAGCTCCGCGGAGCTGCTTTTTTCGATCCTGCTGATGTTTTTCCGGCCGCCGGAGTACCGTGTCCGTTTTTGCCTAAGAGATATCCCCGTGGACTATCATGGCTTTGCGGTATACGGTCTCCACGTTGTGGGCATAAACCTGGGCGGTAAAGCGCTTGTCGTAGACAGCCAGGGCGTTGGTGCCAAGACTGGCCAGCAGAGCCCGGTCCTTCATGAGCTTCTCCAGAGCGTCGGCCAGTCCCTTTACGTCTCTGGTCCTGAAGACGAGCCCGTTAACGCCGTCTTCTACTACATAAGGGTTGCCGCCGTAATCGCTGGCTACGGCAGGTACGCCGAGCGAGAAGCCTTCGAGGAGTGAAAGGCTGGTGGCTTCGGTACCGTAGGAAGCGTTGAGCTGTACGTCGAGGATACTGAGGATATTTGAAACGTCCTTCCTGAAGCCCAGCATAAGTACGTTAGCGTGGAGGCCAAGGCTGTCTATCCTGTCCTGTACTTCTTTCATAAAGGCGCTGTCGCCGGTGCCGGCGAAGAGGAACTTGAAATCAAAGCCCCTGTCTTTGAGCAGTTTCGCCGCTTCGACTATATCGAGCTGGCCCTTGTAATCGATGACTCTGGCCAGCAGGGCTGCTGTGAACAGGCCCGGCTCTATGCCGAGCTCCGCGCGCAGCTTTTGCTTAGCTTCATCAGACGCGGGTGTAAGGCGTTCGACTCCGTTGAACACTACATCGATCCTGTCCTCGGAGATGCCGCCTTCTGTCAGGTTGTCGACAGCAGCGGGGCTGACAGCGATGATACGGTCGGAATAGTGTTCATTGACAAGCTTGTTGACCAGCTTCCCGGGTCCGCGGCTTATCTTCTTAGATACAGGGAATACCGAATGTCTGGTGTAGACTACCGCGCATCCGCATCTTCTGGCAGCGATCCTGCCGGAAAGGGAGCCGTGGGTATGGACTACGTCCGGCTTATACTCCTTGATGGCTTTTTCCAGGGTCTTGATGGAAGCACGGTCGTATGACTTATCAGGTGCTACATCGACCTCGAAGACCTGGATATCGAGGGCTTTTATGCGTTCTGTGAGGAGGCTGCCCCGCGGAACTACTGCCGCTGCTTCGTACTCGTCCCTGTCCATGTATTTAAGATATGTGAGAAGCGCGCGTCCGGCGCCGCCGACATTTGTATCGCTTATGATGTTCAGAATTTTTTTCAATGTACGTGACTCCTCTTATAGATCCGTATCCGGACGGACCGCGGTTTACTGTCAGTCTTCCGGCCGCAGTATGTCGCAGTCGGAACATCTTACAGCGGAAAATCCTCCGCAGGTATCGCATTTGCCGAACTGCTCGCAGTCCATATTGCAGTTTGATCCGTCTTCTTCCCTGTCGTAGAACTTGCACCACTGAATGAAGTGCCTGCCGTCTTCGGTCAAGTGCATCTTGTCGAAATATTCACAGATATAATAGCATGCCCCTCCGTTAGGGCCCTCAAGATGCTGGCCACCGAACCAGATATCCCTGTCCTGATTGTATTTGCTTATCGTCTTTTTATCCATGATGCCTTTCCTTTCACTTTTTACACAGTTACAGATAAGTACTTGTTGTACTGATTATACCATGGCTTGTGAAAGAAAAAACAGACTTTAGAGTTTATCAGCAGCTAATAAATTTAGAAGCTTCTTTTTTCTTAGGCAGTTATCGCGTCAGCTCCGCTGACGGAGAGCCCGGAGGGCTCGTGAGCCGCGGGCGGTCCGTTTGTTTTCAGATATTGTTATTTAGTCAGCGCTGAGGACTGCTCCTGTATTTGCTGATGTTACCAGCTTGGCGTAGCGTGAAAGGTAGCCTGTCTTTTCCTTAGGCTCAGGCTTTACGTACTCTGCGCGGCGCTTTTCTATCTCTTCGTCGGAGAGTTCTACCTCGAGGGATCTCTCAGGGATATTGATGTGGATGATGTCGCCGTCCTTTAAGAGGCCGATGAGTCCGCCTGCCATTGCTTCAGGTGAAACGTGGCCGATGGAAGCTCCTCTGGATGCTCCGGAGAACCTGCCGTCTGTGATGAGGGCTACATCCTTGTCCAGTCCCATGCCGGCTATGGATGATGTCGGCGAGAGCATTTCTCTCATGCCAGGGCCGCCCTTAGGGCCTTCGTATCTGATGACGATGACGTCGCCCTTCTTTATCTTCTTGCCCCAGATCGCGTCTACAGCTTCTTCCTCTGAGTTGAATACGACTGCGGGACCCTTGTGCTCGAGCATCTCAGGAGCAACGGCCGATTCCTTTACTACGGCTCCGTCCGGAGCGAGGTTTCCGCGCAGGATGGCGAGTCCGCCTCTGTTTCTGTAAGGGTTGTCTACAGGCCTGATGACTTCGTTGTCGAGTACAGGGTGGTTAGCGATGTTTTCGCCTACTGTCTTTCCTGTTACAGTGATGCAGTCCTTGTGGATGAGGTCGAGCTTGGTGAGCTCGTTCATGAGGGCCGGGATGCCGCCTGCCTGGCCCAGCTGGTCCATGTGGTGCTTGCCGCTCGGGCTGAGCTTGCAGAGGTTAGGAGTGTGCTCGCTGATCTCGTCGAAGATGTCCAGCTCCAGCTGGATGCCTGCTTCGTGGGCGATAGCCGGGAGATGGAGGACTGTGTTTGTGGATCCTGCCATTGCCATGTCCACTGTGATGGCGTTCTCGAACGCTTCGCGTGTGAGGATGTCTCTAGGCTTGATGTCCCTTCTGAGCATTTCCATTACCTGCATGCCGGCGTGCTTGGCGAGTCTGATCCTCTCGCCTGTGTCAGCGAGGGCAGTGCCGTTGAACGGGAGGCCCATGCCGAGTACTTCTGTGAGGGAGTTCATGCTGTTTGCCGTGAAGAGGCCGCTGCAGGAGCCGCATCCAGGACAGCAGTTCTCAGCTACCTCCTCGAGCTCTTCTTCTGTGATATCGCCGTTCTTGAAGGAGCCTACGCTCTCCATGACGGAGTTGAAGTCCAGTGTGCGTCCGTGGAGGTTGCCCGGTCTCATAGGGCCGCCGGATACTACTACAGCAGGGATGTTGAGCCTTGCCGCAGCCATGAGCATGCCAGGAACGATCTTGTCGCAGTTAGGGATGAGAACGAGTCCGTCCAGCTGGTGGCCTCTGGCCATAGCTTCTATGGAGTCGCAGATGAGCTCGCGGCTGGCGAGAGGGAACTTCATGCCTACGTGGCCCATGGCGATACCGTCGCAGATGCCGATAGCAGGGAACTCTACCGGTGTGCCTCCGCCGATGATGACGCCTCTCTTTGCCGCGTCAGCTACCCTGTCCAGCATCATGTGGCCCGGGATGATCTCGTTCTTGGCGTTTACCACTCCGATGATAGGTCTGTCTATTTCTTCCTTTGTATATCCCATAGCGTAGAAGAGGGAACGTACAGGGGCGCCTTTGGCGCCGTTCTTTATCTTGTCACTGTTCATATTATCGGTCCTTTCTGATTACGAACGCAGGTGTTATATGACTCATTTGTAATTGCCCACAAATTAAATCATTAATACGCAGTATTTTACACTACACAGTTGCAATATTCAACGTGAGTAGACTATAATTTTACCGCCGAGCGTGTTAAAAACGCTTCTGGCCGCGGCGCGGCATGCCCGCTATAAGAAAGGAGGCAGCAGAATGGATGAGATGAGAGAGAACAATACTCTTGACAGCCGTGACTTCGACGCGGAAGTTAAGGAGATCATCGAAATGGTCACAGAACGGCGGTACAGCAAAGTGCGAAGTACGCTCATCGAAAACAATGCTGTCGATATAGCCGAGATCCTGGAAGAGATAGACGAGGAGCTGGGGCTGGAGAGGGAGATCCTGGTGTTCAGGATGCTGCCCAAGGACGTGTCGGCTGACGTGTTTTCTTTCCTTTCAGAGGACAACCAGGTCGATATCATCAACGGCATAACCCAGAAGGAGACTGACCAGATCATACAGGAGCTGGCCTTCGACGATATGATAGACCTGCTGGAAGAGCTGCCGGCCAATCTGGTGGATAAGATACTGGTCAAGACTACTAAGGAAGAGAGAAGCCTGATAAACACCTTCCTCAACTACCCGGAGAACAGCGCCGGGAGTCTCATGACCATAGATTACGTTCACCTTAAGAAGGACATGAAGGTATCGGAATGCCTCCAGCATATAAAGGATGTGGGAGAGGACGCCGAGACTGTATATTCCTGCTATGTCATAGGCGAAGGACGGCATCTCATAGGCATAGTCTCGCTGAAGAATCTGGTCATGTCCGATCCGGACACGGTGGTCAGCACGATAATGCACGCCGACGTCATGTCTGTCAGCGTGCTCACCGACCAGGAGGAAGTCTCGAACATGTTCAAGAAGTACGGTCTCATAGCCATGCCGGTGGTAGACCGTGAAGGAAGGCTGGTCGGCATCATAACCGTCGACGATATCCTCGAGGTAATCGACGACGAGGCGACCGAGGACTTCCAGAGGATGGCCGGCGTAACGGGCGACAGCGACGACGAGTACCTGGAGATGACGGTCTTTCAGCACGTAAAGACAAGGCTGCCCTGGCTCTTTATCCTCATGTGTTCGTATATGATAACCGGAGGGATCATAGCCAGGTTCGAGGACATGCTCTCTGCCTGCATCTCCCTCGTAACATATATGCCTATGCTGATGGGCACGGGCGGAAACTCGGGCTCCCAGTCGTCGACACTGATAATCCGCGGGCTGGCGACGGAGGACGTACATCTGGACGATACGCTCAAAGTCCTCTGGAAAGAGGTAAGGATAGGCCTGATAGTAGGCCTGTGCCTGTCGGCCCTTAATTTCCTCAGGATCATATACATAGACCACGACACCCCGGGTGTCGCGCTCACAGTCTGCGGGGCCATGTTCCTTATAGTCATGATAGCTAAATGCGTGGGCGCCATGCTCCCGCTGCTGGCAAAGGCAGTACATATCGACCCGGCCCTCATGGCAGGACCTGTGGTCTCATCGCTCACGGACATGATGTCGCTCGGCATCTATTTCGTATTCGCGACGATAGTTCTGGGAATAGGACAATGACAGGCTGCGCGGGCGCTGCGTGCGTATTATGCCGTGTAATGTAAAATATATAGAAACTAATGTAAAAGTAATTTTATCAGAAGGGCAGGAAAATGGGATTTTTCAAGAGTAAAAGCCGCAGGATCGTTTCTGCGCTGATCATCTCGGCAGCTTTCGTTACTGCCTCGACGGCTTTCGCCGCCACGGGCGCGGGGACGGAGGTCTATCACAAGATCGTGGATCTGGGAAACGGCCTCACATATAACAATGTAGTGAGCGAGAACGGCAATGGCCGCCAGGAAAGCAATTTCGCGGAGCTGAAGCCGGGTACGGTAAAGCCGGTCGTTATCGCCGACGATACCATCTACGGCGGGCTGACCATCGATAAGACGACTGAGTTCGCGGAAGGCCTGGGGCACAGGATACTCGGCGGGATCAACACCGATTTCTTCAGCAGACAGACCGGTGTACCTATGGGCATAGCTGTAGAGGACGGAGTGTATAAATCGAGCCCTGAAGGCTGCAATTCTATCTGCTTCGACAAGGACGGAAACGCTAAGATCGTACAGGATACGGCAGTCCAGATCTCTCTGGAAAACCTGGGCGGAGCGAACGGACAGTACAAAAACGCCGGCCAGGGCGTAAATCTGACTCACTTTAATAAAATGAGAGTCAACAGCGCGGGCCTTTATCTTTTCGACGAATATTTCTCGACAGTATCGACAAGGACTTCAGGAAACGGCTGGTATGTCAAGTTCAAGATACTCGAAGGCTCTATGAAGACCAAAGGGTCTGTGACCCTTCAGGTCGCTGAGAAGCTTAGGTCCTCATATCCTCTGGATATCGGCAAGGGATACATGGTGCTCAGCGCGGGCGACGCTTCTAAGCTGGATGCGGATTACGACAAGTTCGACGTGGGCGACGTCGTCAAGCTGGAAACTGATACCTGGGGAAACCAGACGGTAGCGGACTCAGCATGGGCCACAGGCTGCGGCGATATCATAGTCGACAATGGCCAGGTCGCTGACAGCTCGGGCTGGGACAAGGATCTGGCAGCGATAAACCCGAGATCGGCTATGGGCATAAAAGCGGACGGAACTCTGGTGTTCTATACGCTTGACGGAAGGCAGCCTGGCTATTCCACGGGCCTTACTATGACAGAGCTGGCTGAAGAGATGATAAACAGGGGATGCGTACAGGCAGTAAACCTGGACGGCGGCGGCTCAACGGTCCTCTCTATGCTGCTTCCGGGCCAGGACAAAGCGGCTGTTACTAACAGTCCTTCAGACGGACAGGAGCGCAGGAGCTCGACCTTCGCCTTCTTTGCGACCGGCGAAGAGCCTGACGGCATAGCTAAAAATCTCTATCTCAAGGATAACGGAGCGGTAGTTTTCAGCGGTTCTTCGTTTGACGGCGCCTTCCAGGCGACAGATAAAGCAAATAAACCGGCAGAGCTGCCTTCTGATACAGCGGCATCGGTAGTGTCAGGCCCGGCATCCTTTGAAAACGGCAGATTTACTGCCGGCCAGGGCACTGGATACGTAGAAGTCGCCCTCAACTCAGAATCGACAGGCGCTTCCGGAAAGAGCAGCTTCCTGGTAACGGATAAGATAACCGATATAGACGTAAAGTGCGGCCCTCTGGACGTGACCAGCGGTGAGATCAGGCTGAAGAAGGGCGAAAAGACAGTCCTCACCCCTTCGGATATCTATTACGGCAAACCAGTCATCAATGACAAAGCCTCATATAACTGGTCCGCGGCAGGCCAAGGCGGAACGGTAGACGGACAGGGCAGCGTCATAGCCGGAAACAAGACAGGCACAGCGGATATAACAGTTTCTTCCGGCGGGGTTTCCAATACCGTAAAGCTCATAGTAGAAGGAGCCTTCACTGATACGACCCTCCACTGGGGAGACCAGTTCATACAGGACCTGGCTGACAAAAATATAGTCAGCGGTATCGGCGACGGACTTTTCGGCCCGGATAACGGCATAAAGAGAGGCGACTTCATGCTCATGCTGTACAGGGCGGCCGGAAAGCCTGCGGTCACAGGCGCATCGTCCTTCAGCGATGTACATTCTTCCGATTATTACGCTGACGCGGTAGCCTGGGCTGCTTCCAATAAGATCGCTGCCGGCGACGGCATACACTTCATGCCGCAGGATACTCTGACCAGGGAACAGGCTTTCGCTTTCGTATATAGATATATCAGCGGAAAGGGCGGCGCAAAGACACCTTCTCTGAGCGTACTCGACCAGTTCAGCGACGTGAATGCTATGGAAAGCTACGCTAAGCTGCCGGCAGCGGCTCTCGTCTCCAGCGATATAGTCAGCGGAGCTGACGGAAAGATAGATCCTAAGGGCCAGCTTACCAGGGCGCAGATGTCCAGGATACTCGATTCTACTCTCGTTTACCTTGACAGCCTTCCTCCTTTAGAAAACCAGGAGGCCCAGAATGAAGAGCAGGGAACAAAGCAGGATGAGAATCAGGCGGAACCTTCCAAAGAAGATCAGAAGGGCAGTCCGGACCAGCCTTCCGACGGAGATAAGACCCAGCCGGAAGAGGGCAATAGTGACGGCAGCCAGGCCGGCATAGTCGATGACTAGAAAGAGTATTAAATGGATAAAAGCAGTACTAAACAGGTAAAGACTATAAGCACGGTTATGCTGATAACGCTGCTCGGCAAGCTGCTCGGCCTCATAAGGGACAGGCTGCTGGCGGTCAATTACGGCACCGGCATGTACGCCAGCGCTTTTCTGACGGCCAGCCGCATACCGAGAGTCTTCTTCGACATGCTCTTCGCGTCGGCTATAGCGGCCAGCTTCATACCTATTTTCAGCGAGTCCCTCCAGAAGAAGGGCAGGGAACACGCCATAAGGTTCGCGGGCAACTTCATAACGGTGATAGGCGCCCTGACCCTGATACTCACTATAGTGGGGATCATATTTTCGGGAGGCCTGGTAGATCTTTTCGCCAAGGGCTACGACGCGCAGACAGCGGCGCTGAGCGTAAATCTCACCCGTATCATGTTCCCGACCATATTCTTCACGGGCATAGCTTACTCGTTCGTGGGCATACTTCAGTCATTCGATGAGTTCAATATACCGGCTTTCATCAGTGTGCTCTCTAACGCGGTGATAATAGCCTATTACCCGACGCTCAACAGCAGGTTCGGCATATACGGGCTGGCGGTCGCTTTCCTTATCGGCTGGTCGGTGCAGGCGATAGTGCAGATACCGTCTCTCCATAAAAAAGGCTTCAGATACCATCCTTCGCTGAGCGTTAAGAACGACGAGATGAAGAAGGTGTTCGCGCTCATGCTGCCGGTCATGGTCAGCACATGGGTGCAGCCGGTGATGCTGACGATAAACTCGCGCTTCGCTTCATACCTCTACAAGGGAGCCGGAGTGCCTGCTATAGAGTACAGCACAAATCTCTATCTGATGATAATCGGCGTATTCGTGCTCTCAGTCACCAACGTAATATTTCCGAAGCTCTCCAGGCTGGAGGTTTCAGACCAGAAGGAAGAGTTCCGGAACACTATCAGGAATACCATGCACGCTTCGCTCTTTTTCGCCATTCCGCTCATGTTCGGCGTGATGGCCCTCTCTTATGAGATCATAGACCTGATCTACGGAGGCGGGGAATTCGGCAAAAAGGATACTGCCATGACCGGATGGGCTCTCTTCTTTACGTCACTGGGCATGATAGGCTATACTATACAGAACATCATCAGCAGGGCTTATTTCGCCAGGCAGGACGGCAAGACTCCGCTGTTGGCGGGCGGGATCGCCATCGTCTGCGATCTGCTGCTCTGCTTTGCCCTGGTGGGAAAGCTGAGCGTCAGCGGCCTGGCCATAGCCTCGGCCGCCGCGGGCACGGTAAACGCTGTAGTGCTCATGATCCCGCTGGAACGCAGGGGCGAAGGCTTCATGTCTAAGCGCTTCGTATGGGACATGCTCAAGGTCACAGGCGCCTCAGCGGCCATGTACTTCGCCGTCAGGCTCTGCGCGGGACTTGTCCGCGGAGCGGTCGGGGGCATCGCCGGCAAGTTTCTGGTGATCCTCGTGCCGACGATCGCCGGCGTGCTTGTGTTCTTCATACTTGCGTATATAATGAGACTCGATGAAGCTAAAGCGGTCGGAAATATGATAAGAAGGAAAAAGTAAAGGCGGAACAGGGTTCCGGGGAGTAATGAACAATGACCGATATTTTGAAGAAAAGCCTGTTTTACAGGATCTGCGCCGCTGTCGGCGGCTGGTTCAGCCGACAGTGGATGGGCAGCAGGATAATAAGGGCTTTTGTTAATATGAAGGATGATGAGGATCTGGCTTCGGGCAGCGCTTTTTTCAGGGCTGGAAGCCGTCTGCGGCAGGCCCAGGAGTCTGTTTCGGGAGCGCTCAGGCTCGACAGGCTTTTTAAGAACAGCATATTCGCCATGCCTTATCTCTGGTGTTTCCTGGCAGTAGTGCTGGCGCCGCTCATCCCTACTATGGCCCTTCTGGCACTGGTGCTGCTGGCCTGCCTGGCGACTGTGCTCAGGGCCGGCATCGACAGGGAGAGGAAACTTGCCCGGGCTCCTGTCAACAGGTACATACTGATATACGCTATCATATATTTCATCGCCACGTTCACTTCGGTGACCATTTCCGGGAGCCTTTATATCGGCCTCCTTTCGTGCGTGCTGATCATGTCGGCCTTCGCGGTCGAAAACGCGGTGACGACAAGGAAGCAGTTCGATATACTGGTAAAAGCCATAGTGCTGGCGGGCACCCTGGTGGCGCTCTACGGAATATACCAGCATTTCTTCGGAACGGGCGGCGGCGAGACCTGGGTAGACCAGGATATGTTCAGCGATATCTCCACGAGAGTATACTCTACGCTGCAGAATCCTAACGTGCTTTCCGAGTACCTGCTCCTGATCATCCCTCTGGCGGCGGCATTGCTGTTCGCCGAAGGAGGCGCGGGAAGGAAGCTCTTCTATCTGATGATCTGCGGGATACTCTGCCTGTGCATGATATACACCTTCTCCAGAGGCGGCTGGCTGGGCCTGCTCTTCGCGGCTGTCATCTTCCTCCTTCTGGTGGACAGGCGCTTTATCTTCCTGATCATAGCCGGAGGCATAGGCCTTCTGCTCTTCGCGCCTGACGTCATGGTGCAGAGGTTCACGAGCATAGGAAACGTAACGGATACGTCGACATCCTACAGAGTTTCCATCTGGATGGGAACCATCAAGATGCTCAAGGATTACTGGCTGACAGGCATAGGACCGGGCACACACGCCTTCAACATGGTCTATCCGGCCTACAGCTACAACACGGTATCGGCGCCTCACGCCCACAACCTCTTCCTGCAGATAGTCTGCGACACAGGAATAGCGGGCATCATAGTATTCGCCATACTCATCATCGCCTTCATAAGGATGAACTGCCACGCCATCTCAGTGACAAAGGACCGCAGGGCAAAGATGCTGCAGATAGGCACCCTTTCGGGCGCGGGCGGCTTCCTGCTGCAGAGCATGACCGACTACTCGTTCTACAACTACAGGGTAATGTTCCTTTTCTGGGCTTACCTGGCTGTATCGGCTATAGCCTGCAGATACGAGAGCCTGGAGGGAGACGCTCAGAATATATAAAAGAATTAACCAGACATGCATAAATCTCAATGAATGTCTGCTGCTTACGTCGGCTCCGCCGACAGGATTCCATGCCGTGAAAGGAGAAAGCGTGATGGAAAACGGGAACAGCAAAGCTCAGCCGGAAAAGAAAGGATGGAAGGTCAACTTTTTCGACATAATCATAATAGTGCTGGTCATAGCGCTGGCAGGAGCTTTTGTGGTGTATAAAAATCATAAGGCGTCGTCAGGCGCCGCCGCGACAAAGGAGATCACCTATACAGTAGAGATCACAGACCTTGAGAAAAATACAGAGGGTATGATCAAGAAGGGTGATACTCTGGTAGACAAGGTAAAGAAATACAATATCGGGACCGTTGAGAGCTCGAAATTCTACCCTTACGAAAAGTCTTCGATCGATCAGGAGACAAATGAATACAAGATGTCGGAGGTTCCTGACAGATACAGCGCGGCCATTACAGTTAAAGTCGAGTGCGAGGACAACGGAGCTTCGTATGTAGCTGACGGCGGTTTTCCGGTAAGGGTCGGCCATGAAGTGAGCCTGCTGGGACCGGGATACTCGGGAAGCGGATATATCATCGGAATAGAGAGGGAAGACGCCTGATGAAGATCATAGATAAAGACGGCCGTATAGGCGGAAAGATTAGCGTAATAGACATCATTGTGATCCTGATCTGCGTTCTGGTGGTCATCGCGGTCGGAGTCAAGTTTGGCGGCGGGAATGTGAACGATTCTCAGACGGACCTGCAGGATATCACATACACGGTCAAGGTACCGGGCATAAGGCAGGGGTCGGTCGACAGCTTCAAGGTCGGCGACCAGCTCTATATATTCCAGAACGGGGATGCCATCGGAGAGATAACCGGACTCAAGTCAGAGCCGGCGAAAGCCCAGATAATGACCGATGACGGCGAGTGGGTCGAAGGTACGGTAGAGGACAGGTTCGATCTCTATCTTACGGTAAAGGGCAAGGCTGCCGAGAACGGCGGCCACGTGTACGCCAACAGGGTGGACGAGCTCAACGTAAACTCGGATATCAAGATGGCTACTAAATACGTGGAATTTACAGGAACCATAACGGAGCTGAATAAATAATGAAGATACTCATGGTGACCATGGGCCTCGACATAGGCGGCGCCGAGACTCACATATTAGAGCTGTCCAGGGAGCTGGTACACCGCGGGCATCAGGTGCTGGCGGCCTCCAACGGCGGTGTCTACGTCAGGGAGCTCGAGGAGTGCGGCATAAAGCACTACAAGATGCCTTTGAACAGGAAAGATCCTGCTTCGGTAAAGGAGTCCTGCAGGCTGCTCCAGGAGCTCATAGAGACAGAAAGACCGGACATAGTGCACGCCCACGCCAGGATACCGGGCTTCATAGCGGGGCTGGTACATAAGAAAGTACCCTTCAATTTCGTGACGACCGCCCACTGGGTTTTCAAAGTCGATGCCGTCAACAGGCGCCTGACCAACTGGGGCAGGTACACTATAGCGGTCAGCGACGACATAAAGAAATACCTGATAGACGAGTATGACCTGCGTCCTGACCAGATCTACCTGACTATCAACGGGATAGACATGAAAAAGTTCTCGCCGGATATTTCCGGGGACAAGGTCATAAAGGAATTCGGCCTGGACCCTGACGCTCCTATAGTTTCCTACGTCAGCCGCATGGACGAGTCCAGGGCGCTTGCGGCCCGCCAGCTCATAGAAGCGGCGCCGGCGCTCTCAGAAAAGGTGCCGGGGATCCAGTTCCTGATAGCCGGAGGCGGAGATGTTTTCGACGAGCTCAAGACTGAAGCTGATGGAGTCAACAGGAAGCTGGGACGTCAGTGCCTGGTCATGACAGGAGCCAGGACCGATATAAATGAGATAGTGGCAGCCGGCGACATATTCGTCGGTGTCAGCAGGGCGGCCCTGGAGGCCATGAGCGCTGCCAAGCCGGCCATCATTGCCGGAAACGAAGGATATATAGGCATATTCAGGGAGGACAGGCTGGAGGTAGGACGGCTGACAAACTTCTGCTGCAGAGGCTGCGAGATGTCAGACGCCCGGAAGCTGGAGCGCGACATAACGGCTCTCTTCGCTATGTCTGCCGATGAGCGCGCTATACTCGGTGAATACTGCCGGGATACTATCCAGAAGTACTATTCGGCGGCTAAGATGGCTGACGATTACCTGGAGGTTTACGAACGCGCCGTACAGCCTGAGCTCAACATCCTGCTGAGCGGATACTACGGCTTCAGGAACGCCGGCGACGAAGCGATATTAGGTTCCATATATGAGAATATCATGAGCATGGACAGGAATACAGCCGTGAGCGTGCTGGTATCTGAGCCTGAGAAGAACAGGGGCAGATACAGCTTTCACATGGTCGACAGGTTCAATATGAGAGCCGTAAAAAAGGCCATAGCCGAGAGCGACGTGGTCATTTCAGGCGGCGGATCTCTGCTTCAGGACAGGACTTCCACCAAATCGCTCATTTACTATACATGGATAATGAACCAGGCGGCCAAAAAGAGCAGGCTGGTGATGTACGCCAACGGGATCGGCCCGGTCGACAGGCCTGGAAACCGGGCCCGTGTCCGCGGAGCGGTCGAGAAGGCCGAGCTGATAACACTGCGCGACGGCAATTCCGCTGACGAGCTGAGGGCCATGGGAGTTAAGGACAAGGTCTTCCACGTTACGGCCGATCCGGTATTTTCATATAAAGGCGCTGATAAATACAGGGATAAGGAAAAAGCGGGCAGGCTGCTCAGGGAAAAGCTTCCGCAGCTTAAGACGGGCAGGCCTTTCGCGGCTGTCTCTGTGAGGGACTGGCCTGACGCGGATCCTGACTTTGACGCCAAGGTCGCTGAGATATGCGACAGCGTCCATGACAATTACGGGATGGACATAGTGTTCATCGTGATGCAGAGGCCTAACGACCTGGACATAAGCCGCAGGATAATCAGCCTTATGAAGAACAGGGCTCTGCTGTTCGACAGCTACGAAGGAACGGACGACCTGATGGGCATAGTCGGCCAGGCTGAGTTCATACTCTGCATGAGGCTTCATACGCTGATATTCGCGGCCCACATGGGAGTGCCTACTCTGGGTATCGTCTACGACCCTAAGGTGCGCGATTACCTGGAGATGCTGGATATGCCTTCTGCGGGCGATGTCGAGAGGATCGATGTTGGCGAAGCGGAAAACAAAGCCGCTGATATAATAGAGAACAGGGAAAAATACGTAGAAAGGCTGGAAGAAAGGTCTGAGAAACTCACGGCCGCTGCCGAGGAGAACCGGACCCTTCTGGCTGAATTCTTCGATAAGATACAGGTGCGCAGATGAATGAAAACAAAGGGAGAATAAAGATACTCGGAGTGCCGGTCGACATGATAGACAAGGAACAGGCTTTCTCGAAGTTCGAAAAGCTCTTCCCGGAACCGGGAGTGACAAAGATCTTTACGCCTAACTCCGAAATAGTCCAGAACGCTTCTAAGGACGAAAGCCTTAAGGAGCTCGTCGGCTCCGCCGACATAATAATCCCTGACGGGATAGGACTGGTGTACGCGTCGAGGATAGTAGGGCATCCGCTCAAGGAGCGTGTAACAGGGATAGACTTTCTCGAATCCTGCATAGCGTATCTGGAGAAGAACGGAAAGTCCATATACTTTTTCGGCAGCAAGCCGGGCGTGGCTGAGAAGGCCGCGGCTAAGATAAAAGAAAAATACCCTAAGCTGATAGTGGCGGGATGCCATCATGGCTATTTCAAGCCGGAGGACGAGCCTGCCATCGTACAGCAGATAAACGACAGCGGTGCTGACTTCCTGTGCGTGGCTCTCGGAGCCCCTAAACAGGAGAAGTTCATAAATGACCACGCTGCAGAGCTCAGCGTGCGCGGCGCCATAGGCGTGGGCGGAAGCCTCGACGTATGGTCCGGAGACCTTAAAAGAGCTCCTGAATTCTATCAGAAGCACGGTCTCGAATGGCTCTACAGGTTCATACAGCAGCCGAGCAGGTTCGGAAGAATGATGAAGCTGCCCGTGTTCATGCTTAAAGTTATAGCTCAGGGCAAATCCCAGGAGGAATAAGTGTCATGACAGCTGGTAAAAATTTTCTCAAGGAAAAGGCTGAACAGATCAGGATCGATATCATCCGTGAGATCCACGCAGCCGGTTCGGGTCATCCGGGCGGGTCGCTTTCTGCAGCCGATATCATCACATATCTCTATTTCGCGGAGATGAACGTAGATCCTAAGAATCCGGACGATCCGGACAGGGACAGGTTCGTGCTCTCTAAGGGCCACGCCGCTCCGGCGCTCTACGCGGCTCTTGCTGAGAAGGGATTCTTCCCTAAGGAGACTCTCCTCACTCTCAGAAAGCTCGGCAGCATCCTTCAGGGACATCCTGACAAAAAGAAGGTTCCGGGCATCGATATGTCGACAGGTTCCCTCGGACAGGGCATCTCAGCCGCTGTAGGCATGGCTCTGGCGGCAAAGACAGACGGAAAGAAGAACAGAGTTTACGCTGTCCTCGGCGACGGCGAGCTTCAGGAAGGCATAGTATGGGAGGCGGCTATGGCGGCTGCCCACTACAAGCTGGATAACCTGACTGCTTTCGTAGACTGGAACGGTCTCCAGATAGACGGAAAGAACGAAGACGTAATGACTGTAGCTCCTGTAGGCGAGAAGTTCCTCGCTTTCGGCTGGGACGTACAGCTCATCGACGGACACGATTTCGACCAGATAGAACAGGCTGTAGAGAACGCCAAGAGGATCACAGGAAAGCCTCAGATGATCGTAGCTAGGACGGTCAAGGGCAAGGGTGTGACCTTCATGGAGAACGAAGCAGGCTGGCACGGCAAGGCTCCAAGCGACGAGCAGGCTGAGCAGGCAGTAAAGGAACTCGGAGGAGACAGATAAAATGGCAGATAAAATTTCCACAAGAGAAGCATACGGAAACGCGCTCGTAAAGCTGGGCGCTGAAAATCCTGATATCGTCGTTTTCGACGCCGACCTTTCAAAATCAACTAAAACTGCCGGATTCAAGGAAGCATATCCTGACAGATTCTTCAACGCCGGCATAGCCGAAGCGAATATGATGGGCATGGCGGCAGGCATGGCTTTCTCGGGAAAGACCGTGTTCGCTTCCACATTCGCTATGTTCGCGGCAGGCAGAGCCTACGAGATAATCAGAAACTCCATCGGCTACCCTCACGCAAACGTGAAGATCTGCGCCACTCACTCAGGCGTAACAGTAGGCGAGGACGGAGCCAGCCACCAGTGCGTCGAAGACCTGGCTCTCATGAGCGTCATCCCGGGCATGACTGTAGTACATCCTGCTGACGGCCCTTCGACAGAGAAGCTCCTGCGTCAGGTTGCCGCTTTCGACGGCCCTGCTTACGTAAGGCTGGGCAGGCTTTCTGTCCCTGTCATCTACGGAGAGGATGACGAGATAGTTCTCGGCAAGGCCAACACTCTCAGGGAAGGCACAGACCATACGGTCATCGCCTGCGGACTTCTGGTGAACGAAGCCCTCATCGCCGCTGAAGAGCTGGCTAAGGACGGCATAAGCGTACGTGTACTCGACATGCACACTATAAAGCCTCTCGACGAGGACGCTGTCGTAAAGGCTGCGACAGAGACAAAGAGCATCATCACAGCTGAAGAGCATTCCGTTATCGGAGGTCTCGGCTCTATGGTAGCTTCTGTAACAGCGCGCCGCTGCCCTGCAAGAGTCACTATGGTAGGCATCCAGGACAGATTCGGCCAGTCAGGCAAGCCTGAAGAACTCAAGAAAGAATACAACATCACCGCTGCAGACATCGTAAAGGCTGTAAAAGAAGCGGACGAGGCAGTTCGCTAAATATGCAGGCTGACGAGATATACGAGATGACGGTGACTGACGTCAGCACCTCAGGAGACGGCATAGGCCGCATAGAAGGCATGGTCACTTTCGTGCCGGGCCTGATACCGGGAGATACGGCTGACGTCAGGATCACGAGCATAAAGAAACATATAGCCAGGGGCAGGATAGAGGAATTAAAGGAATACTCGCCTGACCGCACAGAGCCTCTCTGCCAGTATTTCGGCAGATGCGGCGGCTGCACCCTGCAGAACATGAAGTACCAGGCTCAGGCAGAGCTCAAGAACAGACAGCTCAGGGACAGGCTGCAGCGCCTCTTCGGCGGCAGCCTGCCCGAGTTCGACGAGCCGGCAGTCATGGAAGATCCATGGCATTACAGGAACAAAGCCGAGTACGCGGTCAGTGCCGGCGGCATAAAAGACGATAAGCACGGCGGCCTGAAAAACACAGGCACGCTCAGGGTAGGCTTTTACGACCGTTCCTCCAGGCACGTCACTGACGTGAGAAACTGCCTGATCCAGTCTGAGGCAGCTGAGATGGCGGCTTACGGGCTGAGGAGATACGTAGAAGAGTCTGGCATCTCAGTCTATGACGAGAAGACCCGCAGAGGCCGCCTGCGCCGCATGGTAGTCAAGGTATCCTCATCGACCGGCGAGGTTATGGTGATACTGGTTATAAACGGCAAAAAGGTCAAGGATCCTCAGCTGCTGGCCGACATCATGGACGAAGCGATAGCAGGAGACTATTACCTGGCTTCGGTCGCCGCGGAATACAACACCCACCGCGACGTATCCGTACCGGGAAAATTCGAAGTCATAGCCGGATCCGATACCATTAAGGATTCATTCGGCGGCCTGGAATTCGAGATATCGCCCCAGTCCTTCTATCAGGTAAATCCCGAGATGACAGAAGAGCTGTATAAAACAGTCCTGGATTACGCTCAGCCTGGTCCGGAAGACACTGTCTTCGACCTCTACTGCGGAACAGGGACCATCGGTCTATTCTGCGCCGGTAGATCAAAATACGTCTGGGGAATAGAGTATGTCGAGCAGGCTGTGCTCAACGCCAACAGGAACGCGGTCATAAACGGCATAGTGAACATCCAGTTCATGCATGGAAAGGCGGAGAAAAAGATCTTCGATCTCGAGGAAGGCGGCATCCTGCCTGACATAGTGATCATGGATCCGCCGCGCTCAGGCTGCAGGCCGGAGCTGCTGGAGGCGGTCAAAAAGAGCGCTCCCGGGCGCATTGTCTACGTATCCTGCGAGCCTTCTACTATGGCCAGGGACCTTAAGCTTCTGGCGGGCGAGGGTATGCCTTATAAAGTGGAGCGCGTAAGGCTGGTCGACCAGTTCTGCCAGACGGTCAGGAGCGAAGCGGTAGTGCTGCTGACTCCGGCGGATGCTTCGGGAAACTAGTACAAAATAAAATACAAAAAGGGGATGGATATTTTAGCCCGGCAATATTGATTAACATCTGATAAGTGTTAAAATATTATCGATCTATTTCATCCTCCACTTTCAAAAGCGATGCTGCCCCATCCCATCCCGGCACATCGCTTTTCTGTTCTTTTTGCGGGTCGTTATGTATTATCACTATTCATTGACATGCATTGCTTTACTATGCTAAAATTAGAAAGCATTAAAGCGGCCTTTGACCCGAAAGGGGTCTGGAGGCCTGTCGTTTGTTATCGTGTTTTTCCGCCCGCGGTGCTTGACGGGTGGAATAGGAGGAGAAATGAAAAAGAAGATATTTGCCATCGCGCTGAGCCTCATGATGGTGCTCGCGCTCTGCACAGCATGCGGAAATTCCGGCACTGCAGGATCGGTATCGGGAAGCGCCGACTCGTCGGCAGCAGCACCGACAGACGGAGGAAAAAATCCTGCGTCAATGAAGACATTTACAGTAGGCTTCGACGCTGAATACCCGCCGTTCGGCTACAAGGACGACAACGGCGACTACACAGGCTTCGACCTGGAGCTCGCCCAGGCTGTCTGCGAAAAGGAAGGCTGGGAGCTTAAGAAGAACCCTATCGACTGGGATTCCAAGGACATGGAGCTCAACTCAGGTTCCATAGACTGCATCTGGAACGGCTTCACGATCAACGGCCGTGAAGACGACTACACATGGTCAGTCCCTTACTGCGACAACAGCCAGGTAGTAGTAGTTCCAAAGGATTCAGGCATCAAAAAGCTGTCTGACCTCAAGGGCAAGATCGTCGGCGTACAGACTGCTTCAGCAGCTTACGACGTGCTCACAAACAAAGATCAGCAGAAGAAGCTGGGAGACTCATTCGCTGAACTCCAGCAGTTCGGAGACTACAACACAGCCTTCACTGAACTCCAGGCTGGATCACTCGACGCTCTCGCCATCGATATCGGCGTAGCTAACTACCAGCTCAAGCAGAGAGGCGACGGATTCGTCAAGCTGGACGAGGCCCTCAACTCAGAGCAGTACGGCGTAGGCTTCAAGAAGGGCAACACTAAGCTCAGAGACGTCATCAACAAGGATCTCAAGGAACTCAAGGAAGACGGCACAGTAGACCAGCTCGCGCAGAAGTACGATATCGCGGACATGATCTGCCTCTAAGCTGAGGAACCGGTAATATTTTAAAAAGCGAAGACCCGCGTCCGCTCCGCGGACAAGGAGGCTCCGCCTGATAACGGAAACTGAAAGGATGGACGCGCATGGCGCGCGTTCATCCTTCTTGATGTTTTACGGAGGAATTATTTCAAATGTCACTAGCCACTATGATCGCACAGATGGGAGACGGAATGCTGAAATCAGTCAGCATCTTTCTGTGGACACTTGTTCTCTCGCTGCCTCTGGGCCTGATAATTTCGTTCGGCAGGATGTCGAAGAACAGGGTGCTGAGAGGCATAGTCACATTCTATATTTCAGTCATGAGAGGCACGCCTCTGATGCTGCAGCTGCTGGTTGTATATTTCGGGCCTTACTACCTGTTCAACGCCAACATAGGCGCTTACAGGTACGGCGCTATCATCTTCGGATTCGTATTCAACTACGCGGCTTACTTCGCCGAGATCTTCAGGTCCGGTATCCAGTCCATGCCTAAGGGACAGTACGAAGCAGCGGACGTACTCGGATATTCGAGGAAGCAGGCTTTCATAAAGATAATTCTTCCGCAGGTAATGAAGAGGATACTGCCGCCTGTCACAAACGAGACTATCACGCTCGTAAAGGATACCTCGCTGGCCTACGCCCTGGCTTACGCTGAGATGTTCTCGATAGCCAAGCAGATAGCGGCGGCTCAGACCACATTCACTCCGCTCATCGTGGCAGCTCTGTTCTACTACATCTTCAACTATCTGGTAGCCTGGGTGATGGCATTCATCGAGAAGAAGCTCAATTATTACAACTAGGAGGGAGCACATCATGGCAGTACTTGAAATGAATCATATTAAAAAGGTATTTGACGATCTGACTGTGCTCAAGGACATATCCCTCAAGGTTGACGAGGGCGAAGTCCTCTCCATCATCGGACCGTCCGGCTCCGGCAAATCGACCATCCTCAGATGCGCGACCATGCTGGAGAAGATAGACGGCGGAGAATTCTCATATATGGGTGAGAAAGCCGCCTGGGAAGAGAACGGAAAGGTCAGATACGCGGACAAGGCAGCTCTGAGAGAGATCAAGAAGGACTTCGGCCTGGTATTCCAGAACTTCAACCTCTTTCCTCACTACAGCGTCCTGAAGAACCTGACTGACGCTCCACTGAACGTGCAGAAGAGGAACAAGGACGAGGTAATGGCTCAGGCAGAAGACCTGCTCAAGCAGATGGGCCTCTCGGACAGGGGAGACTATTATCCTTACCAGCTGTCCGGCGGCCAGAGCCAGCGCGTGGCTATAGCTAGGGCCCTCATGCTCAACCCTAAGATCCTCTTCTTCGACGAGCCGACTTCGGCACTGGACCCTGAGCTCACGGGCGAAGTCCTTAAGGTAATAAAGTCCCTGGCGGACAAGAACATGACCATGGTCATAGTAACCCATGAGATGAAGTTCGCCCACGATATCTCCGACAGGATGATATTCATAGACGACGGCGTTATAGTCGAGGACTGCGCGCCGGACGACATGTTCAACTCAAAGAACGAGAGACTGCAGGCCTTCCTCGGTAAGCTCGAATCGACATACTGATATTGCGGCCGTCCGCGTCAGCGGGCGGCTTTTCCTGTTTTTTGCGGAGCATTCTGTCCGCAGAGCGGACGCGGGGCAGGGCACTCTTTATCATTCATGCTTATGTAATACGTTACTGCGTTCACTTGAAGGTGATGATGTGCTAAAATATATTATTATCACTTTCAGCATGGGGCAGAGGCAGCAGAGATATGAGGATAACTGAAGAGAAGATTCGCGATACTTTGTACGCTTCACCGATATTTAAGGAGTATTTCGGGGAGGGCAGGACAGTCTGCGCCGACATAGAGACGACAGGGCTTTCGCCCAGGAAATGCTCTGTGATACTCGGAGGGCTGACTGTGCCGGACGGCGAAGGAGCCAGGCTGGCAGTCCAGTATTTCGCGGATAAGCCCGATGAAGAGCCGGAGCTGCTGGACCGTTACTGCGGCATGCTGAGCCAGTACGATACTGTGGTGACCTATAACGGGGATTCCTTCGACCTGCCTTTCCTGAAGAAAAGACTCAAGGCCGCGGGGATCAGGACGGAGGCCCTGGATCATCTCTATTCGCTGGACATGTACAAGGTGCTCAAGAAGCATTCCGGTCTGCCTGAGCTTCTGCCGGATCTGAAGCAGAAGACGGTGGAGAGGTTCATGGGCGGCGGAGGCCTGAGGACCGACAGGATAAGCGGCGGAGACAGTGTTAAGCGGTATTTCGATTATGTAGATAGTACAGGAGACCGCCGCGGGCGGCTGCTCGACAGCATACTGCTGCATAACCGCGACGATATAGTGCAGCTCACAGCTATTACGGGCATACTGCACAACCTGGACCTGCATGAGATAATGTTCAGCGAGGGTTTTCCGGTCGCAGCCGGTGATAGGAAGTTTTCCGTCACATCGATGAAGATCGATAAGAAAGGCCTGACTGCCGAGGGAAAGATCTTTGGCGGACCGCTTCAGTATTCCTACTACAGGGACAGCGTTCAGTCTGAAGCGACGGGAGACAGCTTCTTCCTCAGCTTCGGTACCGCTGACGCGGCAGGATACAGTGTGGCCGACGTGAGGGAAGCCGGCGCGGACGTGCCCGAGCTCGAGGAGCTGGGAGGCTTCGAGAGCGGCTACCTGATACTCCGTGACAGCGGCGGCAATGTGCAGTATCATGAAGCGAACAGGCTGGTCAGGACCATGCTGAAAAAACTGGCGTCTCTGGCGCTCGAGTGAAAGGAGACTTTAATATGACTATCCACGAAAAGGCCCGCGCTATGAAGCGCGTAAGCCCTAAAACGGCCAATACGGACATAGAGACACGCAATACAGCGCTCAGGGCCATAGCTGACGCCATAACAGCCCATAAAGACGAGATAAAAGAAGCCAACGCCGAGGATATGGCCGCGGCTAAGGAGAACGGCATCCCGGCTCCTGTGCTCAAGAGGCTGAAGTTCGGGGATGAAAAGATCGCCGATGTTCTGGGCGGCATAGACCAGCTGATCGGCCTCGAGGATCCTGTGGGAAAGATCCAGCTCAAACGCCAGCTGGACGAGGGCCTGACTCTGATAAGGCAGACGGTGCCTATCGGTGTCATCGGTGTCATTTTCGAAGCCCGTCCTGACGCCATGGTCCAGGTTTCCACGCTCTGCCTCAAGAGCGGCAACTGCTCTATCTTAAAGGGCGGCAGCGAGGCCAAGAGGACAAACAGGAAGCTCTTCAGCGTCATCTACGAAGCTGCTGTGTCAGCGGGAATGCCTGACGGCTTCATGATGCTGGCCGAAACCCATGACGACATAGACCAGCTCCTGAAATGCGACGACTCCGTCGACCTCCTGATCCCGAGGGGATCGAATGCCTTTGTGCGCCACATCATGGATAATACCAAGATCCCTGTTATGGGCCACGCTGACGGCATATGCCACATCTATGTGGACAAGGACGCCGATACCGATATGGCGGTTAAGATCATACTGGACGCGAAGACCCAGTACGCGGCAGCATGCAATGCCGCTGAGACACTGCTCGTCCATAAGGACATAGCGGACGAGCTGCTCCCTAAGCTGGGCGAAGCTTTCCGGGCCGCAGGCGTAGAGCTGAGGGGAACGCCGGAGGTCCGCGAGCGCACGGAGTGCGCGGAAGCCGCGGAAGAGGATTTCAGCACTGAATACCTTGACTTCATCATTTCCGCTAAGATAGTTTCGGACATAGATGAAGCCATTGACCATATAAACACTTACGGATCCCACCATACCGATTCTATCATCACCAACGACGACGCGGCGGCGGAGCACTTCATGGATCTGGTCGATTCAGCCGGCGTTTACCGCAACTGCTCGACAAGGTTCGCTGACGGCTTCAGATATGGATTCGGGGCAGAGGTCGGTATAAGCACCGGTAAGATCCACGCCAGGGGACCGGTCGGCCTCGAGGGTCTCGTAACATATAAATACAGGCTTTACGGAAACGGCCAGATCGTAGGCGATTACGCTTCCGGAGCCAGGCAGTTCCATTTCAAGGATCTTTAGGAGGAAAAGATGAGTAAACCCAATTATGAAAATCCGCTGATCACAAGATATACCAGCAAGGAGATGTCCCACGTATTTTCGCCGGACATGAAGTTTTCTACATGGAGAAAGCTGTGGATCGCCCTTGCCGAGACTGAAAAGGAGCTGGGGCTCAATATCACCGACGAGCAGATCGCAGAGATGAAGGAGCACATCTACGATATCAACTACGATGTGGCACAGGCGCGCGAGAAGGAAGTACGCCACGACGTAATGAGCCACGTTTACGCTTACGGAGTACAGTGCCCTAAGGCAAAGGGTATCATCCACCTGGGAGCTACAAGCGCTTATGTAGGCGACAATACGGACGTCATCCAGATGAAGGAAGGCCTGATCATCATAAAGCACAAGCTGGCTGACCTGCTGTCGAGGCTGGCTAAGTTCGCTGACGAGTATAAGGACCTGCCGACTCTGGGATTCACCCATTTCCAGCCGGCCCAGCTCACTACTGTAGGCAAGAGAGCCACTCTCTGGATGCAGGACTTCTATTTCGACTATCTCGACGTGTGCGAGCTGATAGACAAGCTGATGATGCTCGGCGTCAAGGGTACTACAGGCACACAGGCCAGCTTCATGGATCTCTTCGAGGGAGATACCGACAAGGTAAAGGCTCTCGACAGGAAGGTATGCGAGAAGATGGGATTCGAGAAGGCTGTACCTGTTTCAGGCCAGACTTACACCAGAAAGATGGACTACAAGGTACTGGCGGTACTGGCCGGTATCGCTGAGAGCGCTCACAAGATGACAAACGATATCAGGCTTCTGCAGCACCTCAAGGAGATAGAGGAGCCGTTCGAGAAGAAGCAGATCGGTTCTTCAGCCATGGCCTACAAGCGCAACCCTATGAGGAGCGAGAGGATAGCTTCACTGAGCAGATACGTGGTATCTAACACTATGTCAGCGGCTATGACAGCTTCAACTCAGTGGTTCGAGCGTACTCTGGACGATTCGGCCAACAGGAGGCTCATCCTCCCTGAGAGCTTCATGGCTATAGACGCTGTGCTGGAGATCGCGACTAACGTATGCTCAGGCCTGGTAGTTTACAGGGAAGTCATCAACAGCCATATCATGGCGGAGATCCCGTTCATGGCTACAGAGAACATCATCATGGAATCAGTTAAGAAGGGCGGAGACAGGCAGGAGCTCCACGAGGAGATCAGACAGCTCTCCATGCAGGCTTCTCAGCAGGTAAAGGAATTCGGCAAGCCTAACGACCTGCTCGACAGGATCGCTAAGGACCCTATGTTCGGCCTGTCAGAAGAAGACGTATCCAGGCTCACAAACCCTTCGGACTACATAGGACGTTCTTCACAGCAGGTAAGCGAGTTCCTCGCTGAGTACATCAAGCCTGTACTTGAGGATAACAAGGAATATCTGGGACATGAGGTAGTGCTCAACGTATAAATATACGGTAGCACGGCGAAAAGCCGCAAAAACAAATGGAATTTAAGCGGGAGCACGCGGAGCATGATCGCGTGCTCCCGATATATCAGAGGAAAATATGAATACACCGGCAGAATTGCTCAGCAGCGCTCGCAAGATCGTCATAAAGCTGGGCAGCAATACTATTTCAAATAAAGAGGGCAAGGTCGACAAGGAGATCATGAAGCACATAGTCGGTCAGATAATGCATCTGATAGACGAGGGCAAGCGGGTGGTAGTCGTATCGAGCGGAGCCGCGGTCAGCGGAGTAGGCGCCATCAATAAATGGGCGCGCAAGAACGACATAAACTATAAGCAGGCTCTGTGCGCCATAGGCCAGGTGGAGCTGATGAACGCGTATAAAGAGTTCTTCGGCGAGTACGGTCTGCATGTAGGTCAGATCCTCCTTACAGGCGAGGACTTCAACGAGCCTCACCGCGAGCTCAACATCAGGAACGCTCTCTTCACACTAGTAGATGAGGGAGTAGTGCCTATCATCAACGAGAACGACAGCGTAAGCATCGATGAGTTCAGCATAGGCGACAACGACACTCTGAGCGCCCTCGTCGCCAATCTCTGGGCGGCGGACCTGCTCATACTCATGAGCGATATAGACGGCGTTTACGACAAGGACCCTCATACTTATGACGATGCCCGTCTGATAGAGCTGGTAGAGGACGTTGACGGGCTCCGCAGGAGCATAGACACTAAAGGAAAGAGCGATTTCGGCACAGGCGGCATCGTTACCAAGATAAACGCTGCCGAGATCGTAAACCGCTACGGGACATCGATGCTGCTGGTAAACAGCCGCAAAGAGGACATACTGGGCAAGCTGGAGAGGGGCGAAGAAAAAGCCACCGTTTTCAGCGGCAGCCCGGCAAGAAAATAGACAGATAGACATGTATAAGATCGACGGAGGTGTTTGTCAGTGAAACTTGGAGTAATAGGCGCGGGTAACATGGGAAGCGCGATAATCAAGGGCTGCATAACAGCGGGAATGAGCCCGGAGGACATAATCGTCTGCGGCCATCATCCGGATAAGCTGAAAGAGATGGCGGAGCAGCTGGGATTTTCGGTCAGCGCCTCGGCAGAGGCCCTGACTGCGGCCAGCGACATAGTTCTGATCGCGGTAAAGCCCGGCAATGTGGCAGAGGTGCTCTATGACATAGAGCCGGCGTTCACGGAGAAGAAGATCCTGGTCTCAATAGCGGCCGGAAGGACGATAGAGAGCCTGGCAGCGTCATGCGCTACAGCCCGCAGGATAGTAAGGGCTATGCCTAATACTCCTGCTCTGGTCGGCAGCGGGATGACAGCCCTCTCCAGGAGCGAGTTCGTTACAGACGAAGACTACGAAAAAGTAGAGAAGATCTTCGCGGGCATAGGCCTCGTACAGGAAGTTCCGGAATCCCTCATGGACGCGGTCACCGGCCTTTCAGGCTCCGGCCCGGCATACGTCTATATGTTCATAGAAGCCCTGGCCGACGGCGGTGTGCTGAACGGCCTCCCAAGAAAACAGGCCGTACAGCTGGCGGCACAGACAGTGCTCGGTTCCGCGAGAATGGTGCTGGAGACAGGAGGTCATCCCGCTGAACTCAAAGACGCGGTATGCTCTCCGGGAGGAACTACGATAGAAGGAGTGCGCGAGCTGGAGGCTGGCGGCCTCAGGTCCACGGTCATAGAAGCCGTGACAGCCGCGACAGAAAAATCAAAAGAACTTTAAAATATTAAAAAGTCAGAAACCTGCGTCAACTTCGTTGACAGGACCGGCGCGGAGCGCCGGAAAAACCGCGTAAAAAGACACCCCCGCGTTTGTCGCAGGGGTGTTTTGCGTTCTGTCTGGCGGCGGAGCCGCCTCATGTTCGCGGAGCGATCGCAGGTCCGCGGTATTATCATTACCTGTTGACGAGCAGTTTTTTTATGGCTCCATCCAGTCCCTCGAGCGTCAGCTCATACATAGGGAAGACCTGGCGGATCAGGGACAGGGTCTGGTTGCCGTAGACGTAGTCCCAGTTGGCCTTCTTGATAGGATTCAGCCATACCACGTGGTCGAAGTGCTTCTGTACGCGCTGCAGCCATACCAGGCCCGGCTCCGGGTTGTAGGCAGAACGGTATGAAGCTCCGCCGGCCCTGAGCAGCTCGGAAGGCGCCATAGTGCCGTCGCCGACGATGATGACCTTGTACTCGCTGGACAGGTTCCTGAGGATCCAGTTTGTGTCGATGGTAGAGGTCCTGCGGCAGCTGGGGTCAGTGAACAGCTCCTGATAGAAGCAGTTGTGGAAATAGAACACATGCAGCGACTTGAAGTGGTTAGACTGGTAGGCCGCCTGGAAGAGCTGGCTGCACAGCCTGCTGTAAACGGACATGGAGCCCGCCGAGTCAAAGAGGAGGAGAACCTTTACGGTATTTTTCCTCGGCCTGTTGAACACCAGCTTGAGCAGGCCGGCGTTGTTGCTGGTCTCTTCTATGGATTTGTCTATATCCAGCTCGGTCTTAGGGCCGTCGTTTCTCGAGGAGAACTGGCGCAGCTTCCTGAAGGCCATCTGGAAGTTCCTGATATCGAGCGTATTGTCTTCTCTGAAGTCCCTGAAGTTACGCTCCCCGGCTACCTGTACAGCCGAACGGTGACGGCTTTCGCCGCCGATCCTGATGCCGGCCGGGTTGTAGCCGCCGTGGCCGAAAGGCGAAGTGCCTCCGGTGCCTATCCAGTAGCCGCCTCCGTTGTGCTCCTCGTGCTGTTCCTTGAGACGCTCCTCCAGCATCTTCTGCAGCTGGTCGAAGTCGTACTTCTGAAGTCTCTGCATAGCCGCGTTGAAAGCCTCAGAAGGCTCCTTGAGCTCCTTGTCCAGCCAGTCCCAGACCTCCTCCGGGATATCCTCAGGCGTTTCCACGCCCCTGAAGAACTCCGCGAAAGCCAGGTCGAACTTATCGTAATCGGCCTCTGTCTTGATCAGCACAGCCCTGCACAGATAATAGAAAGCAGTCAGGCTGGACTGGCCCAGGCCCCTGTTGAGCGCGTCCGTCAGAGCCATCCACTCATTGAGCGAGACCTTGAGCCCGCGCTGCCTGAGCAGAAAGAAAAATTTAATAAACATACGGCGCCCTCCTTAGAAGTGGAGACCTCTGCGCCTGCTCTGCTTAAAGGCGTCGATATCCTGGTTCTTCTTGAGCAGAGTGCCCACGAACGGGAAGTCCTTCTCAATGCGGTCCGGCTTGATGCCGCCCAGGACCATAGCCTGCAGCCAGTCCAGAAGCTCCGATGTCGACGGCTTCTTCTGGATGTCAGGGATAGACCTGATCATATAGAAAGCGGCCATAGCCTGGTCGAGGAGATTCTGCTCTATATCAGGGTAGTGGACGTGAACTATCTCGTACATCTTCTCAGCGTTAGGGAACTCGATGAAGTGGAAGATGCAGCGCCTCAGGAAGGCGTCAGGCAGCTCCTTCTCAGCGTTGGACGTTATGATAACGATAGGGCGTTTTTTAGCCTTGATGGTTTCCTTGGTCTCAGGGATGTAGAATTCCATCTTGTCCAGCTCCCAGAGCAGGTCGTTAGGGAACTCCAGGTCAGCCTTGTCTATCTCGTCTATCAGCAGCACTACCTGGTCCTCGCGCGAGAAAGCCTCGCCAAGCTTGCCCAGCTTTATGTACTTCTTGATATCGTCTACACCCTCGCCGCCGAACTGGCTGTCGTACAGCCTCTGTACAGCGTCGTATACGTAAAGTCCGTCCTGGGCTTTAGTAGTGGACTTGATGTTCCAGATGATCAGGTCCATGTTCATGGATTCGGCGATGGCTTCCGCCAGCATAGTCTTGCCGGTGCCCGGCTCGCCCTTGATGAGAAGAGGCTTCTGCAGCGCCATAGCTATGTTGACTGAATTCATGAGCTCAGGCGAAGCGACGTATTTTGTGCTTTCCTTGATGTTTTCAAGCATTTTATCATTTCCTCCGGATTGGTATATATTTTAAAGGTCGTATGCGCCCGCCGCGGGAGCGGAACAGGCGGAATGAACGGATCTATGTGAAGCGGGCGCCCTGCGTCAGCTCCGCTGACAGATCCCTGCGGGAAAACCGCAAAAGAGCGCAGGCGTACCGTTTCTGTTAATTAATTATAAGGCCTGAAGTATATTATTTCCACATTATAATTGCCGCACATAACTGTAGAACGCGCGCTGCTGCCTGCCGCGCCGGGCCCGCGCGTTCCGCCTCCGGCCGGAAGAGCGGCGCTCGCTGATCGGCCCTCCGGTCTCGGCAGATCTCTTTGCGGCTGGAAGAGGGTTTGATTCGCAGATCGGACCTCAGCATGTCTCAGGTCAGCTCATGTAAAAAAATTGTTTGGAAAAAGTTATAATTTTCTGTTGTGTTAAAGGCGTGTTTGAGTTATACTAATCAAGCAACGAAAAAGCGGCAGCCGGCTGGATCGGAAAAACAACTGCTTTTAAAACTTTTTTAAAAAAGTTGTTGACCGACACCCGAATGTGTGCTAATATAAATCTCGGTCTTGCTCAGCGAGTTGCTGATCAAGATTCGATGATGATTATGCGTGGCGGGATAGCTCAGATGGCTAGAGCGCCCGGTTCATACCCGGAAGGTCGTAGGTTCGATTCCTATTCCCGCTACCATTTTTGTTGTTTCATATGGGCGCTTAGCTCAGCTGGGAGAGCATCTGCCTTACAAGCAGGAGGCCATAGGTTCGAGCCCTATAGCGCCCACCATTGTGGCGATTCAAGTCGCTGTATGCGGCCCGGTAGTTCAGTTGGTTTAGAATGCCAGCCTGTCACGCTGGAGGTCGACAGTTCGAGCCTGTTCCGGGTCGCCATTTTAACAAACCAGTTACGTATGGTGGGTGTCGTCAAGCGGTTAAGACCCAGGGTTGTGGCTCCTGTATGCGTGAGTTCGAATCTCACCACCCACCCCAGTTAAAATTTAATAAGCTGGTCATACTTTACGCAGGGGTATCGCCAAGTGGTAAGGCAATGGATTCTGATTCCATCATGCGCAGGTTCGAATCCTGCTACCCCCGCCAGTATTGATTAATCCAGTGTACGATCAAGTTCGTACCTGTTTTTTTATGGATGCGGCGACATAGCCAAGTGGTAAGGCAAAGGTCTGCAAAACCTCTATGCCCCAGTTCGAATCTGGGTGTCGCCTCCATATATAAATAAAACCGACGCAGAGTATTTTGCGTCGGTTTTTCTTTTGCTCTGAAGCGCGGGCTTATAAATTCATGTCAGCCGTCTATAAATGAAGTCATGTCAACCTGATAGTAAAGGCCTGTGGCTTTAGCTACGATATTTCCGGTCTCATCGTCGCGGATCTCTGCCGCTGCCCAGATCTTTTTGCGCTCCCTGTTGGTGATCCAGGATTCGGCTGTCATATGGTGGCCTACGCGGGCAGGGCTGACGTAATCGATGTTAAGGTTGAGAGTGACTGCCTGTATGCCCAGGCCTATCATGGCGTACATCATGACCTCATCGAAGAGCATGCCGGTGAATCCGCCGTGCATGAGGGTCTTGTTCTTTGTGGTGAGGCCGGCCATATTTTCGGTCGGGGTGAACTCCATGTGGGCCTTGCCGTCAATGTATCTGTTAACGAGGTGCAGGCCGACAGGATTGTCGGGACCGCAGACGAAACATTTCCTGTAGAAGGGGTTCCGTAAAGGATTGATCTTCTTAGGGTCAGTTCTTGACGGCTGCTCAGGCGCCGGGGCTTTTTCTTCTGGGCTCATGGTTTTTCCTTTCTGTTCATATATATGTGTTTGATCTCCACGGCCTGGCGGCCTGTGGAAAGACGGATCTCTAAATGTTATTTTACCATTAAAGTCACGGTGTATGCGAGCTAAAGAATGGAAGGGCGCGTGAGGCTTCCGCGCGGAGCGCCTATGTCTGCAGAGCAGACGGGTATCTGCCCGCCTTGATAAAAGCTTTTGTTTCGTCTACAATGATAAACGTGCGCGCAGTTTAAGGCACGCGTATTTTTGATAGACAGAAAGACCGGCGTCCCGGCGGGGCGCCTGAAAGGAATATTACAGATGATAGCTTTATCGGCCACTAATCTGACAAAGGTATACAGCGGCGTGAACGAGGTATTTTCCAACGTCTCGTTCAGTATAAACAAGGGCGACAGGGTCGGCATCGTAGGCCCTAACGGAGCAGGCAAATCTACTCTGCTCAACATCCTGTCCGGCGAGGACAGGGGCGAGAGCGGCGATGTCTATGTCGCCAAGGATATGAGCATAGGCTATTTCCACCAGAACGACCTCTTCTCGTCCGAAGGCACGGTCTACGAGGAGATGCTCTCTGTGTTCAGCGATGTGTTCGAGATCAGGGACAGGCTCGGCCATCTCACCGAGCGGATCTCGGAGCTGGCGGAGAAGGGCGGCGAAGAGCTGGACCGGGCCCTTGCCGAGTACGACAGGCTGCAGAACGAGTTCGAGAGGCGCAACGGCTACAGCGCCAGGAGCGAGATAGACGGAGTGCTCTCCAGCATGAACTTCCCGGAGAACGTCAGGGACAAAAAGACAGCGGACCTTTCCGGAGGGGAGAGGACAAGGCTGGCTCTGGCCATGCTCCTGCTCAGGAAGCCGGATATACTCTTCCTGGACGAGCCTACAAACCATTTGGATATAGACACTCTGGAGTGGCTGGAGCAGTACGTGAGGGGCTATCAGGGCACGGTCATGATAATCTCCCACGACAGGTATTTCCTGGATCACACGGTAAACAGGATCTTCGAGCTTGACCACCACAGGCTCAGTATATATGAAGGAAACTATTCCTTCTACGCGGCGGAGCACAAGGTCCGTTACGAGAGTGAGCTCAAGGCCTACGAGAACCAGCAGGCCGAGATAAAGAGACAGGAGGAGCTTATCTCAAGATACAAGCAGCGGGGCACGGAGAAGCTGGCCAAGCGCGCCAGGTCGCGTGAGAAGATGCTGGAAAGGACCGAACGCCTGGAGCGCCCGGATAAAGACGGCGGGAGCATGAGCATCCACTTCGAGCAGGATTCCATCAGCGGCAACGACGTGCTCCACGCTGAGCACCTGTCCTTTACCGCCGGCGCGGGTGAAGAACAGAAACAGATCCTGGACGATGTATTTTTCGATATAAAAAGAGGGGAGAGGGTCTGCATAACCGGCCCTAACGGAGCGGGCAAATCCACCCTGCTCAAGCTCATCATCTCACAGCTGGTCCCGGACCAGGGCTTCATCAAGGTCGGCCACAACGTCGACTTTGGATACTATGACCAGGAGCAGTCCATGCTCAACGACTCCAACACAGTCATAGAAGAGATGCGTGACGCCTACAGCCTTTACAGCGATACGGAGCTCAGGAACATGCTGGGCCGCTTCCTCTTCCGCGGCGAGGATGTCTTCAAGACCGTCAGCATGCTGTCGGGCGGTGAGAGAGCCCGCCTTTCCCTGCTCAAGCTCATGATGTCAGGCGCCAACGTGCTCCTTCTGGACGAGCCTACCAACCACCTGGACATAGCTTCCAAAGAGGTCTTCGAGGACGCCCTCATAGAATTCCCGGGAACTTCTGTTACCGTATCCCACGACAGATACCTGCTCAACAAGGTCCCGACCCAGATATATGAAGTCAGGGACGCCCATCTAACTGTATACAAAGGCAATTATGACTATTACCTTTCCAAAAGTGCCGAGCTTAAGGAAATGAAGGAAGAAGAAGCTGAGACCGGCGTGAGCTCCGCTCACAAAGCCGCTGCCGCGGCTGACAAGCCGCTGGACAAGCAGCAGCGCCTGGAAGCCAGGCGCCTGGCTAAGGAACAGCAGGCCGAGCAGAGGCGCAGGGAGAGACGCGCTGCCGCCCTCGAAGAGAAGATCTCGCGGCTGGAAGAAGAGATCTCTGAGCTGGAAGAGGAGATGTGCCGCCCTGAGTACATGACTGATCACGTGAAGCTGCGAGAGATCTCCGATTCGGTCAGCGAAAAGAAAGCTGAGATGGACGACGCTTATACTGAATGGGCAGAGCTTGAAGAAGAATAAAATTAGTTTGACTATCAATATATTTTTCGCAAAATCTTAAAAATATATTGCTAAATATGTTGCATTCTTCTATAATGCGATTTATGACTAGAGTCACTCACACAGGAGGAACATATATGGATAAGACAGAAATTTTTGAAAAGATAAAGGATATAATCGTTGAGCAGCTCGGTATCGAGGATCCGGACAGCATCCAGATGGATACCAGCCTCACTAAGGACCTGGAAGCTGATTCCCTTTACGTTATCGAAGTCATCATGGCTATCGAAGAGGAATTCGACATAGAGATCCCTGACGAAGAAGCCGAGAAGTTCGCTAACGTAGAAGACATCGTTAACTTCGTAGCAGAAAAAGCAGAATAATCTAGAAGAAAAATATACCCCCGGAAAGAGGAAAACAAAGGCTGTTTTCTTCAACCGGGGGTTTTCTTATGTTAAAAACACGGAAAATACGTAATATTTTCGGCATCTGTCGCGGTCTGTCTGTATCATTAGATATTGAATTTGTGATATCCCTTTGTTATAATCAACTGATATAAGTTAAAAATTTATTTTTTGGCGAGGATCTTCTGCCAGATAAATATATTGAAAGAAAATGGGGTCAGTTATTATGAAGAATAAGATTTCGGATGCAGTGGTAAACAGGCTGCCTGTATACCGCCGGTATCTTGAAGAGCTCATGGACGAGGGCGTAGAGCATATATCCTCGAACGAGCTCAGCAGGAGGATAGGTTTCACAGCCTCTCAGATCCGTCAGGACCTTAATAACTTCGGCGGTTTCGGACAGCAGGGCTATGGATACAACGTAGAAGGGCTTTACAAAGAGATCAACAATATTCTGGGACTGGACCACGAATATTCCATGGTCATAGTAGGCCTGGGCAATCTGGGCCAGGCTATAGCCAACCACACCAGATATTATAAGATGGGATTCCCTATCATTGGCATGTTCGATATCAACCCGAAGCTGATAGGTCTCAAGATAAACGACATAGAAGTACAGGACAGCGAAAACCTTGTGGACTTCCTGAAGACTCACAAGGTCGATATAGGCATCATCACGACGACCAAGGAAGCTGCCCAGTCTGTAGCGGATAAAATGGTAGAAGGCGGAGTAAAGGGAATCTGGAACTTCGCGCCGCGCGATCTTAAGGTCCCTAAGCGCATACCGGTAGGAAGCGTCCATGTTACGGATACGCTCAACTCTCTGGTATACCATATAGTACATCCGGACCAGGATTAACAAGCCGGCTTATACAAAGACGAAAAAAGCTGCCCCGATTAGGGACAGCTTTTTGTGATTTATCTGCGTTTTATGCGGAGCATCCTGTCAGCGGAGCTGACGTAAGTCCGCGATATTCCTGATAAAACTAAGCCTTTGCAGGAGCGCCTACAGGGCAAGTATCAGCGCAGGCACCGCACTCGATGCACTTCTCAGCGTCGATAACGTACTTGCCGTCGCCCTCAGAGATAGCTTCTACAGGACATTCTTCAGCGCAAGCGCCGCAAGAGATACAGTCGTCAGAGATTACGTAAGCCATTGTTTACCTCCTATTATAATCATAACATTGTAATATGATCCGTATTGAAACTTAAAATTATAAAGCATCCAGCTGTTTAAATCTCTTATCCCCGTGGATGCTCAACCCATTATAGCAAAACATCTTATCTCTAACAACAAAGATAGCAATAAAATTTTTGCGGATTAATAGTACACGGCGGCAGACCGTGAAAAATAAAGGCGGGTGACTCAGGTGAAAGTTTACGGGCTCTCAGGAAAGAGCGGGACGGGTAAAAGCTATCAGTCCATGAACATATGCCGGGACAGGGGCATAGAAGCGATAATAGACGATGGGCTGTTCATATGCCGCAATACCGTGCAGGCGGGCCATTCCGCCAAGCGTGATGACAACAAGATAAGGGCCATAAGGACGGCCATCTTTGATGATCCGGAGGAACGCAGGGTGGTCGCGGACAAGATAAAGGAAGTCGCTCCGGACAGCATCCTGGTCATAGGGACCTCGGACGCTATGGTCGAGAGGATATGCGAACGGCTGGAGCTGCCTGTGCCGGAGGAGATGCTCCATATAGAGGATATTTCGGATCCGGACGATATCACGACAGCCCTGAGGCAGAGGCGCGAGAACGGCAAGCACATAATACCGGTGCCCACGGTGGCCATACAGCCCCAGTTTTCCGGATATTTTATGGCCCCCTTCAGGTTCCTCTTCAGGCGCAACGGCAGGCTCGTGGAAGGCGACGAGAAGAGCGTGGTGCGCCCGGCCTACAGCTATCTGGGCCATTTCTATATTTCTGATTCCGCGGTCAAAGACATCGTGGAGCACGTGAGCGTCAAGTGCCCCGGCGTGCGCGAGGTGGTCCGCGCCAGCGTGGTGACAGGCGAGAACGGCGCCAACATAGACGTAACTGCTATCTTCGACATGGACAGCCTGCTGGGTGAGAACATCAGGACCCTGCAGGAAAGGCTGGCCGAAGAGGTGGCACACATGACAGCATTTAATATACTGACAGTAAACGTGACAGTGAAAGGGCTAAAGCCGGTGAGATCATTATGATAGAAGCGAAACAGCAGGGAAACAGCGTAATAATAGAGGGAATAGAGGATTTCGACACTGACCATGTGTTCGACTGCGGACAGTGCTTCCGCTGGAATAAAGAAGAAGACGGAAGCTGGACGGGCACGGCGTCAGGCAGGTCGGTAAACGTCAGCTCCGCTGACAGGATGCTCCGCATCGAAAACTGCTCAGTCGCGGACTTCAATGATTTCTGGTACGATTACCTGGACCTGAGCCGCGACTACGCCGCGATAAAGAGTAAGATCACAGACGGCGATCAGGTAATGGAAAAAGCGGTCGCCTTCGGGGGCGGTATCAGGCTCCTGCAGCAGGATCCCTGGGAGACAGTGATATCCTTCATAATCTCGCAGAATTCCAATATTCCGCGCATCAAAAAATGTATAGAGGGACTCTGCAGGCTCTTCGGAGATCCGCTGGGCGAGTACAGGGGAGAAGAACGTTACGCTTTTCCGAAGCCGGAGCAGCTGGCGGGCCTGACCCGCGAAGACCTGGCTCCGGTGAAGCTGGGCTACAGGGACAAGTACATCATAGCGACGGCTGACGCTGTAGCGGCTGACGGAGGAGCATCTCTCAGGGCGGCGGAGAACATGCCGCACGACCAGGCTCAGAAAGAGATCAGGAAGCTCAAGGGAGTCGGTCCCAAGGTGGCAGACTGCATACTGCTCTTCGGCCTGCACCAGTACGACAGCTTCCCGCTGGATGTCTGGATGAAGAAGATAATGAGCGCTCTATACGGCTTCGAGGAGGACGACACTAAGGGCATGACAGTTTACGCCCGGGAGCATTACGGAAATCTGTCAGGCTTCGCCCAGGAGTATCTGTATTACTACGCAAGGTTCAATCTTTAGCGGCCCATTTCCGCGTGCTCCCGACTCTGAAGAGCAAAATATAATTAATTTGAAAATATCCTTGACATATATTTTGAAGTGAGTTAAATTATCTTTAGCACTCAGAGAGGTTGAGTGCTAACAGCTAAAGATCATAATGATAATTAAATATGACATAGACATCGAAAGGAGATAATCATAATGATAAAGCCACTTGGTGATAACGTATTAGTAAAACGTCTTGAAGCAGAAGAAAAGACTCAGGGCGGCATCATCCTCGCAAGCTCAGCTAAGGAAGAGCCTCAGGTAGCAGAAGTCATCGAGGTTGGACCTGGAACAGCTGACGTAAAGATGGAAGGCATCGCTAAAGGCTCAAAGGTAATCTTCAAGAAGTACGGCGGCAACGAGATCGAATATCAGGGCGAAAAGTATATCATCCTGCCTTACGACACTATCCTGGCAGTTGTAGAGTAAACGCTTTTCGCCGCAGGCGGCCGGCGCGCGGAGCGCGCGAAGGCACGATCTTTTAATATATATATAAATAAATCAGAAAACAAGTTATAGACCATGATCATATAGATCAGAAGGAGATGTTTAAAATGGCTAAGGATATCAAATTCGGAGAAGAAGCTAGAAGAAAGCTGGAAGCAGGCGTAGACAAGCTCGCCAATACAGTAAAGATCACACTCGGACCTAAGGGCAGAAACGTACTGCTGGACAGAGAATTCGGCGGCCCGCTCATCACTAACGACGGTGTCACTATCGCCAAGGACATCGAGCTCACAGACGAGTTTGAAAACATGGGCGCTCAGCTGGTAAAGGAAGTTTCCACTAAGACAAACGACATCGCAGGCGACGGTACTACAACAGCTACACTGCTGGCTCAGATCATCGTTAAGGAAGGTCTGAAGAACGTAGCAGCAGGCGCTAATCCTATGGACCTGAGAAAAGGTATCCAGAACGCTGTAGACGCTGCTGTAGATGAGCTCCACGAAAACGCTAAGTCCATCGATTCCAAGGAAGAGATCGTATCAGTTGCTTCCGTTTCAGCAGGAGACGCTGAGATCGGCGGACTGATCGGCGAAGCTATGGATAAGGTCGGCAAGGAAGGCGTTATCACAGTTGAGGAATCCAAGTCAATGGCAAACGAGCTCGACGTCGTAGAAGGCATGCAGTTCGACAGAGGCTATCTCTCAGCTTACATGGTAAACGATACAGATAAGATGGAAGCAGTTCTCAACAACGCTTACATCCTGATCACAGATAAGAAGATCTCAAATATCCAGGAGATCCTCCCTGTACTCGAACAGATCGTAAAGACAGGCAGAAAGCTCCTCATCATCGCTGACGACGTAGAAGGCGAAGCTCTCGCTACTATCGTCCTCAACAAGGTCAGAGGCACATTCGAATGCGTATGCGTTAAGTGCCCTGGCTTCGGCGACAGAAGAAAGGAAATGCTCCAGGATATCGCAGTCCTCACAGGCGGTACAGTTATCTCCGACGAGCTCGGCATGGATCTTAAGGACGCTACTATCGATCAGCTCGGCCACGCTGACACTATCAAGGTCAACAAGGACGACACTATCATCGTCAACAACGAGAGCGACAAGAAGGCGGTTGCTGACAGAGCAGCTCAGATCAAGGCTCAGATCGAAGAAACTACTTCAGATTACGACAGAGAAAAGCTCCAGGAAAGACTTGCTAAGCTCACTGGCGGCGTAGCAGTCATCAGAGTAGGCGCGGCTACTGAGACTGAGATGAAGGAAAAGAAGCTCAGGATCGAGGATGCCCTCAACGCTACAAAGGCAGCAGTTGAAGAAGGTATCGTACCTGGCGGCGGCGTAGCTCTCATCAACGCTATCCCTGCTGTAAAGGCTTACGTAGATAAGTCAGATGGAGACGAGAAGACAGGCGCTGCCATCATCCTCAGAGCCCTCGAGGAACCAGTAAGACAGATCGCTGAGAACGCTGGATTCGAAGGATCAGTAGTAGTAGCTCAGGTTAAGAACAGCCCTAAGGGCACAGGCTTCAACGCTGCTACAGAAGAATACGTAGACATGATGGATTCCGGTATCGTAGACCCTACAAAGGTTACAAGATCCGCTCTCCAGAACGCTGCTTCAGTTTCAGCTATGCTCCTCACTACAGAGTCAGTAGTAGTAACTCTTAAGAAGCAGAGCCCTGAAGAACTCGCTCAGCAGATGGGCGCTCAGATGGGAACAGGCGCAGGCATGATGTAATAGAAGTGCGGCGGAAAGTCTCAGCTTTAAACTTATAAAAAATGATCAGGAGTCGTGGAATAGTGATTTATTCCGCGGCTCTTTTTTTATTGCTATGTGATAAAATATATAGTAAAATAACTAATCAGACTATCGACGGAGAGGCGGCTGATATTTAGCGCTCCGCCGGTCCGGAGGGAGTTTTATGAAAAAAAGGAAAATAAGCAGGTTCTTAACCGCGGCTATGGTCGCGGTGCTGGCTCTCGTACTGGTGACGGGATGCGGTTCATCGGGAGGTTCCCACGACGACAATTATCCATCGTCGGACAGCAGCGTTTCCTCGTCAGAGACAGGCCAGAAGCGCAGCAGTGCCGATCAGAAGGCCCTGGATCAGGACGTGGCGGACGGCTATCTCATACTGGTAAATAAAGAAGCCGGCAATCACCTTGACGCTTCTTACCAGCCTCAGGATCTGGAGCGCGTGAAGTACGTGGCTCAGGACAGGTCGCCGGCCGGCTGGTCTATGAGGCACACAGCGGCAGAGGCTTTCAACAGGCTGTCGGAGGACGCCGCTAAAGAGGGGATAGACATCGTAGTCACTACGGCTTACAGGTCATACGATTTCCAGACCCAGCTCTTCAACAGCTATGTGGCACAGAAGGGCGAGGCGGAAGCCAACAAGACGAGCGCAAGGCCGGGAGAGAGCGAGCATCAGACTGGCCTCGCGGCGGACCTTTCTACCAAGGAGATAAATTACGCCAACTCATCGGCTTACGGCGATACTGCGGCCGGCCGCTGGACAGCTGAGAACTGTTACAAATACGGCTTCATCATCAGGTTCCCGGACGGCCAGGAAGGGATAACCGGCTACACCTACGAGCCTTGGCACATAAGGTACGTGGGCATGACAGCCGCTAAGGAGATACACGACCAGGGCATAACTCTGGAAGAATATATTAAAGAAAACAAGCTGGGCAACAGCATACCGGCTGACGCTCAGGCCGGCGCAGATACCGAAACAGGTACAGGCTCGGCCCAGTAAGGCGGACGCGCGGAGCGCTCTGTGAGCGGAGCTCACGCAGGCGTGTTTTTGTGGATTCGTATTTTATATATGTCTTTTGCGGCATATATTTCATTTATAGCTGATAAATCAAATTTGGACATATCAGATTCTAAAGGGAGGACAACAATGGCAAAGTACTATTCAGAACCATCACATACTTTCAGCGAATACCTGCTCGTTCCGGGATATTCATCGGCAGAGAGCATCCCGAGCAATGTAAGTTTAAAGACCCCGCTCGTCAAATACAGAAAAGGCAAGGAAGAGCCGGCTATCTCGCTGAACATTCCTATGATCTCTGCTATCATGCAGTCGGTTTCGGGCGAAAAGATGGCCGTAGCCCTCGCTAAGGAAGGCGGTATGTCCTTTATCTTCGGTTCACAGTCAATCGAAGACGAAGCTAATATGGTAAGAGCCGTAAAGGCTACAAAGGCCGGCTTCGTAAAGAGCGATTCCAACCTGAGTCCTGACGCTACTCTGGCTGATGTGCTCGCCCTTAAGAAGAAGACAGGACACAGCACTATCGCCGTTACTGAGGACGGAACAGCTGAGGGCAAGATCCTCGGAATCATCACCAGCAGAGACTACAGGATCTCCAGGATGGACAAGTCAGAGAAGGTAACCAGCTTCATGACTCCGTTCGAGAAGCTGATCTACGCTGAAGAAGGCGTTACGCTTTCAGAAGCAAACGATATCATCTGGGACAACAAGCTCAACGCTCTGCCTATCATAGACAAGAACCAGCGTCTGGTAAGCTTCGTTTTCAGAAAGGACTACGACGCTCATAAGAGCAACCCTAACGAGATCCTCGACGCCCACAAGAGATATATGGTAGGCGCCGGCATCAATACAAGAGACTACGAAGAGAGAGTTCCTGCTCTTCTCGACGCGGGCGTGGACGTTCTCTGCATAGACTCTTCAGAGGGATTCTCCGAATTCCAGAGAAGGACTCTCAGGTATATCAAGGATACCTTCGGCGAGGATATAAAGGTTGGAGCAGGAAACGTAGTAGACAAGGAAGGCTTCAGGTTCCTGGCAGACGCGGGCGCAGACTTCATCAAGATCGGTATCGGCGGCGGCTCCATCTGTATCACAAGAGAGACAAAGGGTATAGGCCGCGGCCAGGCTACAGCTGTACAGGACGTGGCTGAGGCAAGAGACGAGTACTTCAAGGAGACTGGTATCTACATCCCTATCTGCTCAGACGGCGGTATCGTTTACGATTATCACATGACTCTGGCTCTGGCTATGGGCGCTGACTTCATGATGCTCGGCCGTTACTTCGCTCGTTTCGACGAATCACCTAACCCTGTCCTCAATGTAAACGGCTCATATGTCAAGGAGTACTGGGGCGAGGGTTCCAACCGTGCGAGGAACTGGCAGCGTTACGACGACGGCGAGGGCAGCAAGCTCAAGTTCGAGGAAGGCGTAGACTCATATGTTCCATACGCCGGCCCGCTCAGAGACGGCGTACAGCAGTCTCTCGCTAAGGTAAAGGCTACTATGTGCAACTGCGGAGCTCTCTCCATCGAGGAACTGCAGGAGAAGGCCAAGCTCACTCTGGTATCCGCTACAAGTATCGTAGAGGGCGGAGCTCACGACGTAATCCTCAAGGACAAAAGCAACGGACAGACTTTCTAAGCTAAGGAGCAGATCATGAAACACCAGTCTATTATGGTCATTGACTTCGGCGGCCAGTACAACCAGCTGATCGCCAGGCGTGTCAGGGATCTCAAGGTCTATGCCGAAGTCGTTTCATATACAAAAGCACTAGAGAAAATAGAAGAAAACCGTCCGGACGGCATCATCTTCACAGGCGGCCCAAACAGCGTCTACAAGGAAGACTCGCCGGCGGCGGATATGAAGCTGTACGATCTGGGCATTCCTATCCTGGGCATCTGCTACGGCGCCCAGATGATGGCCCACCAGCTCGGCGGCACAGTGGAGACGGCTAAGGTCAGCGAGTACGGCAGGACTATGGTCCACGTAAAGGATGCCGCGTCCCTGCTCATGCACGACGTGTCCGAAAACAACATAGCCTGGATGAGCCATACCGATTATATCTCAAAGGTTCCGGAGGGCTTCAAGGTAACAGCTTCCACTGACAACTGCCCTGTAGCTGCCATGGAAAACGAGGACAAGTGCTTCTACGCTGTCCAGTTCCATCCGGAAGTGACACATTCTGTAGAAGGCCAGAAGATCCTGTCTAATTTCGTATTCAGGGTATGCGGATGCCTGGGCGACTGGAAGATGGATTCCTTCGTGGAAAGCTCTATAGAAGCCATCCGTGAAAAAGTCGGAAACGGACGCGCGCTCTGCGCGCTTTCCGGCGGCGTAGACTCATCGGTGGCCGCCGTGCTCATGTCTAAAGCCATCGGCAAACAGCTGACCTGCGTATTCGTAGACCAGGGCCTGCTGAGAAAGGACGAAGGCGACGAGGTAGAAGCTGTATTCGGACCTGACGGCCCTTATGACGTGAACTTCGTCCGCGTAAATGTACAGCAGCGCTTTTACGATAAGCTCAAGGGCGTGACAGAGCCTGAGCAGAAGAGGAAGATCATCGGCGAAGAGTTCATCCGCGTATTTGAGGAAGAAGCTAAAAAGATCGGCGCTGTAGACTATCTTGTACAGGGCACTATCTATCCTGACGTCATAGAGTCCGGCCTGGGCAAGTCGGCTACGATAAAGTCCCACCACAACGTAGGCGGACTGCCTGATCACGTAGATTTCAAAGAGATCATAGAGCCGCTGAGGATGCTCTTCAAGGACGAGGTACGCCAGGTAGGCCGTGAGCTGGGCATCCCTGAGTATCTGGTAAGCCGCCAGCCTTTCCCTGGCCCGGGTCTCGGGATTAGGATCATTGGCGAGGTGACAGAGGAAAAGGTCAAGATCGTACAGGAAGCTGACGCTATCTACCGTGAGGAGATCGCCAAGGCAGGCCTCGACAAGGGCCTCGGCCAGTATTTCGCGGCCCTGACCAACATGCGTTCGGTAGGCGTAATGGGCGATTTCAGGACCTACGATTACGCTATCGCTCTCAGAGCGGTAAATACCAGCGATTTCATGACAGCTGACGCGGCCCAGATCCCATGGGAAGTGCTCAGCAAGGTCACGAACAGGATCGTCAACGAAGTAAAAGGCGTAAACCGCGTGCTCTACGACTGCACGAGCAAACCGCCTGGAACTATAGAGTTGGAATGATAATAAACGCTTGAACCCCGCCTGCCAGGCGGGGTTCTTGTTTTTTTCGTGGTCGCAAGTTGGTCGCAAAAAGTTGAAACAGCTACAGACCTTTGACTGTAGGCCTGCAGCAACAACATAAGTAAGCCTTTATTGAACAGATACTTTCCCAGTTTTCCAGTCAGAGATAAAGCGCTGGATACGTTCATCTTTCAGAGGGGTATAATAAGGATCTTTTTCTATATCCAGATATCCATTGTGGGAGAGAATATTGATTGCAAGACCATCAAACAAATCACCTGCTTCGTCCCAGTATTGATCCATATCCACTCTGTAATACAGATAACTGATAAATTCTATTGGATTGGATATAGGCTTGTCTGCTGCGTCGTAATATATGTATAGGTTGACGAAATTGATGACATCGGGTACGATTTTACATTTCTGCTGTAGGTACTGGAACCATACCGGGAAGATTTCTGACCAGGAATAAAGGTCGAAAAGCTCCCAGGATTTCTTCAGGTGATCTTCCTGACCGTCCGGGTCAAATGCATCATCCGCAAACTTACAGCCAAAAAGGTATGCAGTGTAGTCTTCTATTGAGTTATTCATATTACTTACCTCGCTTTTTCTTAAAGAGTGACGGAGACAGTTTTCCAAACGCCTCGCCTGCAACACTCATGGATTTTTTGCTTGGCTTGTAATGTCCGCTCTGGTTATCATAGGATGCAAATTTACCGCCCTGTATATGAACGATCTCTGCCATTTGGACCTGCGGATCCTTGCCGCCGATCAAAGTAGGATGCGGAGTAGGGACGCCATCACGCCCATTGCCGTTTCGCTTGCCTGTATAATGTTGCCCTCCAGATCAATGGACATAGGGCATATCGGCATTTGTTCGTTTGTCACCGATGGAATAGCCTTGAATGATATTGTTAATATTTTTGGCGGCGGGATTATTGTCGTGATCAGTTTACGAATTTATTTCGCAAGTTCACTGATCCCATGCGTAAGCAGTTCACCGGTCAGGTCAATGATCCTGTCCAACGGGATCTTCTTTCCGTCTGAAACCCACTGGCGATACATGTTGTTGGAACTCTTGGTCAGAAAGATATTGATGATATTCTGTTCTTCCTGCGGAAGATAAGAATAAGGATTATGCCTTGCCCGGTTGTGCTGCATCAGCGTGACGCGCAGCGTCTTGTCAAAGAATTCCTGGTATTCCGGAGCACACATCAGTCTTTCAACGTAAGGCTCCGCATTACTGAAGTATTCAAAAAATACCCGATTGACTTCTTTCATGGGCATATCTGCGGGGATCGTATCGATTTTTTCATAGTAGGCGTTGGCAACGTCCTGGATCATGTCTTCAAAAAGAGCTTCAATGCAGGTATAGTGCAGATAGAAAGTCTTGCGGTGGATCTGAGCCCGCTCTGCAAGTTCCTTGACCTGGATCTCTGATGGGCTCATCTCCATGATCATTTCTTTGAAAGCGTTCTTTATGGCTGCCCGTGTTTTCTTTACACGCAGGTCTGTTTTTTCTGTTTCTTCCATGTGTTCTGCTCCCTGGACGGAGAAAATGTCCACATTTCAAAATGTGTGGCATAAACCCCATAATATAAATGCTGGCAATTGATTGACCTTTGTATCCATATTATATTGTCCCCAGGAGAATAAAACAACACGAGGACATTTTGAGAAACCATGAAAAACAAAGTCGTCTTGAAAACAGAAAATGTCATCATTAACGCCAGCCTGAATGATACAGTTGCTGCACGAGATTTTATGAGAAGACTTCCGATCACTGTCTCCGGGGTACGCGGTAAAGTGGATTATCATTTTTCTACTGCCATTGGCTGCTTCGATCCGGAAGAAACACAGTCCGGCTGGAAGGATGGAGACATTTCTATAGCCGGAGGATGGTTGAGGGTGTTCTTCGACGGAGAAAAAACGTCAGACAATTATAAAGGGACGATGGTAATTGCTCATATTGACGACAGTGATATCGAGTTTGTAAGGGGATTTCCGGAGAGTATACGCCTCAGAATAGAGAGGGCAGGATAAGAAGGAGGCAGATAACATGGCGAAGAAATTAGTGATCATTACATCAAGCCTGAGGAAAGGCAGCAATTCCGATAACCTTGCGGAATCATTCGCGAAGGGAGCAAAGGATGCAGGGAATGAAGTCGAAACGATCAGTCTGAAAGGAAAAAATGTCAAATACTGCATTGGATGTCTTGCCTGCCAGAAGACCGGAAAATGTGTTTTGAAGGATGATGCCGCAGAGATCGTCGATAAGGTAAAAAATGCGGATGTCCTTGCCTTTGCATCTCCGGTCTATTACTACAGCATTTCCGGACAGCTGAAAACCATGCTGGATCGCCTGAATCCGCTGTTCCCAGCTGATTACAGGTTCAGGGATGTCTATTTCCTAAGCGCAGCGCATGAAGATGAAAGTAAGACGGCAGAAGGCTCTGTAACAGCAATACAGGGTTGGGTGGACTGCTTCCCGAAGGCACAGCTTGCCGGGACGATCTTCGCAGGAGGCGTTGGCGCTCCGGGTGAGATACAGGGGCATAAAGCACTTCAGAAAGCATATGAAACGGGGAAATCCATTTAAGGAGGAAAAGATAAATGGCTGGGAAAATCGTACAGACGGCAGGCAGAGATAAGCTGGGAATGTTCGCACCGGATTTTGCAAGATATAACGATGATATTCTGTTCGGCCAAGTCTGGAATGACGACACAATCGATTTAAAGACAAAGAGCACGATCGTTATTTCGGTCTTTATGGGCAGAGGGCTTGTGGACAGTTCTCTTAAGTTCCATCTGATGACCGCAAAGAAGAATGGCATTACGAAAACAGAGATTGCGGCTATCATTACGCAGGCAGCTTTTTATGCAGGATGGCCTGTCGCGTGGGCGGTCTTCAATATTGCAAAAGAAATATGGACAGACGATGAGCCTGTGCTGACTGCTAAGGATAAGTTCCAGAAGGAGATCATGTTTCCGATCGGCGAGCCGAACGAGGCATATGCAAAATATTTTATCGGGCAGTCATATCTTGCTCCGTTGACGAATGAGCAGGTTACGATTCATAACGTGACCTTTGAGCCCGGCTGCCGGAACAACTGGCATATTCATCATGCAGATAAAGGCGGGGGACAGATGCTTGTCTGTGTCGGCGGGTACGGCTGGTATCAGGAAGAAGGTAAGGCAGCACAAAGTCTGAAACCGGGAGACGTCATTAATATTTTGACCGGTGTGAAGCACTGGCATGGAGCCCAGAAGGACAACTGGTTTGCGCATCTTTCAGTAGCTGTCCCCGGGGAAAACACCTCTAATGAATGGCTGGAGCCGGTGACGGACGAAGAATACAGTAAGCTTGGATAACATGGAGGATTTAACGATGATATTTGATGAAACATATGAACTTTCAAACGGAGTTAAGATCCCGAAGCTGGGACTTGGGACATGGCTTCTGGACAACGACCAGACCGCGCAGGCTGTGTGCGAAGCGGTAAAAATCGGCTACCGGCATATCGATACGGCACAGGCTTATGGCAACGAAGAAGGTGTCGGAAAAGGACTTGCATCCTGCGGCGTTCCCAGAGAACAGATCTTTGTGACGACAAAGGTACGGGCAGAGCACAAGACCTATGAAACGGCATCAGCTTCTATCGATGAATCCTTGCAGAAACTGGGGCTGGACTACATTGACCTTGTCATCATTCATGCTCCGCAGCCATGGAAGGAATTTCGTTCCATTGACAACAGGTATTTTAATGAAAACCGGGAAGCGTGGAGAGCCCTTGAGGATGCGTATAAGGCAGGTAAGGTAAAAGCGATAGGCCTCTCTAATTTCCTGCAGGACGATCTTGAAAACATCCTCACATCCTGTACAGTAAAACCAATGGTAAACCAGGTGCTGTGCCATATCAGCAACACACCTTTTGAATTGATTGATTTCTGCAATAAGAATGACATTCTGGCCGAGGCGTATTCTCCGGTAGCGCATGGGGCGATCCTTGGCAATGAAGAAGTTAAAGCTATTGCGGATAAGTATGGCGTCAGCATTGCGCAGCTCTGCCTGAAATATGACCTTCAGCTGGGAGCAGTGGTCCTTCCGAAGACAGCAAACCCTGCGCATATGAAGGATAATTCCGAACTTGATTTTGTGATTTCTGACGAGGATATGAAAACACTGAAAGCAATGAAGAAGATAGAGGATTATGGCAAAGACAAAAACTTTCCGGTTTTTGAAAAGGGGTAAAAAATATTTTAAAAATGGAGATGTCAAGAAAAGTGCAGTCTTTAAACCCCCAAAATCGATTTAAGCCGCCAGAACCTGCCATAAAGAGTTTTTTGTAAGTTTCACATCCATGGCCCGTCCCTGTAATGGTATACTTACAGAAAAGACCGTTTCCTTGAACATGATACGGGAAACATTAAATGAAAGAGAGGAGATAACAATGGCTAAAAAAGTTGTACTTGCAGGCGGCGGTGTACTTGGCGTACAGATCGGTCTCATGAGTGCCTATACCGGGCACGACACGACCTTCTGGCTGAGAAGCGAAGGCTCTATCGGACGCACACAGCCGAAGATCGACCATTATGAGGCGGCAATTTTTGCTGAGCTAGAGGAGGCAAAAAAGCTGATCGGAAACCCGATGGCGGCTTACCTCTATCCGAGGGGCCTGTTCGAAAGCCCTGCCGACCTTACAGCGGAAAAGATAGATGAGGCGATCGCAAAGGCAAAGAAGAACTTTGCGGAGCTTATCCATATCGAACTCGATATGGGCAAGGCTTTTGCCGACGCGGATTTTGTGATCGAAGCCATGTCGGAAGACCTTACCGCAAAGGAAGATCTCTTCAAAAAGATGCAGGCTTATCTTCCGGAAAAGACCATTCTTCTTACGAATTCCTCAACCCTGCTTCCTTCCGTGATGGCACCTTTCACCGGCAGGCCGGACCGTTTCTGCGCCATGCATTTTGCCAACTCCATCTGGAGGCAGAACACGGCGGAGATCATGGGAGAACCGGAGACTGCGCCTGAGGTATATGAAGCTACGGTCGCCTTTGCGAAAGAGCTCAACATGATCCCACTGGAGCTCAAAAAGGAACAGCCGGGCTATATGCTGAACTCTCTTCTGATTCCTTTCCTGAATGCTGCAGGCATGCTGCTCGGCAAGGGAGTTTCTGACCCGGAGACCATCGACAAGACCTGGAGGCTGGGTACCGGCGCTCCTAAGGGACCTTTCGAGATCTTTGACATCGTAGGCCTGGATACAGCCTACAATATCTGCCGCATGCAGCCTGAGGCACAGGAAGAAGGCGCGCCTCTCAATGTCTTTGTAGGAATCCTCAAGGAGAAGATCGACAAAGGCGAGAAGGGTGTCGGCACCGGCAAGGGCTTTTACGATTATTCGCAGAATAAGTAACAGGCACTGTTGGATGCGTATCCAGGAGGATATTCCGGTGACCGCGATGCCAGATTTGCTGTCACACGACAGAATTTTGACAGCAGAATTTATGAAAAAAAACAGGGAGCCGCTCTCGGCTCTCTGTTTTTTTGTCAGCTCCGCTGACGGAGATGCTCCGCATAAACTGCCGGCCGGGTATGCTGAAAACTGAAAAATACCCGCTGAAAAATCGCGGAAAGTTAGCCGTGACTTTAATACTGTTCCGCGATATTATATTAGAAACTTGTTATAGGAATAACAAGACGACCAAGAATTGAAATTGTCTCAAAGAATCAGCGGGATCAGGCCAGACAGGCCGCCCCTGAGGATCGGCACAGTCGAGCAGTGCAGGATAAATGGCTCTGAAAGGAAACCATGACAGATCTGACACAGATGAAAAACGGACAGCGGGGAAGAATCGTATGGATGATCGGCAAGCTGGGTGAGCAGCTGAGAAAATTCTGCGGCATACAGGAGGACGATATTCTCATGGTCCTCAGGCATATGCCTGACGGAAGCGCGATAGTCCGCTGCAACGGCAAGCGTTACGCGATGGATGCCGATACGGCTTTTAAAATTAAGGTGAACAGGCTTTCAGCGTAGAAATTTCGGCTGCGGGCGGAGTTAGCTCCCGGAATCGCGGCGAAACGCGTCATACAACAGAAAGGCTGGTATGAAATTTCATACCGGTCTTTTTGCGTTGTTGAGGGTCCATGGCGAAGGGCGGCGGGCGCGATTAATAATCGCGTATCAGACTGCTCTGCAGTAACTGCAAAAGCAGAATGACGCGCCGGGAGTGAGCCCGGGTGTATCGTTTTACAGGAATTTAGTGAAGCGGAGTCCGGGGCGGTCTGACGCGCAGCGGTGGATCTGACCGTGATCTTCCTTATCTCCTGGTGCGGTGCCTTCGCGGGAAGATCTACGATCATCTCCAATG
>JAQYCQ010000029.1 GCA_028724585.1 Bacillota bacterium | reverse complement strand
TTTAACAAGCGCGCAGGAAGAATTCTCCCGCCTCTAAGCGAAGCGTAGGCGGCGAGATGAATTCCGAAAAAGCGCGCTTCTTTTATTGTAAACAGGCGTACATACGTTCGCATTTATGATATAATATATTTATCAGTAGTAAAGGACAGGAGTGCCTAAATGTCGGTAACATTGTACAGTAATAATCATTCAGTGTTCTCACTCCATTACCACCTGATCATGGTGGTTAAGTACCGGAAAAAGGTGATCGATGACGGCATCTCAAAAGAGCTCCGATCCATCTTCGAACGGATCGGCGAAAACTATCACATAGAGATTGAGGAGTGGAACCATGATACGGACCACATCCATGTCCTCTTTCGGGCACATCCCCGTACCGAACTGACAAAGTTTATCAACGCCTACAAGTCCGCCAGCAGCCGCCTGATCAAGAAAGACCATCCGGAGCTTAAGAGATCTCTCTGGAAAGAGATGTTCTGGACGCGGTCCTTCTGCCTGCTGACGACCGGCGGCGCATCAATTGATGTTATCCGAAGATATATCGAAACCCAGGGAGAAAGGAGGGATCGCCATGACCATGCCGGTGATCATGCATAAAGCCGTGAAGTATGCTGTCCGCCGGGACCGTGTGACCGAGGAACTGCGTACCTTCTTTCTTAAGAATATGGGCTGTGCCCGGAAGGTATGGAACCTTTACACGGACTTTCTCTATCAGGCGCTGGAAAGCGCGGGCTATACCGGCGGAGATGTACCGGAGGATCTGCAGAAACTGAAGCTGCCGGAAGTGAGCTCTTTAAAAGAAAAATACGCTTACCTGAAGGAAGCGGATTCCCTCGCCCTGGCTAACGTCAAGCTGAACTTTGCGGAAGCGTGGAAGCGTTTCTGCGGGCAGCCGGATCATTCTTCCTATACTAAGCGGGCAAAGCGGCGGGCAGACTCCGGCACGGAGCCCCTGTCTTTCCGCGGCCTTACCGGGATGCCGGGATTTCACGCCAAAGCCCGCGGGTACTTTTCGTATACGACGAACTGCCAGTATCCGGCCGATAGCAACAGCCTGAAGAACCCAACGATTCGGCTGGAGCAGGGATCTCTGATCCTTCCAAAACGCGGAAAGAAGCCTCCGGTTTCTCTGGTGCTGCACCGTCCGCTCCCGGAAAGCTGGGTCATAAAGAATGCCACGGTCACGATGGATGCAGACGGCAGATTCTTCGTCTCCCTGGGATGCGAATACACGCTGGAGATGGACATTTCTCTGCGGGAAGCCGCGTTAGCGGATGATGCTTCTGTCATTCCGGGACTCCGTTTCCTTGGGCTGGACTATTCCAATCCGAACTTCTACGTGGACAGCGAGGGCAGGAAAGCCAACTGCCCGAAGTCTTACCGGAAGTCGGAGGAGAAATCAGCCCGCCTGCAGCGGAAACTTTCCCGCATGGTTAAAGGTTCTTCCAATTATCAGAAGATGCAGAAGAGAATCGCCCAGCTGCACGGGAAGATCCGAAATCAGCGGAAAGATTTTGTCTGCAAGGAAGCAGCGAAACTTGCTTCGGAATACGATGTCGTTGCTGTCGAGGATATCGATCTCCGGGCAATGGCGCAGGCTCTTCATCTCGCGAAGAACTTAAACGACAACGGGTTCGGCATGTTCCGCAGCCGGCTTTCCCATAAGCTGGAGGAAAAGGGCTCCGTTCTGGTAAAGGTCAACCGGGGCTTTGCAAGCACCCAGACCTGTCACTGCTGCGGCCACGTCATGAAGGATAATGACCATCTGGGCCTTGCTGTCCGGGAATGGGACTGCCCGGTCTGCGGGACACATCACGACCGCGATATGAACGCCGCCATCAATATCCGCGAGGAAGGGAAACGGGTATTCCTTTCCTATTACCGCGAGTGGATTGCGAAGAACCAGTTATCCCGCGACCGCGCGCAGAAGCGTTCCGCGGGAAGACGCAGGAAAAAGGCGGCATAAAAGCCGCTGCCATATACAACCGGCAGGGACACCGGGGCTAGGCTCAACTTTCTGAATGGGTTACCATTCTGGCAGAGCAAAAAAGACGTCTGAAGATCTCTTTAGACAGAAGCCCCCACCTCAGCGTGAGCAGGTGGTGGGTAGTTCACTACCTGGCCAGAGTGATATATACAGATGTATATGTTATAATGAGAACCAAATAATGTTATTTTTTAAACACAATATATATCAAGCGAATGATAGAAAGAAAGTGTGAAGTTTAATGGTCACTGAGCTTGCTGAAAATATCTACCGAATAGAGGTACCTCTTCCTCATAATCCGATGAAGCTCCTGAACTCTTATTTTATAAAAGACGCGGGGAGCGGCAGAAACCTTATCATCGATACAGGCTTTAACAGGCCTGAATGCAGGGAAGCTGTCGATTCCGCTCTGGAAGAGCTGCATACCGATCTGGATGAGACAGATATCTTTATAACCCATCTCCACGCGGACCACAGCGGGCAGATATTCCATCTTAAGAATAAAAACAATACAGCCTATGCTGAAGAGCGTGAAGCTAAAGTCATAAACAGACTGCGTGACGATTCGTACTGGGACCACATATATGAGGAATTCAGGAAAGAAGGGCTGCGCATGGATCATGACGAGGCTGTAAGTACTCATCCGGGAGTAATGTGGCGTCCGGACGATACTGTAGATTTCCATTTCCTCCATGACGGCGATGTGCTGTCTTACGGCGGGTACGAGCTGAGATGCGTGGTAACTCCGGGACATTCCCCCGGCCATACATGTCTTTACGATGACAGGAAGAAAATACTTTTCGCAGGCGATATGATACTGGGTGATATAACGCCAAACCTCTGCTATGAGCTGTGGCTTGACGATCCGCTCACAGAGTATGTCAAAAGCCTTAAAACAGTCGAGGATCTGGAGATCAAAAAGATCTTCGTGGGCCACAGGAGCATGCTGCAGGACGTATACGGCAGGATAGCAGGTCTGAGAAAACATCATACGCTTCGATGCAATGAAGCTCTCGATGTTCTGAAAAGGCGCGGGCCTCTCGATTCCTGGAGCGCGGCAGCTCATATGACCTGGGATATAAGCGCAAAAAATTGGGACGCTTTCCCGCCTTCACAGAAATGGTTCGCTACGGGCGAAGCTGACGCCCACATGCTCTTCCTTTATCATGAAGGGCTTATAAATATGCGCGTTAACGACGATGGAGTGAAGATATACGAAAATACCAGCGGCAGGACGGATATAGGCGATCTGATCTACAATTACGGCAAATAGACTTGCAAGATGTGTCCCGGCAGGTGATAATAAAACCTAACATAAATCGTACTGTCTTCACGGAACGATCATAATGTTTTTTTATCATGTTACAGGAAAGGTACACGGAGTGTTCGGGTATATAACAATAGACCAGCCGGAGATAAAATTTAAGGATTATTACAGGTACAGGGCCTATTACTGCGGACTATGCTGTGCTGTCAGGGACAGGTACGGCCAGCTGGGGAGGATTTCCCTCAGTTATGATATGACTTTCCTGGCACTGCTGCTCGACGCGGTATATGACAGCGATACAAGGCGCAGCGAATTCCGCTGCATCGCTCATCCTGTTAAAAAAAGAATGAGGCTGGAAAACGATTTCATTTCTTACGCTGCCGATATGAATCTTTATATGGCATATCTTAAATGCCTGGATGACTGGAACGATGACAGAAACGTGATAAAAAAGCTGTATTCGCTGCTTCTGTCACGCAGGATAAAAAAGATAGAAAAAAGATATCCGGAGAAGACAAAGTCGATAAAAGAGCATATGTCTGAGCTGGATGTATATGAAAAGAGCGGGAGCGATGATTTTGAAGGCGCTGCCGGCTGCTTCGGGCGAGTCGTTTCCGATATATTTGCCTATGGCGGTATATGGAACGAGGGACTTGCGCGTATGGGATTTTATCTGGGTAAATTCATATACATCCTCGATGCCTTCGACGATCTTAAAGAGGACGAAGAAAAAGGCAGCTATAATCCGCTCGTTAAATTAAGCAGGGAAAGTGATTTTCCCGGAAAGGTCAAAGCAATACTTATGGCGATGATATCAAAAGCGGCGGAGGAGTTCGAAGCTCTTCCTGCTGATGAAAATATGGATATCCTGAGGAATATCATCTATGCGGGTGTCTGGAAGAAGTTTGACGAAAATGTACAGGAGATGCGTGCCGATGGAGTGCCGGCAGGCTACGCGGACGCGACAGCCGTAGAAGACAAGACTTTAAATTAAGGCCGCGGGAGCCTGAAATCCCGTAATTGGAAGGAAGATATACAGATGAACGACCCCTACAAGGTCCTTGGAATAAGCAGAGACGCTTCTGATGATGAAGTAAAAAAGGCATACCGGAATCTGGCCAGGAAGTACCATCCGGATAAGAATCCTGGCAACAAAGCGGCAGAGGATATGTTCAAGATCGTCCAGGAAGCCTATACACAGGTAGTTGACGAACGTAAACACGGAGGATCTTCATCTTCAGGAGGATACTCCGGCAGCTACAGCGGATCGGATACCTACAGCAGCGGTGGAGCCTACAGGGGTTCATACGGCGAAGGCTATGGAGGCAGCCAGCAGAATTATTACGGTCCTGCTGAGAACGCTCAGATGTATCAGGCAGCTGTCAATTATATAAACGCCCGCCATTTCAGTGAAGCCATGAACGTACTGATGGGCGTCAGGGACAGGGATGCCATGTGGTATTATCTTGCCGCCCTTACAAACGCCGGCCTCGGAAACAATTACGAAGCGGTCCAGCAGGCTAACGCCGCGGCGCAGATGGAACCTGACAACGCCATGTTCCAGAGCCTGGCTTCGCAGATGAACGGAGGCATATACAGGTATAGGAATGCTCAGAACGGCTTCGGCGCAGGCAATGGGGTCAATAGCGACTGGTGCGCCCAGATGTGCGCTCTCAATATCTGCCTTAACTGCCTGTGCTGCTGACGGTGAAGAAAATATGAAGATCTGTTATACGCGAAGGTTCAGCAGGAATGTCGGCGGGATAGACATGAGCTCCAGGTTGCTGGACCGGGTGCTGAGCGAAGTATGTGGACTGCCGCGTGGAACACCGGTGGAAAAAGGCACCCACGGCAAGCCGGCTGTAGACAGCAGCTTTGGAGTGCATTTTTCTATAACGGATACAGGAAATATATGGCTGTGCTCGACAGCGTCTTACGAGAACGGTCTGGACGCCGAGTTTTACAGAAGGAGCGTTGCCGAGCCCGATCTTCTCGCAGAGAGATTCCTTACGGAGCCGGAGTGCCGTGTCGTAAAGACAGCCGGTTCAAAAGGAGACAGGAGTTTTCAGTTCGTTTATCTGTGGACCAGAAAAGAAGCCTATCTGAAATATACCGGAAGAGGACTGGGCGCGCTCTCGTCTGCCCCTCCTATACTGGTACCTCCGGAGGGTACCGACCTAAAAACCTTTGTTAACGAAGGTCTTTTTATTTCGGTCTGCGCTCCCGAAGGCTCTCTGAATGAGGGTGTCGATTTCACTTCGCTCGACTGAGGAAAGAGAATTAAAGAGAATCTATATGGAAAAGAAAAAGAAAACGGCACAGCCCGGCGGCCTATCATATATGGAGCAGATCAGGGAAGATGCCCTGAGGATCCTGGACTACGGCGATAATACTGCCTCTGAGCTGGTCCGCAAGCTGGTCAAGAAGGGTCATGACGAGGGAAAGGCAGAGGAAGTGACTGCTGTCCTGGTTTCTCAGGATCTGGTAAATGACAGGCGTTACGCGGAAAACTACGCGCGTGTAAAAGCAGGATCAGGCAAAGGCCCGATATGGATCAGGCAGAAGCTCACCGAAAAAGGCGTCAGCTCCGCTGACATTTCGGCGGCTCTGGCGGAGCACGCCGACAGGGACGCTGAGCGCGTCCTCTGTGCTAAAAAAGCCCTTAAGATCTGCGGGCTGGAGAGCGATTTCGAGCTGGACGAGTATGGCAGTCTGGTTCCAGCTGAGGATTCCGCATATATATATGAGAGAGCCAGTATCTTCGAACTCGACGAAGAGGAAGCCGCTGCCGACCGGCAGGCGGCTTATAAATACCGCGAAAAACAGAAGGCGAAGCTTGTGAGGCGGCTGGCTTCAGCGGGCTTTTCGCCGTCAGCGGTTTACTATACAGTCAGTAAGATAGCGGACCTTTAGCGGACAGCAGGGATCCCCGCCGCAGGCGGGCTTCTGCGCGGAGCGCTGCCGGGTCCGATCGTTATTTTATTGACATATGTTTTTAATTCGTCCGGGCTATTGACTTTTACATTGAAATAATATAGAAATATATCACGGAAATTATTCTGAATAAGACTTGGAAGAGGTAATCATATGAGTGAATCATGCGAATTCGACAACAACTGCGCTGCGTGCGGCCAGGACTGCGCCGACAGACAGGCTCCATTGGACTTTAAGAAGCCTCTCAACGAAGCTTCCAGCGTAGAACATGTTATAGCCGTAGTCAGCGGCAAGGGCGGCGTAGGAAAATCCCTCGTCACTTCTCTCATGGCAGTCATCAGCCAGAGACGCGGCAACAGGACAGCTATCATGGACGCGGACGTCACAGGCCCGTCCATCCCTAAGACATTCAAGGTAACAGAGAAGGCTACGGCAAATGATGTCATGATCTTCCCTGTAAACACAAAGACAGGCATCCAGCTCATGTCAGTAAACCTCCTGCTCGAGGACGAGACTGACCCTGTAGTATGGAGAGGCCCTGTTATCGCTGGTACAGTAGAACAGTTCTGGACAGACGTTCTCTGGGACGGTGTGGACTATATGTTCGTGGATATGCCTCCGGGAACAGGCGACGTTCCACTGACTGTATTCCAGTCGCTGCCTGTAGACGGTATCATCGTAGTAGCTTCTCCTCAGGAGCTGGTAGGCATGATCGTCGAGAAGGCTGTAAAGATGGCGGAGCTCATGGATGTTCCTGTACTGGGCATCGTCGAGAATATGTCCTACTTCGAGTGTCCTGACTGCCACACTAAGCACCAGATCTTCGGAGAAAGCCACGTAGACGAGATCGCTGACAAATTCGGCATCAAAAATGTGGCACGCATCCCTATCGATCCTAAGCTGGCGGCAGCTGTAGACGCCGGCATGATAGAGCTCTTCGAGGGAGACTGGCTCGATGAGTTCGCCGACAATATCGAGAAGGAACTGCAGGAAGCAGAGAAGGCAGAACAGGATAAATAAGCCCGGCAGCGGCGTTTGACCTGCCGAAAATATTTTTTATAAAATTGTCTTGACAATTTATATAAAGGTCGTATACTAGACCTAACAAAAAATTTAATAGAAAAAGCGTTGACGAAGAGAGTAATTTCAATGGCGCCGTTACAGAGAAGCAGCGTTAGGTGAGAGGCTGCGCGAGAGCCCTGAAATGAAGATCACTTCTGAGCCGGTCGGCTGAAATTTACAGTAAGCTGATTCGTGACCCGCGCGTTATGCGGTATGAGGTGGCATCTGCCGCGGCTGTAAAGCTGCGCTTATGCTATCAGGGTGGTACCGCGGTATATTGATAATATCGTCCCTGCATCTTAGATGCAGGGATTTTTTTATACGGATATAGCACGTACTGCCTATAAAATGAAAGGGATTGCAGCAAAATGTTTGAAAAATTATCTACAGAGCCTATCGCTGATGTACAGAACGAACAGTCCGATAAATGGGAGAAGGAAGATCTCCTGGACCAGTGCGTCAGCAAGAGGGAAGGACAGCCTACATTCGTTTTCTATGAAGGACCTCCGACAGCCAACGGTAAGCCTGGCATCCATCATGTAATGGCAAGGTCGCTGAAGGATTCAGTCTGCAGATACAAGACGATGAAGGGCTACAAAGTTAAGAGAAAAGCAGGCTGGGACACTCACGGACTTCCTGTCGAGATCGAAGTAGAGAAGAAGCTCAACTTCTCAGGCAAGAAGGACATCGAGAAGTACGGTATCAAGGAATTCAACGAAAAGTGCCGTGAATCCGTATTCGAGTACGAAAGCCTCTGGCGCAAGATGACAAAGCGCATGGGATATATGGTCGATCTTGATAATCCGTATATCACTCTGGACAACAACTTCATCGAGTCCGGATGGTGGATCCTCAAGAAGTTCTTCGACGCGGGCCTCATCTACGAAGGACACAAGATCCTTCCTTACTGCCCTCGCTGCGGAACAGGCCTGGCTTCCCACGAAGTAGCACAGGGCTACAAGGAAGTAAAGACAAATACCCTGACAGCCAAGTTCAAGCTCAAGGGCAGGGACAACGAATACTTCCTCGCCTGGACGACCACTCCGTGGACACTTCCGTCCAACATCGCCCTTGCCGTAGGTCCTGACATCGACTATATCAAGGCCGAAAAGGACGGCGAGATCTACTATGTAGCGCAGGTACTCGCTGACAAAAACCTGGGAGAAGGGGAATACAAAGTCCTCGAGACCATGAAGGGCAGCGAGCTCGAGAATATCGAGTACGAGCAGCTGATGCCTTTCCTCCACATAGACAGGAAAGACAAGACAGGCTTTTTCGTTGTATGCGCTGATTACGTAGATACTGTAGAAGGTACAGGTATCGTACATATTGCTCCTGCTTTCGGTGACGACGACAACAAGGTCGGCCGCAAATACAACCTGATGGTATTCAATCCGGTTGACGAGCAGGGTAAGTTCACAGATACTCCATGGAAGGGACACTTCGTAATGGAAGACGGTCTCGATGTCGAGATCATCAAGTACCTTGCGGGCGAAGGAAAGCTCTTCTCCAAGGAGAAGGTAGCCCATAACTACCCTCACTGCTGGAGATGCGGAACTCCGCTGATCTATTACGCAAAGCCGAGCTGGTATATAGAGATGACAAAGCTCCGTGACCAGCTTGTTGAAAATAACAATACAGTAAACTGGCAGCCGCCGTTCGTTGGCGAAGGCAGATTCGGCAACTGGATCGCCGACGTCAAGGACTGGGCAATCTCCAGAAACAGATACTGGGGTACACCGATCCCTATCTGGAGATGCGAATGCGGCCACACAGAATGCGTAGGCTCGAGAGAGGAACTCATGCAGAAGGCTCTGGAAAAGTTCGACAAGCCGACTGACATCGAGCTCCACAGGCCTTATGTGGATGATATCCACCTCAAGTGCCCTGAATGCGGCAAGCCTATGACAAGGATAGAAGAGGTAATGGACTGCTGGTTCGACAGCGGCTCGATGCCGTTCGCTCAGCAGCATTATCCGTTCGAGAATAAGGAAGAGTTCGAGGAACAGTTCCCTGCTGACTTCATCTGCGAGGGTATCGACCAGACAAGAGGCTGGTTCTACTCCCTGCTTGCCATCTCGACATTTATCACAGGCAAGGCTCCTTACAAGAATGTTCTTGTAACAGACCTGATCCTCGATAAGACAGGCAAGAAGATGTCTAAGTCCAAGGGCAACACTGTCGATCCATTCAAGATGTTCGACAAGTACGGCGCCGATGTAATCAGATGGTATCTGCTCTACGGTTCGCCTGCGTGGACACCGACACGTTTCGACGAGGACGGCGTCAAGGAGCTCCAGAGCAAGTATTTCGGTACACTGAGGAATGTATATAACTTCTTCATCCTGTACTCCAATCAGGACAACATCAACGCGGCTGATATCGATATCAATCCTATACACAGACCTGAGCTCGACAGATGGATCCTTTCCAGATTCAACAGCCTCGTAGAGGAAGTCACAAACGATATGGATCACTTCGAGCACATGAAGACTGTAAGAGCTATCACAGACTTCGTTGCCGAAGACCTTTCCAACTGGTATATCAGGAGAGCGAGAAGAAGATTCTACGCTCCTGAAATGACTGACGACAAGAAGTCAGTTTATAGAACAACATACGAGATGCTCGTAGGAGTAGCGCTGCTCTCAGCTCCGTTCGCTCCGTTCCTGAGCGATGAGATCTACATTAAGCTCACAGGTGAGGATTCAGTACATCTTGCTGATTACCCTATGTGCAAGGTTGCTCTCATCGATAAGATCCTCGAAAACCGCATGGATCTCGTCCGCACTATAGCCGGACTCGGCAGAGGCGAGAGAGAGAAGGAAAACCTTAAGGTAAGGCAGCCTCTCTCAGAGATCATAGTTGATGGAAAGTACGAGCCGCAGATCGGCGCGATGACAGACCTTATAAAGGAAGAGATAAATGTAAAGAATGTCGTATTCGAAAAGAATATGGATTCCTTCATGAATTATTCTCTCAAGCCTGACTTCCGCGCGGCAGGTCCTGTACTCGGCAAAAATATCAAAGAATTCGGCAAAAAGCTTGCTGAAGCAGACGCCAAGGAGATCATCACAAAGCTGGGTGAAGACCACAGCATGAAGATGGAACTCGGCGGCCAGGAAACAGAGATCCCTAAGGAGTTCGTAGATGTACGCATCTCCGCGCGCGAAGGATTCGCTGTAGGTTCAGCTAATGGAGTGTTCGTGATCCTCGACACCAAGCTCACTCCTGAACTGGTAAGCGAAGGTCTGGCAAGAGAGCTCGTTTCAAAGGTACAGCAGATGCGTAAGCGCCTCGACCTCGACATGATGGACAACATCGAGATCACAGTGAACTGCGACAGCGATGTCCGCGGAGCGGTCGAAGAGTATGCCGATTACATCAAGGGCGAGACACTCGCAAAGGCGATCAGCTTCAGCGATGCTGAGCTCGATAAGGAAGTTCTCAACGGCCATGAAACAGGCCTTGAAATAAAGAAAGTCGACTAATATGAGCGATATCGTACCTGTACTGAAAAATATGACTTTCAGCGAGCTTGAAGATTATGTCCTGTCACTGGGCGAGAAAAAGTTCAGGGCAAAACAGATCTTTAAGCGCATGTACGAAGGAGCTTCTTCGGCAGACGAATTCACCGATCTGCCGAAGAGCCTGCGAGGCAGGCTTGCGGAGGAAGCTTCGTTCAACGCGGTCACTATGAGGGCAAAACAGATCTCTAAGGACGGAACACGGAAATACCTGTTCGACGTTCCAGGAGGCGACGCAGTCGAGAGTGTATTTATGCACTATAAATACGGCTGGTCCATCTGCATATCTTCACAGGCAGGCTGCAGGATGGGATGCGCTTTCTGCGCTTCCGGAATGAAAGGCCTTTCCCGCAGCCTTACGGCGGGAGAAATAGTCGACCAGATCGTTTCGGTGTCGAGAGATGCCGGCGAACGCGCCGGCCACGTAGTAGTCATGGGCATAGGCGAGCCTTTCGACAACTACGATGAGCTGATCAAAGCGCTGGGGATCATTCACGATGAGCGCGGTCTGGGAATAGGCGCGAGGAACGTCACGGTCTCAACGTGCGGACTTGTAGACAGGATCTACGATTTCGCGCAGGACATGCCGCAGGTCGGACTCGCGGTCTCGCTTCATGCTCCGAATGACGATATCAGGCACCAGATCATGCCGATATCGAAGAAATACAGCATGGACGAGCTCATGAAAGCCTGCAGGGATTACACCGAGGCTACACACAGGAGAATAACTTTCGAATACGCGCTGATAGAAGGGGTCAACGATAGGGATGAAAACGCGAGAGAGCTGGCCGCAAGGCTCCGCGGCATGCTCTGCCACGTAAACCTTATCCCCATAAACAGCGTGGAGGAGAAACCATACAGCTCCAGCAGCAGGCAGAGGGCTGAAGCCTTTGCCGAGATCCTGGGATCACGCGGCATCACCGCGACGATCAGGAGGCAGCTCGGAGCGGACATAAGCGCCGCCTGCGGTCAGCTCAGACTGCAGGAGACAGAATAAAGGAGAGCGATAAGCAGATACGCTGTCCGCCAGTTGGACAGGGATATGGTATTTCAGACATCAAATATTGTCTTTAACTGGCTGTATCCGTTGAAATTTCAATTTGATATTGTTCTTTTCTTTTCCGGATAGTATAATTAAATACACAAAATAACGGAAAGGAGAGGCGACTCACATGGTTAAGCTTTTAGTAGGCCACAAGGGCTCTGGAAAGACTAAGATGATGGTTGACCTTGCTAACAAGGACGTCAACGAAAAGGACGGAAGCATTATCTTCATCATCAAGGACGACAGATTAAAGCACGAACTCAACTACAATATCAGAATGATCGTCATGGACGATTATGAGTATGTCAGCAACATCGAAAGATACATCGGATTTATCTACGGTATCCTCAGTTCAAATCACGATATCGAGGAGATCTTCATCGACAGTATCCTCAAGCACGCCGACATTACTGTAGCTGATCTTCCAGCATTCCTCAGAGAACTTTCGGACATTTCCGAAAAGACAGGAATTGATTTCGTCGTCAGCCTCAGCGCAGACCTCGAAGAACTCGACGCGTCTATCAGACAGTACGAGATCATCAATCAGTAGCAATCTGAATATAAAAAACCATAAGTGGAGCCGCCTGATAAGGACGGCTCCTTTTTGGTTTGAAGCTCTCTTTTTTAAACAGGGTATACCGGACAGGCAGGGACCTGGTTCGTTACCATATATATTACATATATATAATAGATTGAATACTCTGGAGGTATTTAAAATGGCAAAGATTTTTTATCAGAACGATTGTAACTTATCACTTCTCGACGGTAAGAAGATCGCTATCATCGGTTATGGTTCACAGGGCCACGCACACGCTCTGAACCTCAAGGAAAGCGGCTGCGATGTAAGAGTAGGACTCTACAACGGCAGTAAGTCATGGAAGGTTGCTGAAGAAGCCGGCCTGACAGTTAAGACTACAGCTGAAGCAGTTAAAGAATCTGACATCATCATGATACTCACACCGGATGAAAAGCAGGCTCAGATCTACAAGGAAGACATCGAACCGAACCTCGAAGCAGGCAACATGCTCATGTTCGCTCACGGCTTCAACATCCACTTCCAGCAGATCATCCCTCCTGCTGATGTAGACGTTACAATGATCGCTCCTAAGGGACCTGGTCACACTGTAAGAAGCGAATTCGTAGCTGGTAAGGGCGTACCTTGCCTCATCGCTGTATATCAGGATGCTACTGGCCACGCTCAGGACCTCGCTCTCGCTTACGGCGCAGGCATCGGCGGAGCAAGAGCTGCCCTCCTCGAAACTACTTTCAGAACTGAAACTGAAACTGACCTCTTTGGTGAGCAGTGCGTACTCTGCGGCGGCGTAACAGCTTTAATGCAGGCTGGTTTCGAAGTTCTCTGCGAAGCTGGTTATGACCCTAGAAACGCTTACTTCGAGTGCATCCACGAGATGAAGCTTATCGTAGACCTGATCTATCACGGCGGCTTCCAGGAGATGAGACACTCAATCTCCGATACAGCTGAATTCGGTGACTACGAGATCGGACCTAGAATCGTAACTGAGGATACTAAGAACGCTATGAGAAAGACTCTGAAGGAGATCCAGGACGGTACTTTCGCACGCAACTGGATCATGGAGAACAAAGTCGGCAGACAGCACTTCAACATGGAGAGAAGACTCCACGCAGAGCACCAGCTCGAAGAAGTCGGCAAGGAACTCAGAGCTATGTACTCATGGAGCGACGAGAAATAGTCAGCAGTTTTAAATAAAAACACTGAATACTGAAAAAAGCAGTTCGCGCTGCCCGGATGGGCAGTATAATGTAAAGGCGGCGGCACATTCTGCCGCCGCCTTGTCTGCTTATGAAGATCTTCCGGCAAAACGCGGCCGTCGGCCTGTTTCGGGACGGCCGGATATGCTTTCCGGGGATCAGGCGGACTGCTATAAACCGACGCTGTTATTTGAAAACTGATGGGAAAATTAAGTATATGAAAATCAAGGGCTCAAAGATAATAATGGAGTGCCTGCGCGAGCAGGGTGTAGATACCATCTTCGGCTATCCAGGCGGAACTATCATGCCTGTTTACGACGCGCTTTATGATTACAGAGACACTGTAAGGCACATCCTCACAAGTCATGAGCAGGGAGCTGTCCACGCCGCTGACGGCTACGCGCGTTCTACGGGACGCACAGGCGTAGTATTCGCTACAAGCGGCCCTGGAGCTACAAATACCGTTACCGGCATAGCTACAGCATTTATGGATTCCATCCCCCTCGTGGTCATTACAGGACAGGTCGCAAGACCGCAGATAGGAAAAGACTCCTTCCAGGAAGTAGATATCACGGGCATCACCATTCCTGTAACGAAGCACAATTTCTTCGTACAGGAGATAGATGAACTCGCCGATGTCGTAAGGAGCGCTTTCAGGATCGCTGAGAGCGGCCGCCAGGGTCCTGTTCTCATAGACGTACCAAAAGATATCATGACGATGGAGTACGGCTACGAACCTGCTGAAGCAGTAAAACCGGATCCTGTTGAGAACAAGTTTACCGCGGATGACGTCGCGGCTCTCGCGGACGCGGTCAATAAAGCGGAACGTCCGCTCATATACGCCGGCGGAGGTGTCATAAGCGCGGGCGCTTCGGATCTCCTCGTCAAATTTGCTGAAAAGGCTGACATTCCGGTCGTTTCGACACTCATGAACCTGGGCGCTATCTCCAGAAAGCACAGGCTTTCACTGGGCATGGTAGGCATGCACGGCCAGAAAGAAGCGAATCAGGCAGTATATAACGCTGACCTGCTGATCACTATCGGAGCAAGGTTCAGCGACAGAGTTACCGGCGATCCATCGAGGTTCGCAAACAAGGCGAGGATCGTCCAGATCGATATTGATGATTCCGAGGTAGATAAGAACGTGATCGTAGATGCTTCCCTCATAGGCAATATGGAAGACGCTCTGGAGACGCTCATCCCTCAGGTCATAGAAAGAAAAAATGACCAGTGGCTGGCTAAGATAGATTCATTCAGGCGCCCTGACGATACTCCTGAGGACGCCTTCGTTCCAGAGAATATCTTCAAGGCCGCGGAAAAGATCCTCGGTGACGATATCATCGTAGCTACCGACGTAGGACAGCATCAGATGTGGACAGCCCAGTACTGGCCGTTCACAGAGCCTAGACAGAACATCACCTCAGGCGGACTGGGAACTATGGGCTTCGGTCTCGGTGCCGCTATAGGCGCTAAGGTAGGCAACCCTGACAGACGTGTTATCCATGTTACCGGAGACGGCAGCTTCAGGATGAACATGAACGAGATGGCTACGGAATCCGCTCAGAAGCTTCCTATCATTACTATACTCTTCAAGAACAACGTTCTGGGAATGGTACGCCAGTGGCAGAAGCTCTTCTTCGACAAGAGGTACTCTTCGACCACCCTTCCGGATGTCATCGATTACGTGAAGCTGGCTGAGGCTTTCGGCCTGAGCGGCTACCAGGTGGACAATATCGCTGACTTCAGCAGCGCCCTCAGCAAAGCAGCGGCAGACAGCATGGGAAGCCTGATAATCTGCGATATCGATTCGTCAGAAGACGTATTCCCGATGGTTCCGCCGGGAAATGCCATGAACGATCAGGTATTTTCGGAGGATGACATCCAGTAGCGCGTTCAGCGGCACGCTTCAAAAAAATATGTTACACAGTCTCGTAATCGCTGTATTTTTTTATAAATTATGCTATAATATCGTCTTGGTGGATGGTTGGAGGCATCAATTTCATCCAGCCATAACTTTAAACAGATTTTTTAAGGAGGTTTTTCCAGATGGTTACTATGGAAGATGTTGTATATTTAGCTCATGAGAGAGGTTACAGAGTAACTTCTAAGATCGATTCAGCAAACAACGCTGAGTACTCGATCCTCCAGAAGGACGGAAACAAGTTCCCTCTCCGTTACGTAGACAAGAGCAGAACTGGCGGAGTAAGAACTCACGTTGGCAGCCTCATGAGAGAGTTCCCTGGCACTGCAGAAGAGCTCCTCGACTGGTACGAAGGCGAGATCGCTAACGGCAACTATGATGCCAGCATCAAAGACTACGTTGAATCCCACAAGGACGAAGACTAATAAAAAATAATATATTCTGATCTGGAATATTCTCCCCGGTCTCCTTTTATGGCGGCCGGGGATTTTTTATGCTGTTATGCGGGTACGAGGACTCCGTCCACAGCTGCCTGGCGGCAGAAATGCGCAGAGACGCGGAGGAGCCGCGTCAGCGGCATGTCAGCGGAGCTGACGTCATAGAAATCAGCGGAATGTTCGTTATTTGTCAATATAGGGTTGATTTTTTAGAATTCATAGATATAATTAATGTTAGCACTCAGAGAGATTGAGTGCTAACATGACGAAAACAGATTTATGAAATAAAGAGGTGCGTAACAATGGCTAAGAAACAGTTTAAGGCAGAGTCAAAAAAGCTTCTCGATATGATGATAAACTCCATTTATACAAATAAGGACATATTCCTCAGGGAGCTTATCTCAAACGCCAGCGATGCTATCGACAAGCTGTATTATGAAGGCCCGGAGGGCATGAACAGAGATGACTTCTATATTGCGATCGAGCCTGATCTCGAAGAGAGGACTCTGTCTATCATAGATAACGGCATAGGTATGACCAAGGAAGAGCTTGAGCAGAACCTGGGAACTATCGCGAAGAGCGGTTCGCTGGAGTTCAAGAAGTCACTGGAAGAAGGCGCCAGCGATGTGGATATCATCGGCCAGTTCGGCGTAGGCTTCTATTCGGCGTTTATGGTTGCTGATAAGGTCACTGTAGTTTCCAGAAAATACGGCCAGGAAGAATGCTGGCAGTGGGAGTCGGAAGGCGCTGACGGATATACTATCTACGAAAGCGCTATGGTCGGTCACGGCACCAGAGTCATCCTTCATATGAAGAACAATACCGAAGACTATAATTACGACGACTATATGATGGAATATAAGCTCAGGGCTCTCGTAAAGAAGTATTCGGATTACATCAGATACCCGATCCAGATGGAGGTTCAGAAGACACGTCCTAAGGAAGGCGGAGAAGATAACGAGTTCGAGTCATATAACGATATCGAGACTCTGAACAGCATGGTTCCGCTCTGGAAAAAGAAGAAGAGCGAGATCACAGAAGAGGAGTACACTTCGATGTACCAGAACAAATTCTTCGGACAGGGCAAGCCGTTGCGCACCATCCATTACAGCGTCGAAGGACTTTCATCGTTCAGCGCCCTGCTGTTCATTCCTGAAAGGCCTCCGTTCAACTACTTCACTCCTGACTATGAAAAGGGCCTTCAGCTCTATTCGAGCGGTGTCCTCATCATGGATAAATGCGCTGACCTCATTCCGGACTATTTCGGATTCGTTCGCGGCATAGTAGATTCGGACGATCTGGCTCTCAACCTTTCAAGAGAGACTCTCCAGAAGGACAGACAGGTCAAGAACATCGCGAAGAATATAGAGAAGAAAGTTAGGAACGAGCTGATGAGCATGCTCGAGAAGGACAGGGATACTTACGAAGAGTTCTTCACAAAGTTCGGCCTCGCTATAAAGTTCGGTCTTTACAACAGCTTCGGACAGCTCAAGGACGAGCTGGCTGACCTTATCCTCTTCTATTCTTCATCGGAAAAGAAGCTGGTAACTCTCAAGGAATACGTTTCCAGGATGAAGCCTGACCAGAAGTACATCTATTACGCTACAGGCAAATTCGTAGATCAGATCGAGAACCTGCCGCAGGTTGAGGTACTTCTTGATAAGGGCTATGAGATCCTCTACATGACAGATGAAGTCGATGACTTCCTCGTAAGGATCATGAAGGACTATGAGGACAAGGAATTCAAATCAGCATCGACAGGCGGCGACCTCGGTATCGAGGAATCCGAGGCGGAGAAGGAAGAGCTCACTCAGAAGGAAGAAGAGAGCAGAGGCATGCTCGACAAGATGCGTGATATGCTCGGCGACCGCGTAAAGGATGTCAGGATCTCCAACAGACTTAAGAGCAATCCGGTATGCCTGACCGTCGAAGGCGATATCTCGCTGGAGATGGAAAAAGTGATGAACTCAATGCCTGTAAAGGACAAGGTTAAGTCGGAGAGGATCCTCGAGATCAACGCTTCGCATCCTGTATTCGAAGCTCTCAAGAAGACATTCGAAGCCGGAGATGATGACAAGCTCAGAGTTTACACTTCGCTGCTCTACGATCAGTCGCTTATCATCGAAGGACTTCCGGTCGAAGATCCTGTTGCTTTCTCAAAGCATGTCAGCGAGCTGATGAAATAAGGCATAAAGATCAGCCTGGCTATATGGAATATAAGCAAAAGCAGTTCCTATAAATTTTTCTATATAAAAGGACGGTGCGCGAAAATGCGTGTCGTCCTTTTTGATGTAAACATAAGAAAACATATATTTGTGTAAACAGCCGTCAAATATGTTACAATATATTTACACTACTTATCGGGAAAGGAGAGATCGCAGTGGATAAACCTGAAAGACGTATATCAGTCAGCGAGATCACCAGTGAAAATGTGACATCTGACGAGATGCTGGGCCAGGCGGGTATTGTAGCATATATCGACAAACGCGGCATCTACAGGTATGTAAACCAGGAATGGGTTGACAAGACAGGCATTCCATCGGAAGAAGCAGTAGGGGCTAAGATAACAGACATCCTCAGCGGTTCCGAGGCTATGAAGGCCATGAAGACAAAAAAGGATATATCCGGTGTCATGTATTACAGGACATACAAAGGAAGGGAATACACGGCATTTACTAAATACAGGCCTGTCAGAAGGGAAGATGGAGAGATATGCGGATGTCTCGCCGAGTCCATATTCGAAAATATGGGCGAGGCAGCGTCATTCGTGCTGAAATTTTCCAAGATACGGGAAAAAGAAGGCAAGACCGCATCCAATCCTGCATTGACAGGCAAATATACTATAGACAGCATTCTCGGGATAAGCGGGGCGACAGAGAGGCTTAAGGAACAGATAATCCTCGCTGCCGAGACAAACGCGGTATGCCTTATCGAAGGAGAAACAGGAACAGGAAAAGAACTGGTGGCGCACGCTATCCACAACCTCAGCAGCCGCAATTCCTTTCCATTTATAAGAGTCAACTGTTCAGCCATTCCGGAAAACCTCATGGAATCGGAGTTCTTCGGATATGAAGAAGGAAGCTTTACCGGAGGACTTAAAGGAGGAAGAATAGGTAAGTTCGAGGCTGCTGACCATGGAAGCCTGTTCCTGGACGAGATAAACGCCATGAACATAACTATGCAGCCTAAGCTGCTGAGAGTTCTTCAGGAGCACGAGATAGAAAGGGTGGGAGGCAACGAAAGCATTCCGGTTGACGCGAGGATCATAGCGGCTTCCAATAAACCGTTGTCCTCACTTGTAAGGACGGGAGAATTCCGCCAGGACCTTTACTACAGGCTCAATATCATACATATAACTATACCGCCGCTCAGAGCCAGGCAGGAAGACATAGAAATTCTTACCTCTTCATTCATAGAACGCTATAATGCAGAGCTTGAACGAAACGTAAGCGGTATCACAAACGAAGCGCTTAACTACCTTAAGTCCAGAAAGTGGCCCGGAAATATCCGTGAGCTTCAGAACAACGTGGAACGCGCGATGGTCGTATGCCGCGACGATACTCTGAAACTCGAGGATTTCATCAAGTTCGGCGATCAGGAAAACGAGCTGGGTCAGGAGCTGACCACGGAAAAAAGAGTGCCGGAGGCTGATAAATATACGGAGAGCGTATCCCTCAGCGACGTAAAGCACGAGATAGAAAAGCAGACTATCATAGAAGCGCTGAACAAATGCGGCAACAATAAGTCAGAAGCAGCAAGGGCGCTTAAGATATCGAGGACACTTCTATACAGGAAGCTGAAAAAGTATAATATTGAAATGTAATGATCCCAGTAGAACAGTATGTGTTAACAATAATGTGAACATACATATACATGTAAACAAAACTGTGAACACTATCCCTGCGTGAGCTCCGCTCACAAAAGCGGCGGCATTCGGCCGCCGCGCTATTGTATAAAGAAAACCCTGCGTTCGACGCAGGGTTCAGTGAATGCTATGCATTTGACCATAAGTTCCTCCAAGATTAGTATTGTAATTGCGGTCTGCCAACTGCAAACAATACTAATAAGGAGAAAGCATATGGGTCTTTA
>JAQYCQ010000028.1 GCA_028724585.1 Bacillota bacterium | reverse complement strand
ATCATTACAAACGCAGAAAGAAGAAGTAACGCTAATAATACGCGGTTGGCAGACTGCGTTTACGCGTTCAACGCGTTCCGCGCGGATTAAGGGCTATGCCCGCTAGAGAAAAACCACGCGTTTGACGCGTGGTTGGTTTTTACTTTTTGTAAAATAATATTGATTTTTGTACATGTGTGATAGGCCTGCCGGCGTTGAATATAAAAGGCAAAACTGATATACTGAAATTAATTTGGAAAAGCGCGGATTGAACGCTAAATTCCATTATATTCCATATACGTTTTAGGAGGAAACGGATGGTAAGAAGAATATTTGTCGAAAAAAAGAAAGGCTTTGACGTAGAGGCACAGGGACTCTGCGCTGACATTAAAGATAACCTGGGCATCAGCGGCATCAGGTCGGTAAGGATACTCAACCGTTATGACATTGACGGCATAGACGACGCCCTGTATGAAGAAGTAAAAACCGAGGTGTTCGCGGAGCCTGCGGTAGATATGATCTACGAGGAGAACGTGGATATCTCAGACGCGGACTACAGCTTCGCGTCGGAATTCCTGCCTGGACAGTACGACCAGAGGTCGGATTCGGCGGCACAGTGTATACAGCTCATAAGCGTAGCGCAGAAGCCTGACGTCAAGACTGCTAAGATCGTGCTCCTTTACGGAGATATCACAGAAGAACAGGGAGATGAAGTAAAGCACTATTTCATAAACCCGGTAGATTCAAGGGAAGCTTCCATGGAGAAGCCTGAGACACTTAAGAGCGAAACAGAGGTTCCGGCTGACGTAGCCGAGATAGAGGGCTTCATGAACATGTCTGATCAGGAGATCATAGACTACAGGATGCGCATGGATTTCGCCATGAGCGACGAAGACCTCATTTTTGTAAGGGACTATTATAACGCTGAAGAGCACAGGGAGCCGACGCTCACCGAGCTCAAGGTAATAGACACATATTGGTCTGACCACTGCAGACACACTACTTTCGCCACTAAACTGACAAACGTAGGATTTGAGGGCGGCAGATATTCTGAGATCATAAAAAAGGCATTCGAGAGATACCTCCAGATCAGGAAGGAAGTATACGGAGATGCTGAAGAAAAAAGAGACATCACGCTCATGGACATGGGCACCATCGGCACCAAGTATATTAAGAAGCTGGGACTGGCTGACGATCTGGACGAATCAGAGGAGATAAACGCCTGCAGCATCAAGGTGACCGCCGATGTGAACGGACAGCCTGAGAACTGGCTGGTAATGTTCAAGAACGAGACTCACAACCATCCGACTGAGATAGAGCCTTACGGCGGCGCGGCTACATGCCTGGGCGGAGCCATCAGAGACCCTCTTTCGGGCAGGGTATACGTATACCAGGCTATGAGAGTGACGGGTGCCGGCGATCCGAGGACAAACATCAAGGATACACTCAAGGGCAAGCTCCCTCAGAGAAAGATCACTACAGAAGCGGCCCACGGCTACAGCGCTTACGGCAACCAGATCGGTATAGCTACAGGCAAGGTAGCTGAGGTTTATGACGAAGGATATATAGCAAAGAGAATGGAAGTCGGCGCTGTTATCGGTGCTGCTCCGGCAGACCATGTCATAAGGAAGAGACCTGAGCCGGGCGACGTAGTCATCCTGGTCGGCGGAAGGACAGGCCGTGACGGAATCGGCGGAGCTACTGGATCTTCCAAGAAGCATACGGAAAAATCAGTGCTCACTTCGGGAGCTGAAGTACAGAAAGGTAATCCTCCTGTAGAGAGGAACCTGCAGAGGCTGTTCAGGAGAAAAGAAATCTCGACTCTGATCAAGCGCTGCAACGACTTCGGCGCCGGTGGCGTTTCTGTAGCCGTAGGCGAGCTGGCTGACAGCCTTGAGATATTCCTGGACAAGGTTCCTAAGAAATACGAGGGACTCGACGGTACAGAGCTGGCTATCTCTGAGTCACAGGAAAGAATGGCTGTAGTAGTTGAAGCGGCTGATGCTGATATGTTCATCGAAGCTGCGGCTAAGGAAAATCTGGAAGCTGTAGTCGTTGCCAACGTTACAGATACAGGCTATGTAAGGATGTACTGGAGAGACAAGTGCATCTTCAATCTGCCGAGAAAGTTCCTCGACACTAACGGTATAAAGCAGAGCATGGCGGTAAAGGTAAAGGACAGCACTGACTACCAGAAGCTCTATCACGATACAGATACAGATCTTATGTCTATGCTGGACGACCTGAACTGCGCCAGCCAGAAGGGTCTGACAGAGAGGTTCGACAGCACTATCGGAGCAGGCTCCGTACTCATGCCTCTGGGCGGGAAGTACCAGCTGTCTCCTGCTGCCGGCATGTCGGCAAAGCTCCCTGTACTTCACGGAGACACAGATACGTGCACGCTCATGACTTACGGATTCAATCCTGCTGTCGCTAAGGCCAGCCCGTTCCATGGCGCTATAAATTCTGTAGTTGACAGTACTACAAGGATCGTCGCTATGGGCGGAGACTACAGAAAGGCAAGACTCTCTTTTCAGGAGTATTTCGAGAAGCTGGGCAGGGATCCGGAAAGATGGTCGCTCCCGTTCGAAGCCCTGCTCGGAGGAGTACTGGCTCAGGCTGAGCTGAAGATCCCTTCTATCGGCGGCAAGGACTCCATGTCAGGGACATTCGAGCACATAGATGTTCCGCCTACACTCATTTCGTTCGCGGTAACCGCGGATAAGACTGGGAACGTTCTCTCGACAGAATTTAAGAAGGCAGGAAGCTATATCGTACATGTTACAGCCGGACACGACGAAGATAATATCGTAAACTTCGAGCAGTACAGGAGGAACATGGCTAAGATCATGGAACTCACTTCCGCCGGTAAAATCCTGGCAGCTGACATTATCGAAACAGGCGGTGTATTCGTAACGGCTGTAAAGATGGCTGCAGGAAATATGATCGGAGCTGATCTGAGCGGTTCGTCAGCTGAAGCTCTCAGGAGCATCGACTGCGGCGGCATCCTGCTCGAGATAGACGGAAGCGAAGACCTGGACTCTCTCTTCGGAGACGTACCTTATATCCTCGCGGGCAGGACGACAGAAGAGAAGTCCATTAAGGCAGAGGGACAGACATTCAGCCTCGATGAGATAGTTAAGAGATGGACTGCTCCGCTTGAGTCAGTATTCCCGACAGAGGCGCCTCACGATGACGCTGAGATCACTAAGTTCGAGTGCGCGGAGCGCACGCCGGGCAGATCAAAGCACGAGCCGGTATTCAATACTGTTTATCCGGGCACGATAGCGAAGCCGAGAGTATTCATTCCTGCTTTCCCTGGAACAAACTGCGAAGTTGACAGCGCCAGGGCGTTCGAGAGAGCCGGAGCTTTCCCTATCGTACAGAATATAACCAATCTGACTCAGGACAGCCTCGATCTGTCTATTGAGCAGATGGTCAAGAATATCAACAACAGCCAGATCATCATGATCCCGGGCGGATTCTCAGGCGGAGACGAGCCTGACGGCTCGGCCAAGTTCATCACCGCGGTGTTCAGAAATCCTGCGGTAAGCGATGCTGTGATGAACCTGCTCGACAACAGGGACGGCCTCATCCTCGGAATCTGCAATGGTTTCCAGGCTCTGGTCAAGCTGGGTCTCGTTCCTTACGGAAAGATCACAGAGATGAAGGACGACAGTCCTACACTGACATATAATACTATCGGCAGGCACGCTTCCTGCCTCGTCCGCACCAGGGTCGCGTCAGTCCACTCACCATGGATGGCAGGCGTAAATGTAGGCGATCTCCACCTGATCCCTGTATCACACGGAGAAGGCAGATTCATCGCTGACGAGAAGCTGGTGGCTCAGCTGGCGGCAAACGGCCAGATAGCTACCCAGTACGTAGATCCTGACGGCGAGCCGACTTCGCTCACGGCGTATAATCCTAACAACTCTGTTCAGGCTATCGAGGGAATCTTCTCGCCTGACGGCAGGGTATTCGGAAAGATGGGCCACTCAGAGCGTATAGGCAGAAATCTGTATAAGAATGTTCCGGGCGAAAGAGACCAGAAGCTCTTCGAATCGGGCACTGCATATTTTAGATAAAAATCTTCGCGGTGGCGGCCGCTTCAGGCCGTCATCGTTGGTTTGCTTTTTGATAAATTACATTTTCAGTTGTTGAAAGGACAGGCATACTAATGAAAGTCGGAATTGTAATGGGATCCAAGTCAGATTATCCTGTTGTTGAAAAAACCGAAGGAATGCTGAAAAAATTCGGCGTTGAGTACGTAACACGCGTTATCTCGGCTCACAGGACGCCGCTCGCCGCTCAGAAATTCGCTTCCGAGGCAGAAGAGAACGGTATAGAAGTGATCATTTCGGCTGCAGGGAAAGCAGCGCACCTGGGCGGTGTTTTAGCGTCATACACGACAGTGCCTGTTATCGGACTGCCTATAAAATCATCGACTCTCGATGGACTCGATTCTCTGCTTTCTACAGTACAGATGCCTAAAGGTATTCCTGTAGCCACAGTTGCTATCAACGGAGCGGAGAATGCCGGGATCCTCGCTGTTCAGATGCTTTCGCTCAAATATCCTGAGCTCGCGGAAAAGATGAAGGTCTACAGAAAGGAAATGGCTGATTCCGTCATCGCTGACGATCAGGAGATGCAGGCTAAATAGCCTGATGCTGTACTTGACGGAAATAAATAAAGGCACTTTTATTCCGGGAGAGGAAAGAAAAACGGATATGGAAAATAAAGAATGGATCAGAGATATGCTCGACGACGACAAATTTCACGATGAATGCGGAGTAGTCGGCATCATGTCACCGGGCCAGAAGAATGTTGCGAAGGATATCTATTTCGGTCTTCATTCACTGCAGCACAGAGGTCAGGAGAGCGCTGGCATAGCATCCAATATGTACGGCAATATCAACTGCTACAAGGAAATGGGACTGGTGCAGGAGGTCTTCGACGACGAGATAATGTCAAAGCTGCCGGGAGACATCGGCATAGGCCATGTCAGGTATTCGACGGCCGGAGGCAGCAGGGTGATCAACGCCCAGCCTATAGTGGTATATTCCAAGTTCGGCTCTCTGGCGCTGGCCCATAACGGAAATCTCGTTAACGCTGTAGCTCTGAGAAACCAGATGGAAGATGAAGGATATATCTTTCAGACAGATATCGATACTGAAGTAATAGCGGCGCTCATTGCCAGAAACCTGAGAAACGGTTCTGTAGAGGAAGCTGTCCAGAAGACCTGCCGGATAGCAAAGGGCGGCTTCGCGCTCGTAATGACTATTGGAAATAAACTGATAGGAGTAAGGGATCCTCACGGCATCCGTCCGCTTTGCATAGGAAAGACGGAGAACGGCTGGGTGCTCGCTTCAGAAAGCTGCGTGTTCGCGCTTCAGGGAGCGGAATTTGTCCGTGACGTAAAGCCCGGCGAGATGGTCGTCTTCGAGGACGGCGAGATGAAGAGCATAATGTACGGCCCTGAAGAGGACAGGATGTGTTCCTTCGAGTATGTATATTTTGCCAGGACAGACAGCCATATAGACGGTGTAGGCGTATACGAGTCAAGGCGTGAAGCGGGAAGGATACTCGCACGCGAAGATAAGGACGATACAGACGCTGATCTGGTCATCGCTGTTCCTGACTCGGGAACAGTTGCAGCCATCGGCTATGCCGAAGAATCAGGTATCCCGTTCGGCGAAGGATTCGTAAAGAACAGGTACGTAGGACGTACGTTCATACAGCCGACACAGGAGATGAGAGAGCTTTCGGTAATGATGAAGCTTAATGTCCTCAAGGAGAATATCGAGGGCAAGAGGATAGTGATGATAGACGATTCCATCGTCCGCGGTACTACCAGTGTAAAGATAGCCAAGATGCTTAGGAAAGCCGGCGTAAAAGAGATACACATGCGCATAAGTTCGCCTCCTGTAGCATATCCGTGCTATATGGGTATCGATACCCCTGACAGGGACAAGCTCATGGCAGCAAACAAGACCGTAGAGGAAATGAGGGAGCATATCGGAGTAGATTCCCTTAAGTTCCTGCCTGTAGAAGGCCTCAAAGCCTGCATAGGCAAGGGAGACGGGGTCTGCACAGCATGCTTCACAGGAGATTATCCGGTAGAGCTCACAGACCAGAACTACAAGACAAACAAGCTGTTCCACGACGACCGCATGGTCGGCGAATATGACGACCCTCATACCGAAGAGTAGAGCGGCAGCTAAACCAATAGATGGAGTTAATTCGTATTTAAGGAGAAAAAATCGAAAATGGCAAATTTAACATATAAAGACGCCGGTGTTGACACAAAAGAAGGCGGACGCGCGGTAGAGCTGATGAAGGAGCACGTAAAGCGCACCTTCACTGATAATGTCCTCACAGGACTCGGCAGCTTCGGAAGCCTTTACAGCCCTGACCTCAAGGGTATAGAAGATCCAGTCCTCGTTGCCGGCACTGACGGCGTAGGCACAAAGCTCAAGATAGCTTTTATGCTCGATAAGCATGACACAGTCGGCAGAGACTGCGTAGCTATGTGCGTAAACGATATCGTATGCCAGGGAGCTTCGCCTATGTTCTTTCTCGACTATATCGCTACAGGCAGAGTAAAGGCGGAGAAGATCGCTGACATAGTAAAGGGCATCGCAGACGGCTGCATTCTCGGAGACTGCTCTCTGGTAGGCGGAGAGACAGCTGAAATGCCTTCCTTCTATGGAGATAACGAGTATGATATGGCAGGATTCGCGGTCGGTCTCGTCGACAAGAAGAAGATCATAGACGGCAGCAAGGTAAGCGAAGGAGATGTCATCATCGGACTTCCTTCAAGCGGCATCCACAGCAACGGCTATTCACTGGTAAGGAAGATATTCTTCGATAAGGAGAACATGGATGTACATGACTATGTAGACGAGCTGGGAAGGACTCTCGGGGAAGCTCTTCTCGAGCCTACACGCATCTATGTAAAGCCTGCCAAGGCTGTGTTCAGCAAATACGACGTACACGGAGTAGTGCACATCACAGGTGGCGGATTCTATGAGAATATTCCAAGGATCATCCCTGACGGTCTCTGCGCTGAGATCGTAAAGGGCACATGGGAGATCCTCCCTGTCTTCGATTACATCCAGGAAAAGGGCGGCATCGAAACGAAGGAGATGTTCTCCACATTCAACATGGGCATCGGCATGATGTTCGTAGTGGACCAGAACGATGTTCCGGGCGTTATGAGCGTCCTCGCTGAAAGTGGAGAATTCCCTTCAGTGATCGGCAAGATCGTAAAGTCCGACAAGGGACAGGCTGTAAATATCGTTGAATCAGTATAGGTGGCATAAATGATTAATATTTCAGTACTTGCGTCCGGCGGCGGCACAGATTTCCAGTCCATCATAGACAATGTAGAAAACGGTTTCATACCTGACGCCAAGATAGTTCAGCTGATCGCCAGCAAAGAAGACGCTTACGCTCTCGAAAGGGCTAAAAAACACGGGATTCCGGGAACATACATCGGAAAGAACAATTATCCTGATATGGACGATCGCACCGATGCCATACTTGAAGCTTTAGACGCGGCTGACACAGACCTGGTCGTACTCGCCGGCTATATCAGCGTTGTACAGCCTAAGATAATCAGGAGCTACAGGAACAGGATCATAAATATCCATCCTTCGCTCATTCCTAAGTACTGCGGCAAGGGCTTCTACGGGATCAGAGTACACGAAGCAGTGCTCAAAGGCGGCGAAAAAGAGTCCGGCGCTACCGTCCACTTCGTGGACGAGGGAGTCGATACAGGAAAGATCATCATGCAGAAAAAAGTTCCTGTACTCGAAGGCGACAGCCCTGAAGATCTTCAGGCAAGGATACTCGAGGTCGAACACAAGATCCTGCCTGAAGCAGTCCGCATGTTCGCGGAGAAGAAGCTGGGCAGAAGGATCCTGGTAGTAGGCGGAGGCGGCAGGGAGCATGCCATCGTCTGGAAGCTGGCTCAGAGCCACAGAGTAGGAAAACTCTTCTGCGCTCCCGGCAATCCCGGCATAGGCGAACAGGCTGAGTGCGTACCTATCGGCGCTGAAGACCTGGAAGGGATCAGGAATTTCTGCGTAGAGAAGAAGATAGACATGGCAGTTATCGGACCTGAAGTTCCGCTTTCTATGGGAATCACAGACCTGCTCAACGAAGCTGGAGTCGATGTTTTCGGACCAGACAAGAGCTGTTCCAGGCTCGAAGGCAGCAAAGCCTTCACAAAGAGCTTCCTGGCGCGTCACAACATCCCGACAGCGAAATACAAGGAGTATACTGACGCTGAGTCCCTCAGAAAGGACATAGGAATCTACGGATATCCTATGGTACTCAAAGCGGACGGACTGGCAGCCGGCAAGGGCGTAGTCCTCGCTGAAAACGCCGAGGAAGCTGAAGAAGCTATCCACGAGATGATGGAGGTCCACAAGTTCGGCAAAGCCGCGGACAAAGTGATAGTAGAAGAATGCCTCAAGGGCGTTGAAGCTTCAATGCTCTGCTTCGTAGACGGCAAGACTATCGTGCCTATGGAATCCGCCCAGGACTACAAGCGCATTTATGACGACGACAAGGGTCCTAACACAGGCGGCATGGGATCATATTCGCCGAGCCTGCTCTTCAACCCTGAGCTCGAGAAACAGATAAGGGAGCAGATCCTCGACCCGACCATCAATGGCTTCATCGAGGACGGACTCGATTTCCACGGAGTCCTCTTCATCGGCCTCATGCTGAGCGAAGACGGCCCTAAGGTAATAGAATTCAACAACAGATTCGGCGATCCTGAGACACAGTCTGTGCTCATGAGACTGGATTCCGACCTGGAGGAGATCTTCGAAGCCTGCGTCAACGGCACACTGTCAGATATCGATATAAAGTGGAGCGACCGCAGGGCGGTATGCGTAGTTCTCGCCAGCGGCGGCTATCCGGGAAGCTACGAGAAAGGCAAGGTCATCACAGGACTCGATGATGTAGACGACGATATCGTGGTATTCCACGCAGGCACAGCTCTCAAGGACGGCCAGATCGTTACCAACGGCGGACGTGTCCTCGGTGTCACTGCCACAGGCGCGACAAACGACGAGGCGAGGGCCAGAGCGTTCGAGAATGTCAAGCACATCAGCTTCGAAGGCATGTACTACAGAAACGATATCGGAAAGATAAACAGACATTAATTAATATATGAATGATAAAAAAAGCGTGAGCTCCGCTCACAAAGGCGCTCCGCGCAAAGAGAAAAAAAACGGAAGGGAATACTGGAGACCCGGAAATATGCTGTATCCTCTTCCTGCCGTCCTCGTCAGCTGCGCTGACAGGAAGGGCAGGAAGAACGTGCTGACCGTAGCCTGGACCGGAACCGTGTGCTCCGATCCGGCCATGGTCTATATATCGGTCCGCCCGGGCAGATATTCGCACGATATCATAAAGGATACAGGAGAGTTCGTGATAAACCTGACGACAGCGGAGCTGTCGAAAGCCGCGGATTACTGCGGCGTCAAATCAGGAAGGGATACTGATAAATTTGCTGAATGCGGCCTTACTGCCATTCCTTCGAAACACGTGAAGGCTCCGTCTATAGCTGAGTCGCCGGTTTCGATAGAATGCAGACTGGCCAGCATCACGCCGCTGGGCAGCCACGACATGATGATAGGCGAGGTGATCGGTGTCTCTGTGGACGAGAAATATGTGGACAGGTCAGGCAGGCTCATGCTGGAGAAGACCAGACCGCTGGTATACTGCCACGGCGGATATTTCGGGCTCGGAAGCTATATAGGCCATTTCGGGTTTTCAGTAAGGAAGAAAAAGAAATCGGGCAGAAATCCCGGGATCAGGAGGAGATAGATGAGTGACGTACTTCTGCTGGCGGCAGCACTGCCTCCCCTGTTCCTGATCTACAGGATATATCAAATGGACGCTGTGGAGCATGAGCCGATAGGGCTGATAATAAAGCTGCTCATAGCGGGCGGAGCTGTCACAGTCATAGCTTCACTGCTGGAGAGCGCTCTTACCGTTCTCTATTCGGGTCCTTATCTGTCGCAGCTGGCATCAGACCTGATACATTACTTCATAGTTGTGGCAATAGTCGAAGAACTCTGCAAGTACGGCGCGGCCAGGCTCATGACCTGGAAGGATCCGGCTTTTGATTACACTTTTGACGGAGTGGTGTACTGTGTCACAGCCTCACTGGGCTTCGCTCTCGTGGAAAATATCATGTACGCGGGCATCTACGGAATGAGGACGGCTGTTATAAGAGCTTTTACAGCTATAGTGCTGCACGCGGTGTGCGGTGTCTTTATGGGATGCTACTACGGCGCGGCTAAGCAGTATTCAGCGTACGGCAATAAAAGCGCTGCTTCTATGATGACGGCGAGGAGCATACTTGTTCCAGTAGTGATCCATGGCATCTACGATTTCTGCGCTTCTCAGGACAGTACGCTTTTCAGCGCGATATTCTTAGTATTTCTCGTTTTTCTATATTACGCGGCATACAAAAGGGTCAGCGCCCTGGAAAAAAACGATACGCCTTTACCTGGCGCTGATGGGGATCAGAGAGGATACGGTCCTGACGGCAGGGGATACTGAACGTCCTTTGTTCAGCAGGAGGGACCAAAATACAGGAGGACTTTTTCAAAATGAAAATAGCTATTGACGGAATGGGCGGTGACAATGCCCCTCAGGAAATTGTAAAGGGTTGCGTGGAAGCAGCTAAGATCATAGACGACGATATATATATCGTCGGTATGGAAGACGCTATCAGGAAAGAACTTAAAAAGGATATTTCTGTTCCGGGCAATATCAAGATCGTTAACGCGACCCAGGTGGTGACAGGTGAAGACCAGCCGGTTAAAGCTGTACGTACGAAGAAGGACTCCTCTATGGTCAAGGCAATATCACTTGTACGTGAAGGTATCTGCGACGCAGTGATCTCTGGCGGAAATACCGGCGCTCTTATGGCCGGTTCGCTTTTTATCCTGGGAAGGATAAAAGGAATAGAACGTCCGGCTATCGGTACTGTCTATCCACAGGCTGACGGAACGCCTACTTTCCTGGTAGACGCGGGTGCCAATGCCGAATGCAAGCCGTCCCAGCTTCTGCAGTTCGCCGCTATGGGAAGCATCTATATGGAAAAGGTTCTGGGCGTGGAAAATCCTTCTGTAGGCCTGGTCAATATAGGTACAGAGGAGCATAAGGGAACTCCTGTATTAAAGGAAACATACCAGCAGCTCAAAGAGAGCAGCCTTAATTTCTGCGGAAATGTGGAAGCCAGGGATATTCCTTTCCATCCGTGCGACGTATTCGTATGCGACGGATTTACAGGAAACAATATCCTAAAGCTCACAGAAGGCATGGCACAGCGTTATGTAGCTCTGCTGACGGATATGTTCAAGTCCAGCTTTATCACAAAGATGAGCGCGGTCGCGCTTATGGGCAGGCTCAAAGAGCTTAAAAAGCTTATGGACTATTCGGAATACGGAGCTGCTCCTCTGCTTGGCATTAAAGGCGCGGTCCTCAAGATGCACGGCTCGTCGAAAGCCAACGCGGTGAAGAACGCTATCATAAAGGGCAGGGCTTATGTCGAGGAAAATGTAGTAGACATCATAGACCAGAACGTGGCAAGATACGAACAGAAAAAGGCTGGCGGCGAAGACCAGCCTGAAGAAGGAAAAGGAGAGGAAAAGTAATTGAGCAGGAATCTTGGGGATCTGAGTGAAAAGCTCGGATACCGGTTCAGAAACAGAGATCTGCTTGAGAACGCCCTCGTTCACAGCTCTTACGCCCACGAGCACGGGCTGAGCTATAAAGACAACAACGAAAGACTTGAGTTTCTCGGAGATGCTTTCTTCGACGCGGTGATAGCGGAAAAGCTTTACTTCATTGAAAAAGAACAAGAGGAAGGCACTCTGAGCAAGCTCAGGGCCAGCATCGTATGCGAAGGATCCCTCATCCGAAAAGCGGAGGAGATAGGGCTTGCCGGATACGTCCTGCTGGGCAACGGAGAGAAGACCAATGCCAGAACACTGGGGCACAAGGCCTTCGAAGCCGATGCCCTGGAGGCGGTATTCGGCGCTGTTTTTCTTGACGGAGGATATTCCGCTGTAAGGGATGTCATACTGAGACTCTTCGAGGATGTGATAGAGGATGCTCTCAAGGGAAGGCTGAGCAGGGACTATAAGTCGAGGCTTCAGGAGCTGCTGAACGCCGGCGGCAAATCTCAGCTGGAATATGTGATAACAGGAGAATCCGGTCCCGATCATGATAAGACTTTTGAAGCGGTGGTTAAAAACGCGGGCAGGATCTTAGGCAGAGGAACCGGAAAATCGAAGAAGCAGGCGGAGCAGCACGCTGCCAGAATGGCGCTCCGCGAGGCTGCGGACAGCAGTACCGCTGATTGAACTGGCAGAGGTAATATATGAGCAGAAAAACAGTAAATAAACTGACGATGAGCGGATTCCGTTCTTTCGCTGATCAGGTCAGCATAGACCTTTCTGACGGATTCGCGGTAGTAGAAGGCACAGGCGAAGGCGCGGAGGAAGCTGCTTCTGATATAGCGGCCGCCCTGTGTTTTTTAACAGACAGGCCTTCCAACAGCATAAAGAGTATAAGGGACATAATCTTCCAGGGAAACGGTATAAGGGCACATGCTTCTTCCGCTGAGGTTTCCCTGACTGTCGGCGGAGCCGACGGAGAGCCGGTCCTTGTTTCACGCCGCATGTATCCTGACGGCAGGAGCTCTTTTTATATTTACGGAGAAGAATGCGGATGCGACAAGGTCCGCGAAGCGGTCGACGGTGCGGGTATTTACGGATATTCCGTGCTCGATCACAACTCTGTTACCGACATCGTGACTTCCAGATATGGGAGCCTGGCATTCATGATAGAACAGGCTGCCGGGGTGACTGAGCTCAGGAAAGAGCTTGTCGATGCTGAAAAGGAGCTGGAAGCTAAAAAAACAGAGTTAAAGGAGATCAGGTCTTTTCTTGAGGAATATACGGAAAAGAAGAAATACCTCCAGGACGAGGCTATCAGGGCTAAGGATTATAAAAAACTCAATGAAGAGCTCAGGACCAATGAGATAAATATAGTCTTAAGGAAGATAGAGCAGTGCGAACGCAGCATCTATCTGGATGATATCCAGATCAAGGAACTGGAGGAACGCATCGCGGCGAACGAGTCGGAGCGCGATAAGGCTGGAAATTCAGTACTTGAGAAAAAGAAGCGCGTTAAGGAGCTGGATGCCGAGGACCTCAAAAACCGTGACAATTCCATGGGTTTTATGAGCGATATAAATGATACCAAGGCTGCTATAGATGTGGCACAGGGCAATATAGATACCATAACAGAGAACATAGATGTCATAAACGCAGACCGCGTGGACCTTAAAGCCAGAGCCGACGACGAGAGAGAACGCCTTAAGGAATTTGAGAAAAAGGGTGCCGAGATCTCACATAACCTGACCAATAACAGAAAGAAAAGGGAGCAGTCTGCAGAGTCGCTCAGGAAGCGCAGATCCGAGCTTTCAACAAAGGAAAGCGAGTATGACGAGATACAGTCCCGCATCAGCATAAGACACAGGGACCTGGCGTCAGCCGAGGCTGAGTGTGACGGGGCTTTAAAGATCGAAAAGATAATCCAGGAACGCTATGACGAGCTGCTCAATCTGATAGAAGCCAGGGAGGACGAGGTTCCTGACGAAGCCCTCTATAAGTCTGACCTGCGCACAAAGGATTCGCTGGAAGCAAAGAAAGAACAGCTCGTGACACGCCGCGGGACCGCGGAAGCTGAACTGGAGGCGCATATAGAGAGGATCGGGAAGCTGGCCTCTAAAAGGGAGCAGGCCTTCAAGCTCATGAATGAAGAGGAGACCCGCTGCAGGGTACTCCGTGATCTGGATAAAAATTACGAAGGGTACAGCGAGTCGGCGAGAGCTCTGCTCACATCGGCCTCTATCCGCGGCATCTACGGCGCGGCCGGAGAACTGATAACTGTCGCCAGAGGCTATGAATCGGCGATAGAAAGGGCTCTTGGAGATAAGATGGAATATATCATCTGCGAGGACATGCAGTGCGCTAAGGAAGCCGCGATGTTCCTCAAGTCCAAGAATGCCGGAAGGCTTGTGTTCCTGCCGGTAAAGGATATCCAGGTACAGCCTGCGGTCATCCCTGAAGAGATACTGTCAGCTGACGGCTGCCTGGGCAGGGCTCTTGATTTCATAGATTTCGATGCCGCGTATTCGAAGGCATTCGATTTCATGCTGGGCAGTACGGTCATATTCAAGAACATGAAATACGCGGAAGCTGCCGGAAACGCTGAGGGCGTAAGGATCGTCACCCTTGACCACGAGATCCTCAATGAGGATAAAGTACTCGAAGGAGGTTCGCCTAAGGATACGGACAATGGTATCTTCGAGCGCAAAAACCGCCTCTACGAATCCGAATCCATGCTCCATACGCTTGAAAAAGATTACAATTCTGCGGATTCCGAGTATCAGAGAGCCCTGGAGGAACGCGAAATACTCGAGGAAAGAGTAAGATCCATAGACAGCAGCATCAGGGAATATGAAAGCGACATCAATACGATAGCGGCTAAAGCTGAGATAACAGGGAGCAGGCTCAATGCCATAAAGAAGAATATTTCTTCGCTGAATGCCGAGCTTAAGAGGACTGAGAGCGAACTGGCTTCGAGGAGCAGCACTGCAAGGGATCTGGAGACAAAAAAGGAAAACGCTGCGATGGAGCTCAGGCAGCTTGAAAAGAGGTCGGCGGAAAAATATAAAGAGATAGAATCGCTCAGAGCTGAGATAAAAGATCTCAAGCATGAGAGAGAAGAACTCGGGGCTGAATCCTCAGAGCTGGAGAGCCTGATGGCCGCTAACGATTCCTCCTACGCCCGTATAAAAGACAATATAGCCAGGGCAGAGAAAGATATCAGGCTGAAGGAAAAAAGCCTTGAGGAAGTAAAGGAAGAACGCGCTTCGGCGAGAAGAGAGCTTGAGACTCTGGAACAGAAGTGCCGTATACTGGAGATGAAGTATACCGACAGGAGCACGGCTCTCGGAAAACTGAGGGAAGAGATAGACGGCTCAAGAGACAGCATAGAAAAGCTGCAGTCCGATATCGATGTGCTGGAAAAGGAATACGTAAATTTCGTTACGGATAAGCGCGCTCTGGAGGTAAAGAAAAAATCTTCCGAGGACGAGGCAGAAAGCCTTAAGAAGGATATCTGGGATTCTTACGGCATCTCATATGCAGAGGCACTGGAGAACAAAGCTCCGGTATTCGTGCTCAGCGAAGGCGTAAGAGAATCCGGCCGTATAAGGAATACGCTGGCTGATCTCGGAGAAGTCAATATCGGCTCCATAGCGGAGCTGGAATATGTCAGGGGAAAGCTGGGCAGACTGGAAAAGAAACGCAGTGCCGCGGAAGACGAATCAGCAGAACTGGAGCGCAGGATCGCAAAGCTCAAGGTGAGCGTGATGTCCCAGTTCAAGAATACCTTCGATGCCGTCGATGCCGAATTCAGGAAGCGTTTCAAGTCCGAGAACACAAACGTAAAGGCACGCATGAGAATGACGGCCAACAGCGATACTCTCGAGAACAATGCGGATATCGTGATCAGGGAAACTGCCAAGAGCGCCAGGATCATAAGCCGCTCGACAGACGAGGAGAGGACTGAAGCCTTCAACGCTCTCGCTGAGGCGCTCTTTACCGTTTTGCCGGCATCGCTGGTCGTTGTGGAAAATATAGACAGAGAACTGGGGGCCGAAGGACTGAAGAAATTCAGGAAAGCTCTGGAAGAGAACCCTGAGGTCAGCTGTATTCTCATCACAGGAGATCATGACGCCGCGGAAGGGGCTGAAAGCATATATTCCTGCGAAAAAACAGACGACGACAGCTTTACATTCAGGAAGCTGACGGGCGAAATGTCCGGCAGCCTTACAGACTCCGACAGTGAGGAGTCTCAGGGAGAATAACATGGCAAAGAAATCATTTTTCACGAAGCTCAAAGAAGGTCTTACACATACCAGGGACAATATGATGGGCCGCATAGAAGAGGTCGTCAAGCAGAGTCCGGATTTCGGCGAGGATATGCTGGAAGACCTTGAAGAAGCTCTCATACTTTCAGATATCAGTATGGAGACGACCGAAAAGATCGTAAACGAGCTAAGGGACGATATAAAAAAGCTCGGCCTTAAGAAGGCCGACGACGTGCTCCAGCAGATCAAGAACATAATCTCATATATCATTACAAACGAGTACGGAAATGAGCTCGTTCCGGATCTGCCGCTGGTCATCCTCATGGTAGGTGTCAACGGGACAGGAAAAACGACATCTATGGCAAAGATAGCGTACAGGCTGCAGCAGGAGGGAAAGACCGTAATGTTCGCGGCCGCGGATACCTTCAGGGCGGCTGCTGCCGAGCAGCTTGAGATCTGGGGTGAAAGAGTCGGAGTGCCGGTCATCAAGCACGGCGAAGGCGCTGATCCGTCGGCGGTCATCTATGATGCCTGCCACGCTGCCCAGGCCAGGGGCATAGATGTGCTCATCTGCGATACAGCAGGCAGGCTTCAGACAAAGAAGAACCTCATGAATGAGCTGGAAAAGATGAGCAATGTCATTTCAAACGAGTATCCTGAAGCAGCGAGGGAGACCCTGCTGGTCCTCGACGCCGCTACAGGCAAAAATGCCATCTCACAGGCAGAGCAGTTCAGTGAAGTTACTGACCTGACCGGAATCGTGCTCACAAAGCTGGACGGCACCGCCAAGGGCGGCATTGTGATAACTCTTGCCGACAAATTTGATATACCTGTAAAATTCATAGGTGTAGGCGAGGCAATGGAGGATCTGCAGCCCTTCGATCCTGACCAGTTCGCCGACGCTCTCTTCTCAGGCTCTGTCATGAGTGAGAGGGATGAGGAAGACCAGAGGGAAGGAGCCCTCTTTACAGGAAAAGAAGAGGAAGAAGAAAACGACGGCCCGGAGCAGGACGCTGAATAGCGCCGCCTTCTCTGTGCCTGAAGTCCGCCTGGCAGACAGGCGGACAGAAAGGAAAGATGATAATGAGTAAACCTGTAGTGGCTGTCGTAGGGAGGCCGAACGTAGGCAAATCGACTCTCTTCAACAGGCTTGTAGGCAGAAGGGTGTCTATCGTGGAAGATACTCCGGGCGTGACCCGTGACAGGATCTACGCTGACACTGAGTGGAGAGGTATTCCGTTCGTGCTCATAGATACGGGCGGCATAGACAGCAGCTCAGACGAGATAATACCGTCGCAGATGAGGGCGCAGGCTGATATAGCTATCGAGACCGCTGATGTCATAGTCTTTATAGTAGACGGCAAAGCCGGTCTTACCTCGGCCGACCTTGAAGTAGGCGAGATGCTCCAGAAGAGATCAAAAAATGTGATCCTTGTAGTGAACAAAGCTGATACAGCTAAGCTTCCGGATTCTTATTACGATTTTTACGAGCTGGGACTGGGAGATCCGCTTCCGGTCTCAGCCGCTAACATGCTGGGACTGGGAGATCTGCTCGACAGGATAACAGAAAGCTTCCCTGAGAAGAATGAAGAGGACGAAGATACGGATGACATCAAGATAGCGGTCATCGGCCGTCCTAATACAGGGAAATCTTCTCTGGTAAACGCTGTTACCGGCGAGGAGCGCGTGATAGTCAGCGACATTGCCGGTACGACGAGGGATTCTATAGACCTGCCTTTCGAGTATGACGACCAGAAATATACGCTGATAGATACTGCCGGCATCAGACGTAAAAAGAATATAAGCGAAAATATCGAGAAATACAGCGTCATAAGGTCGATATCAGCTATAGAGCGAAGCGATGTCTGTGTGCTCATGATAGACGCGACCGAGGGGGTTACCGAACAGGATAAGAAGATAGGTGGAATGGCTCACGAAGCCGGCAAGGGCGTCATAATAGCGGTAAATAAATGGGATCTTGTGACCAAGGATTCCCATACCATGGGCAAGTTCGAGAGAAAGGTGAGAGCGGAGCTCTCGTATATGCCGTACGCGCCTATACTTTTTATTTCCGCTGTAAAAGGTCAGAGACTGCTCAATGTTCTGGTCATGGCCAGGGCAGTAGCCGAACACAGGGCTCTCAGAGTCCCGACCGGCCAGCTCAATGCTGTCATGGAAGACGCGATGATGATGCGCCAGCCTCCTTCGGACAAGGGCAAGCAGCTCAAGATCTACTATGTTACCCAGGTCGGCGTCAAGCCGCCTCTGTTCTCCTTCCAGGTCAACAAACGCAGCCTGATGCATTTCTCATATTCTAGATATCTGGAGAACAAGCTCCGCGAAGCGTTTGATTTCAGCGGCACTTCGGTGAAATTCGTCTTCAGGGAGAAGGGAGAGAAGAATATTGATTAGTTCAGTCACTCCGCTTATGGTCGCGGGAGTGATCATAAGCTACTTTCTTGGTAATATATCTCCTGCCACCATTGTGGCACGCCTGCACGGGATAGACATAAGGAAAGCCGGGAGCGGAAATCCGGGAACGACTAACACGCTCAGAGAAGTAGGCCCGGCTGCTGCCGGAGTAACTCTTCTGATAGACGTTTTAAAGGGCGTGGCAGGCGCAGCCATAGGCTATCTGCTCGATCCTGCCGGCATATGGCTCTACGTCTGCGGAACAGCGGTATTCCTCGGCCACATCTGGCCAGTATGCTATAAGTTCAAAGGCGGCAAGGGCATAGCCACAGGCTTCGGTGTAATGCTTTTCATAGACTGGAGGATAGCGCTCTGTCTGCTCGTGATAGCGGCGGCGGGAGCACTACTGTCCAAACGCATGTCCATCGGTTCGGTGGCAGCCGCTGTGGCGGTTCCCATACTCTTCGGGATCACGAGGGGACCATACTTCGCGATCTGGGGAGCAGCCGTCGGCCTCATAATAATATGGCGCCATCGCGGCAACCTGCAGCGCATAATGAACCATACCGAACCACCGATATCGTTTTTAGACAAGAACAGGAAAAAAGATAGCGAAAAGGAGGACGGCCATGACAACTGATAAGAAAGAGCGTGCTGTCTCCGTCATAGGAGCCGGCAGCTGGGGAACCGCTATTTCTATTTCTCTGGCTTCAGGAGGGCACGACGTGATACTCTGGGGCAGGAATCGCGAAAAAATGAGCGAAGCAGCCGCGTCCAGAGAAAACAGGAAGTATCTGCAGGATGTCAAGATCCCTGAGAATGTCGAGATAACAAGCGACCTTGAGTACGCGCTCAGAGACAGAGATATCGTAATATTCGTAGTCCCTGCCCAGGCTTTCCGCGAGACCTTCGCTAACGCTTCGGAATATCTTAAGCCGGGTACTGTAGTCGTAAACTGTGCCAAGGGTATAGAGCTGGGAACTCTTAAGCGTGTTTCCGAGATCGTCAAAGAGATAAGGCCTGACCTGCCTTTCGTCGTACTGTCCGGCCCTTCGCACGCGGAGGAGGTCGGAAGGCTCATGCCGACGACGCTCACAGCTGCTTCTGACGACGAAGGATGCGCTAAGCTCATACAGGATCTTTTTATGACAGAGTCCATGAGAGTATATACTAACGACGACGTAGTCGGCGTTGAAGTGGGCGGAGCCCTCAAGAACATAATTGCCCTGGCTGCCGGGATCTCAGACGGAATGGGATACGGAGACAATGCCAAGGCGGCGCTCATGACCAGGGGCCTTACTGAAATGGCCCGCATGGGTGAGAAGATGGGCGGAGAAAGGATCACTTTCATGGGACTTGCCGGTCTCGGAGACCTTATAGTTACCTGCACCAGCATGCACAGCAGAAACAGGCGCTGCGGCATACTCATCGGCCAGGGTGTAGAGCCTTCGGAGGCCATAAAGCAGGTAGGAATGGTGGTAGAGGGTATCCAAACTACAGAAGCGGCTTATCAGCTGTCAAAAAAGCTTAATGTGGAAATGCCTATAACGGAGCAGCTTCACCTGGTCATAGAGGGCAGTGTCAAAGGTCCTGAAGCGGTCAGGAATCTCATGCTCAGAAAGAGAAAGAACGAAGGTGACGACTGAGTCTGAGAGCTTCGTATATATGCTCCTATGCGCGGACGGAACTCTTTACACAGGATGGACGACTGATGTCGGGGCACGCGTAAAGACCCACAACAGCGGCAGGGGAGCTAAATATACGAGAGCGAGGAGGCCGGTCAGGCTGATCTACTATGAGCGTGCCGCCGGCAGAGGAGAGGCCCTCAGCAGGGAAGCCGCCATCAAAAAGCTGACGCGCGGCAAAAAGGAACAGCTGGTCTTTTCGGAGAAAAACCTGCTGGCCGATGAAGAGAAGAAGAAATATAAAAAGCTGCTGCCATCTGGAGGAAAATGATTTGAAGATAGACGATTTTGGGGTAGAGATGTGGCTGAACGAGCATGAGACTCACTGCAGGTATAACCTGTCGGAAACATGCGCGCTGCCTCTCACTCTCGGAGAGCTTGCTGATATGACATGCGGACGCGGGGCTCTCGCTGATGATATTATGAAGATAAAGCTGGACTACGGCGATATAACGGGATCAGAACGCCTGAGGGAGCTCATAGCCGGCCTTTACGGAAGCGTTTCCGCGGACAGGGTGACCATTGCCCACGGAGCGATAGGAGCGAACGCCCTGGTACTGATGTCCCTTATTTCTGCCGGAGATAAGGTAGTGTGCGTCGTGCCGGCTTATCAGCAGCATTATTCCCTTCCTTCTTCGATAGGCGCGGATATAAGCTTCGTTTACCTTAAAGAGGAAAACGGATGGCAGGTCGATCTGGATGAGCTGGCTGAAGCTGTCGGCACTGACACCAGGGCTGTATGTATCAATAACCCGGACAACCCGACGGGCTCTGTCATGGACGAAAAGATACTGAAGGCAATAGCCGATATATGCGCCAGGAGCGGAGCATGGCTTCTCTGCGACGAAGCTTACAGAGGCCTTAATTACTACGGAGAGCCTTTCGGCGTTTCAGCCGTCGACCTTTATGAAAAAGCCGTCGTTACCGGGAGCATGTCAAAGACATTTTCGCTTGCCGGCGTGAGGCTGGGATGGATAGCCGGGCCGCGCGAGGTCATAGACGATATCAACAGATACAGGGATTACCATATCATCAGTGTTGGAAAGATTGACGACCTGATCTCATGCCTGGCGCTCGAGAACAGAGACATGCTTTCCAGGAGGAATGCCGATATATGCCGCGAAAATGAGCAGACGGTTTCCGACTGGGTCGACAGTGAGCGCGGCTTTTCCTATGTGCGTCCCCACGCGGGCACGACAGCCTTTATCAGATTCGATCTTGATATGGGGTCGGAGGAGCTGTGCGAAAGAGCCCAGAACGAGGCCGGCGTAATGTTCGTGCCGGGCAGTGCCTTCGGCTACGACGACCATTTCAGGCTGGGTTTCGGCAGGGAAAATGAGATGATAAGGTCGGGGCTGCAAGCATTTTCAGAATGGCTGGTCAGGATAAGGCAGCAGTATAAGTGAAGGGGAGTCCATAGATAATGAGATTAAATAAATATATAGCGCACAGCGGAGTCGTTTCCCGCCGCAAGGCTGACGAGCTCATAGCGCAGGGCCGCGTCAAGGTCAACGGCGCGGTCGCGCCGGTAGGCTGGGATGTGAAAGAAGGCGATGTGGTAGAGGTTTCCGGAAGAGTCATAAAACCGGAGAAAAAAACCGTCTATTATATGCTGAACAAGCCGGTCGGATATATCACAACCGTCAACGATGACAGGGGCAGGGAGACCGTACTGGACCTCATGCCGGACGTAAAGGAAAGGATCTATCCGGTGGGAAGGCTGGATTACAACACATCAGGCCTGCTCATACTGACCAATGACGGCGACCTGGCCAACAGGCTGATGCATCCGTCAGGGGAAGTAAAAAAGACGTACCTGGCAGAGGTCAAAGGCCTGATGCACCTTTCAGATGCAGAAAAGCTGAGGAAAGGCGTCGACATAGGCGACAGAAGGCCCACAGCGCCGGCAGAAGTCGAGATCATAAAACAGAGCGAATCAACATCTATCGTGGAGATCAGGATAGGCGAAGGCCGCAACCGGCAGGTTAGAAGAATGTTCTCGGCAGTCGGTCACGAAGTGATAAAGCTCAGGCGTACCGCTTACGGCAATCTGAAGCTGGGCCATCTCAAACCGGGCCAGTATAAAAAGCTTTCTAAAAACGAAATAGAATACCTCAAGTCGCTTTAAGAATATTTTTGTTATCCGGATATATTACCAGACGGCAGGTGCTTTTAAGGAAGTGTAAAAGCATATTTCCATTCAGAAAAGGCGCCGGCCGCTATTTATAAAAAGAATTGTTGACATAAAATGTAAATAATGATATATTTTACATGAAAAAGATTTGACCGCAATTACTCATACTGCACCGCAGCCTGAGAAAGATATCCGGAGTGAACATGGTAATAAAGATTTTAACTACAAGACCAGAAAAATACGACAGGCTGAAAAAGAAATACGGGGGCTCGGCCCTTTTTTCCTTCGACCGCTCCGCGGACACGGCCTTCGGCAGCGTCGATGACGAAAAACCAGATATTGTAATCGTAGACCCTGCCTTCCTGAGCGGGAGCAGCTTCGCTGCGGCAGCCATACGGAAGAAAGCTTACGCTGACAGGATAAGGCTGATAGTCGGGGGACCTGACCACATGCGGAGCCTGGAGAGGGAGCTTGCGGTTGCGGGTGTGGCACCGGCGGAGGAGACCTCCGGCAAAGGTAGTTCCTTCGAGGAAGTGACCAGGCCGGTACCGGCCCCGCGTATTAAGATCGGAATAGCAGGGCTGAATGATGATCGGGGAGCCGGGTTTCTGGCCATGGTCCTTGCGGAGGAGCTGGCATCGGAGATCCTTGAGACCGGAGGTCTCGTGAGCGTATACGCGCCGGGCTGCGGATATTTTTACAGGGCGCTCTGCCTCGACAGGAGATTTCCGGATGGGAGTTTTCAGGATATAAATGAGATGATAAAGGCCGGCGCGGCTCAGGGAATGGGCGCCGGCAGACTGGCAGTAAACGAGGACGAGGGGATCTGCTGGGCTGTATCCAGGGGGCAGTGCGCGGACCGGGAACATGCAGTCCGGCCGGATGCGAAAGCGGAATTTATTGATTCGCTGGAAGGAGACTTTGTTCTGAGAGTTTATACGCGTCGTGAGATCTACGAAGAAAAAGAATTCCTCAGAGGAAACCTCGACGCGCTGATAGCGGTGTTCGATCCGCTTCCATCTAAGGCGGACGGGGCGGAGCAGGTGCTGGAAATGATCCAGGAATGCGGTGTACCTGCTGTCTTTGCTGTAAACAAAATGAACCGGGGAGTAGAAAGCTCGGCTGTCCTGAGGTTTCTGGGCACGTACGACGCGGTTTTCCTGCCCTTTATCGACCCCGGATATATTTACCGCTGCGAGTATACGGGAGAAAATCCCTACAGGTACGAAAATGTCCGCAGACAGCTCATGGAGCCGCTCTGCGGACTTGCGGACAGGATCAGGAGCGTGTGCGCTGTCAGCGGCACGCGATGATGCTGTCCTCTGTGAAGAGGTAATCCACTTTAAGGTCATTTTCGTCCTGAGGAACGCTGTCTACGATCTGTAAAGACCATGTAAGAGCCGCAAGCGGAGGCAGTTTGCCGGCGGATTCAGCAAGGAAACGGTCGTAGCAGCCCTTTCCGTATCCCAGGCGGCCGCCGCCTTTGTCGAAAGCAGCTCCCGGCATGAGGATGATATCCGCGTCTGAAGCTTTTATATGTTCAGTCACGGCCGGATCGGGTTCCGGTATACCCATCTTCGAAAGCTTAAGGTCGTCCATCGAAGATATTATGCAGGATATTATCTGGAAATCAGGGCTCGTGTAAGGCACAGCCAGGCGCGCGCCTTTGTCGAGAAGCAGCTGGTTCATCTTTCTGGTAGGGAATTCCGTATTGTATGACATGAAGGACATGACAGTGAGCTCACTGAGTTTTTTGCCGGTGAGCTTTTCGATAAATCCGGCAAGCGGCATGAGGCGCTTCTCAGCGCATTCTTCTATTGCCGCAGGGGTGAGGGCGCTGCGCTTATGGATGACGCTCTTCCGGACCTGTGATTTTTCGCTGCTGATGCTCATTAACATTTCTCCTTTCATGGAAAACTAGGTAATATGCCTGAAGTGGACTGATTGGCCTGCCGCGCGGACGGCCTTCAGACGCTTGTTAAATGCTATAAAAATCATTATAATAAAATATTGTAAATTTAAAAGGTAAATTTATTCAGAAAAGTGGGCTGAGGGGATAGAGATGATCCAGTTTAAAAATGTTTCTAAAGTTTATCCTGAGGGCAATGGTCTTTCTGAAATCAATATACGCATTAACGACGGGGAGTTCGTTTTCCTGGTAGGCCCCAGCGGCGCCGGCAAAACGACTTTCATAAAGCTGATCCTCAGGGAGACCCTGCCTGACGAAGGTACTATCTTCTTCGATGATTACGAAGTCAATGCGCTTCCGAACAGGCTGATCCCGTATTACAGAAGGAATATAGGGATAGTCTTTCAGGATTTCAGGCTGCTCAGGAGAATGACCGTATATGAGAATGTCGCTTTCGCGATGGAAGCGGTACACCAGAAGAAAAAGCTGATAAAAAAGCAGGTGCCACACATCCTCAATCTTGTGGGGATAAGCGAAAAAGCGGACAGTTATCCTGACGAGCTTTCCGGCGGCGAAGCGCAGAGGGCTGCTATAGCGAGGGCTATAGTAAACAACCCTAAGGTGCTCATAGCTGACGAGCCTACAGGCAATCTCGATCCGGAAAAATCCTGGGAGATAATGAACCTGCTCAACCAGATAAATCTGAGGGGAACGACGGTCGTGATGGTAACGCACGCCAAGGATATTGTAGACAGGATGGAAAAGCGCGTTATCCAGATAGAAAACGGACACATTGTCAGGGATGACAAGGCTGGGCTTTATGTAAGGAAAAAACGTCCTGCCGACGCCAGGCTCAAGAGGGCGGCAGATGTGGACAGCTTCGAACAGAGAGTGAGGGAGAACAGATATCAGCAGAGGCTCAGATCCCTTAAAAAAGAGAAGAATACTGCTGTATCCGATATATCATCTGTCGAAGATAAGAAAAACAGCCGGGAAGGTGAAGTGAAATGATCAGGGCTCTGGGATATACTATAAAACAGGCTTTTGTCCAGACCGTAAGAAACAAGACCATGATGTTCACGTCGCTTTTCGCGATAACGGCAATGATGCTGATACTGGGACTTTTCCTGATCATGGCAGTCAATGTCAATATCATGACCAGAAGCGCCGAGGATCAGTTTGATATGGTCGAGATATATCTTGAGGATGACGATACTGACGCGCAGGTTGAAGAGCTTAAAAATGATATCGAAAATCTGGGGTATATAAAAAGCGTGGATTACGTCAGCAAAGACGAAGCTATGAAGATAATGAGGAAACGCTGGGGAGGCAAGGGATACCTGCTTGACGGCCTCTCCGCGAATCCGCTTCCTGCGTCTCTCCAGGTAAGGCTGAAAGACATAAAAGACGCGGACCGACTGGTAACATATTCTAGCAAGCTGGAAGGCGTAGAGGATGTTGCCTATCGCCAGGACGACATAAATAAGATCCTCAGGATCACTAACGCTATTCAGATAGGCGCCCTGATCGTGATAATCTTTCTGGTGATCGTTTCGGTGATAGTGGTGGCGAACACGATAAGGCTTACGGTCCTGGCCCGGGGCCGTGAGATAAGCATTATGAAATACGTAGGGGCGACCAACTGGTTCATAAGGGGGCCTTTCCTGACTGAAGGGATATTTATCGGAGTGATCTCTGCCCTTGTATCGACCGCGGTCGTGGGAGGTCTCTACGATGCTTTTGTCCAGAACGCGTCACAGAAGCTTCTCGTAATGTTTTCCACCAGGCTCGTCCCTGTATCCTTCCTGGTCGGCAATATTACGATCATATTCCTGGCTCTGGGAATAAGCATAGGAGCTATAGGGAGTATCATATCCATGAGGAGATTCCTCGATACGTAAGGTCATTTCAAGGGGGAACGGAGATTTGAAAAAAAGAAGAAGAGCAGCCGCGGCAGCGATGGCTCTCGTGATGATTTTTACCTTGGTGCCTTTATCTGCTTCGGCCGCTTCAGCCGGCAGCGTAAATGACAGACTGCAGCAGGCGCAGAACCAGCTGAAAGAAGGCAAAGAGAAACAGAATAAGCTCGTGTCCGAGATAGACAGCCTTAATAAACAGATCCAGCAGATCCAGCAGGAGATAAGCTCTGCGGATAAAGAGATCGCCGAAAAAGAAGACGAGATCCAGGAAGCTCAGAAAAGCCTGAATAAGAAACAGGCTGAAATATCCAAGCAGAACGACGACCTGGGTGAACGTCTGAGAGTAATGTATAAGAGCGGCGATACGGGTATCCTCGAAGTGCTGCTGGGTTCTTCGGATATATCAGAGCTCATATCCAATATGGATATGATCCAGCTTATATATGAGAATGACCAGAATGTTCTGAGCAAAATGCAGCAGCAGTACGATGCCATCTCGAAACAGAAGGATACCCTGGTAAAACTGCAGAGTCAGCTGAAGACTCAGCAGAACCAGAAGAAGCAGAGTGAAGCTGAGCTTAAGGGGAAGAAAGCTGATGTTGAGGAGCTTCAGAAAAAGGTTGCCAATGATAATGCGGCTCTGGAAGCGCAGATAGACGAGCTTAACAAAGAAGCCCAGCGCCTGACTCAGGAAATGCAGCAGGGGCAGCTTCAGGCCAGCACATCATCGAATTCGACGTATTCGGGCGATAAGATGATGTGGCCTGTACCGGATTCTCACAGGATAACTTCTCCGTACGGAAACAGGTTCCATCCTATCCTGCAAACGACAAAATTCCATTCAGGTCTTGATATAGGAGCTCCAGAGGGTTCGCAGATACTGGCCGCTAACGATGGTACTGTAATTTACGCATCGGTAAGAGGCGGATATGGAAACTGCGTAATGATAGACCACGGAGGCGGGATAGTAACACTGTACGGTCACTGCAGCAGACTGCTGGTAAGTCAGGGACAGCATGTGACTAAGGGGCAGAACATAGCATTAGTAGGAAGCACTGGTCAGTCTACAGGACCTCACTGCCATTTTGAGGTAAGACTGAACGGCTCGACTACGAATCCGTCGAATTATCTTTAAAACGCGCAAGGCGGTCCCTTCGGGGCCGTCTTTATAAATATAGGAATAAATATGAATATAAAACTTGATCCGGTGATAAAAAAAATACTGATCGAAAGGGGCATTGACACTCCTGAAAGGGTGGCTGAGTTCTTCTCTCCTGTGCCGAAAAGCACTTACGACCCGTTTCTATATAAGAACATGGATGCAGTCTGTGACAGGATAATAAAGGCTGCTGAAGATAAAGAGCGGATCTGTGTCTATGGAGATTACGACGCCGACGGGGTTACCGCGGTCACCCTCCTTATGGAGATACTGGGCTGCATGACAGATAACCTGACATATTATATACCTTCGCGGTTCGAGGAAGGCTACGGGCTCAATATGAAGGCTGTCGACAGGATGCATAAAGATGGTGTTTCTCTTGTCGTTACAGTAGATACGGGCTGTACTGCCAGAAAAGAAGCAGAGTATATAAAAGAACTGGGAATGGAGATAATAGTCACAGACCATCATCAGGTGGATCCAGAGAGGATGCCGGACTGTCTGATGATAGACGCGAAACAGCCTGGCGAAACCTATCCATATAAGGATCTCTGCGGATGCGGCGTGGCTTTTAAGCTGGCTCAGGCACTGAAAGCCAGAGTCGATATCCCGAGGAATGTCCTTAACCACTGTCTGGATCTTACAGGAGTCGCGACCGTTGCGGATGTGGTTCCTCTGACTGATGAAAACAGGACCTTGGTGAAGTACGGCATGGACCGTATCAGAAAACAGGAGAGGCCGGGTATGAACGCTCTGCTGAAGGCTGCTTCTATCGATCCGTATAAACTGAGCTCATACAACATATCATTCGGCATAGCTCCGAGGATCAACTCGGCAGGCAGACTGGAAACAGCGGATATAGGAGTGAAGCTTCTTTCCTCGTCAGAAAAGAACAGAGCCGAAAAATATGCTGATAAACTGGAATCGCTGAATAAAGAGCGCAGAGCGCTCCAGGAATCTATCTACGAAGCGGCAGTCGAGTATATAGAAAGCAATATGCCTGACGATCCTTTCATTGTTTACAGGGCGGAAAACGCCCATGAAGGAGTGACCGGAATAGCGGCAGGCAAGCTGAAGGAGCATTATAATAAACCGGTGATAATCATGACTCCCTCTAAAGAGGCAGGATTCCTAAAAGGCACAGGCAGGAGTATAGAAGGAGTGGATATATTCAGCCTGCTCAATGCCCATGTGGATCTTTTCGAAAAGTTCGGAGGGCACGCTGCGGCATGCGGTTTTACGATAGGCGAGGAAAATGGAAGAAAGCTCAGAGCGATATTAAATGAGGACATGAAAGAGATCCTGGAAAAGAAGCCCGATCTTCTGGAAAAGAAAATGAGACCGGACGCGGTCCTGAGAGCAGAGGAGATATCCTATGAGCTGGCAGCGCAGCTCGAGCTCATGGAGCCGTTCGGCTGCGGCAATGAAAAGCCTGTGTTCATGATAGAAGGACTCAGTGTCACAAGAGTATTTTCCATGGGCTCGAACGGACAGTATAGAAAGTATGTATGTTCTGTGCAGAGCAGAAATCTGGATGCTGTAGTGTTCGATACGGACATAGACCAGTACGACCTGGTCACTGCCGGCGATACTCTGGATGTCATAGCGGAAATAAGTCTTAACCGCTGGAATGGGAGGACAAGCCTGCAGCTGATAATAAAAGAGATAAGCGTTCGATATTGATTTATTGCGCAGATCCTGGTAATGTCATTAAAAAATGATGATATATCAGCATATATGAAAAAATATTTTCTCTGATTCAGGTCGTTTTGCTGTATACATAATGGAAATGGTCAGGCAATGTTGAGAAATTTTGCGCTTTAGTGTATAATACTGTGAAGTGTAAAAGTACGTTTGATAAAATACAACCGGTTCAGGGAAAGGAGATTGTCCTGCATGTCATATGAAACAAAACTAAAGTCTGACGAGACTGATGAGCTATTCAGTTCCATACTTACGCTTGATAGTCTCGAAGACTGCTACAGATTCTTCGAAGATCTGTGCACAGTAAAAGAGATACACGCTATGGCTCAGAGATTTGAGGTAGCAAAGCTCCTGATAGAACACAGGACTTACAGCGAGATAGAATCCGAGACAGGAGCCAGCACAGCTACGATCAGCCGTATCAACCGGACACTGCAGTACGGCGCTGACGGTTACAGAAGAGTCATAGGATCACAGGACAAATAGATCAGATATTTTCAGGCCCGCGGCATCTTAGTCGCGGGTATTTGCGCAAACAAAAAGCCGCACGGATCAATCGACTCGCGCGGCTCTTTTTCTATAAAGGATAATTCGTCATCCGGCGCTGAAGGTCACGCCGGACGGTTAGTCGTTATAATCTTCGTCGTCTTCTGATGGGTGAAATTCGGCGAAGTTGATAGCGAAATCATAATCGCTCACATGAGTGAGCTCATTATTGACTCCGGCTCTGAGACAGTCAGTCTTGCATCCGCCGGGGCAGGTTCTGCAGATCATGCCCATTCCGACACCTCTGCGTCCTATGCTTCCCTTAGTATGTACGATTTTTCCCACGCTGATTCCCTCTTTCTATAATAATAAGATAATTATTTTCTCTAAATATTAATTCCCTGTCTAAGAATATTAAAACACCCTATGTAACATATGTCAAATACAAGGAAATAATATCAGATAATTTCGAAAGTTAATAGTATTATCAGGCATCCGCCGGCGGATCCTGAGTGCACGGCTTGCATTCCATGATCTTAAAATCTCCGGAGCATCCTCCGCTGAAACGAGGACAGGTTATCCGCTTGCAGCATCTCTCGCTGTTCTGGCAGAGCTCGTAGCTTCCGCCGCATATCTTAAGGGAGCATCCCTCGACGATATATTTAGCGATCTTGCGTCTGGCTTCAGTATACATGCGCTGCACAGTAGTCCGTGCCACATGCATCTGGGACGCGCACTGCTCCTGGTTGAGCCCCGAATAATCTATGAGCCTGACGGTCTCGTATTCCTCTATCGAGAGCACTACCTGATCCTGGCTGCCGTTTTCGCCGCTGCTGAAAAAGAAGCTGTTTCTCGGCATAGCGCATATCCGTTTGCATTTTTCTGGTCTTGCCATTTATGATCACCACCAATTGATTCAGGAATTATGAACATAAGTCAAATATATATTAACATGAAAAAGACAAAATTACATAAAAAAATCCGAGCGATCCGAGCGCTCCGCGCACATGAGGACTAAAATAGCATATGAAAGCTTAGAGAAACAGCAGTAAAAAGGACAGTGAGAAAAATGAAGTATTTCTGGTCATTCCATACAGCTCTGCCGGCGGGGGTAGGATTCAGCCTTTTCGGTCCTGCCCATCTTATCTGGATAGCCGCGGCGGCAGCTGTGTTCGCGGCAGGCGGTTTTCTTTATCTGCGCGCGGGAGCGCGCGGAAGAGCAGGCGCGCAGCTGGCGGTCACAGTTTTTATTTTGTTAAACGAGCTTTTCCAGGATGCCTTTCTTGCGGCAGGCGGACATTTCGACGTTTATCAGCTGCCGCTTCATCTCTGCGGACTGGCTGTTTTCGTGGGATTCGCGCACGGGATAGTGCTGGAGGTCATGCAGAAGAGAGAGAGCGGATTTTTAAAGGCAGCGGATTCTTTTCTGGGACAGGTGCGTTTCGGCCTCTGCATGCCGGGAGCGCTGCTGGCGGTTCTCTTTCCAGACTGGACAGTCTATCCGCCTTTTTCATTCATCAGTTCCTTTGGATTCGTGAATCATATATTGATCTCGGCTTCGGCTTTCTGGCTGTCTCTGCCGGACTCTTTCAGGATAAAGCCTGCGGACATCATAAAGCCTGCGGCCTTTCTGCTTGTTACAGTACCGGTCATATATCGTTTCGATATAGCTGAAAAAACCAACTATTTCTTTCTTATAAAAGGGCCGAAGGGCTCGCCGCTCCGCTGGCTGCAGGAGACGTGGCCGGATCACTATCTGCTGGCCTACGCTCTTCGGGCAGCAGCAGTCATATCTTTATGGTACGCGGTATGGATAGGGATAAAGAAAAGCCGCTGCAGAATGTGATCCGCAGCGGTTTATAATTAAGAAGGATATTTTTCTGTATTGCTTTTTCATAAACAGACCTAGAAAAGGTCAGCGAGAGCAGCGGCTCTTAAAAGGCCGTCAGTCTTTTCTACAGCTCCGGCTTCGTAGACTCCTGGTATCAATACTTCGCCTACATTTGTAAGTTTAAGCGTGGACGCTGATCTTTCGTACATGAATTTCACGCCGTCAAAAGTCTCCATGGTATCTTCTTCGCAGGCGGAGATGAGCGCGCATTTTTTGCCTTTAAGATCTCTGCCGGTAATATAGAAGCTGAAGAACTTATCCATAAAAGCCTTTATCTGTGCCGGAACCGCGTACCAGTAAACCGGGAATGCATAGACGATACCGTCCGAATTCATAATGAAAGGAGCTATCCTGTTGAAATCGTCATCGAAAGTGCAGGGACGCCCCTTTGAAAAACACGTTTCACAGGCGTGACATCCGTCCAGATGAAGGAAAGGCGCGTCGAATCTGTCGACAGTATGTCCCTTTGCTTCAGCTGCTTTTATAAAAGCGCCGGCCATTTTATTTGTATTGCCGTTTATGCGCGGGCTTCCTGTAATTACTACTATCTTGCTCATTTATCGCTCCTGTAGGATCGTTTCACAACGATGTGGTCATTGTTGCTTTCGTTTATGTAAATATTATAAAACCTGCTTATGTAAGATACAAGCGTAAATAGTGAGATTGCCTTGACAATGCTTTCTCAGTGTAAGGGAGATATGTCCATAGTAAAAATTTCCAATAATGTGTTGACAACCCATTCGGCATGATATATCCTCAACACAGGAGTGGAATAATATGGGATTTAAAAAATCGGATATCAAGAATATCGATAAGGGGAAATTAAAGTGGCTGATACTGGTGCCGGTGCTTCTGGCCGCCCTGGGCGTTTATATGTATGCCGGAGACGGCAGCAGCGATACAGTTAAGGTGGACAGGCAGCCGCAGTCAGTAGAAGAGGAGCAGCTTTCGGCGGATAAGGAGAAAGACGGACAGAAGGAAGGGGCCGGAGAATACATTTATGTAGATGTCAGCGGAGCTGTCAATTCGCCGATGGTCGTATGCATACCTGAAGGTTCCAGGGTATTCGAAGCACTGGACGCCGCAGGAGGCAGATCTGCCGAGTCGTCCGTAAAGAACCTGAATCTTGCGGCTGTGTGCGAAGATGGACAGAAGATCTATGTACCGACAGAAGCCGAGGTAAAGGCTGGAATGGAGCAGGGAGAAGGAGACAGGTCACAGTCCGGGACATCGGAGCATACGGACACATCCGCGTCTTCTTCGGAAGGCGGCGGACAGGGAGCTGCCGCCGGCAAAGATCAAGCGGCAGGGAAAGTGAATATCAATACTGCAGGAAGCGAGGATCTGCAGACTCTTACTGGAGTCGGGCCGGCAATAGCCTCGAGGATAATAGACTACAGGAATAAAAATGGATCGTTTAAATCGATAGATGAGCTTACAAACGTCAGCGGCATAGGCGAGAAGACTCTTGCCAAGTTCAGGGATGAGATCTGCGTGTAACAGCTCTGCCCTTTCTCTCAGTGTATTTTTTTATTTGATCTCGAAATGAAACCAAATATTTATTTACATATTACAAGGCAGCGATGTATGATAACTATGTATGTAAAGAACGGACAATACGTTAACGCTGAAAGGAAAAAACGATCGAGATGGAACTGAAAGATTTATACGAACTCATGCAGAAATTCAGGGATTCAGGGCTGGCCAAGCTTGAGATAAGGCAGGCTGACACCATGGTCAGGATGGAAATGCCGCGCCAGAGCGAAAGGATCTCTACGGCAAAGACATATGAGCGAGCTGTTCCGGATCAGAACGAAAAAATATCTGAAAAAAAGGCTGAAAAAACAGACGACCTTTTCATTAGGTCACCTATAGTAGGAACCTTTTATGCGGCTCCGGGCGAGGGTATGGATCCCTATGTCAGCGTGGGTGACAAGGTCAGGAAAGGTGATACTCTCTGCATTATAGAAGCTATGAAGATGATGAACGAGATAAGCGCGCCGTACGACTGTGAGATTCTTGAAGTCTGCAGAGAAAACGCACAGCCGACGGGCTTTGATGATCCACTCTTCAAGGTCAGGGAGATCTAGAGTATGTTCAGGAGGATTTTGATCGCGAACAGAGGCGAGATCGCCATTAGGATAATCAGAACGTGCCAGGAGATGGACATCGAGACCGTCGCAGTCTATTCCAGGGCTGACGCTGACGCTCTCCACGTTAAGCTCGCCACTTACGCTATATGCATAGGCGAAGGCAGGGCGGAAGAAAGCTATCTGAACCAGAAAGCAGTCATATCGGCGGCTGTGGCGTACAAATGCGATGCTGTACATCCGGGATACGGGTTTCTGAGTGAAAATGCTGACTTTGCGGAGCTGTGCGAAAAAAACGGTATAACTTTCATAGGACCTTCGCCTGAGGCGATAAGAAGATTCGGTGATAAATCTACTGCCAGGCAGACCATGAAAGACGCGGGCGTACCGGTGATACCGGGGTCAGACGGGATCGTAGCCAGTGCTGAAGAAGGCGCGGATATTGCTGAAAATATAGGATATCCTGTTTTGATAAAAGCAAGCGCGGGCGGCGGCGGACGAGGAATGAGACGAGTTGACAGCCCTGAGAAATTTAATGAAATGTTCGAAGAAGCGCGGGCTGAAGCGAAGGCCAATTTCGGGAACGGAGCGCTGTATATTGAGAAGCTGGTCCAGAATACCAAGCATATAGAATTTCAGATATTGGCGGATGATTACGGCCATGTGATACATCTCGGCGAACGCGACTGCTCTGTGCAGCGCAGAAACCAGAAGATGATAGAAGAAACACCGTCCCGGACTATCCCTGCGGAGCTGCGCGATAAAATGGGAAAAACAGCTGTTTTATGCGCTGAGGCAGGCGGGTATACAAATGCAGGGACAGTCGAGTTCCTATGTACCGAAAAGGGCGAATATTACTTTATGGAGATGAACGCCCGGATCCAGGTGGAGCACGGTATCACAGAGATGGTCACAGGCATCGATATCGTGAGGGAACAGATACGTATAGCGAGCGGCATGTCCCTGGACATGGAACAGGACGATGTGGTTTTCAGCGGTCACGCGATAGAATGCAGGATAAACGCTGAGGATCCGGATAACGGCTTCAGGCCTTCGCCGGGAAAGGTGAGCTTCATACATATTCCGGGCGGAAAGGGTGTCCGTGTAGATACAGCTCTTTACAGCGGCTGCAGCGTGAGCCCTTATTATGATTCGCTCATTGCCAAGGTCATAGCCCGCGGTAAGACAAGGCTGGAAGCTCTTAAGATAATGCGAAGGGCGCTTGAGGAGCTTATCATCGACGGGATAAAGACGAATATATCTTTCATGTGCCTCATTTTATATGATACGGATTTTGCCAGAGGCAGGTACGATACGGGATTTATTGACGGTAAACTCAGTACCTTTGTCAATTGGGACATGTTCTATGACGGAATAAGCCAGATGGAGAACGGCAGATGGATACATTTGAAATAAAACGCCGGAAGATAGAACTTATGAAGTATCTCCGGAAAAACCTGGGACTGGGCCAGAGATCGGATGAGCCCTCGAGGGTGATAGAAAAATGCCCGTCCTGCAGGACGGTATTTTCCCATAAGGAACTCGAAGATAATCTGATGGTGTGCCCGTCGTGCGGCTATCACTTTAAGCTGGGAGCTTACGAGAGGATAGATCTGGTCAGCGACGAAGGCTCCTTCCATGAGATCGGCGAAGGGGTCATGTCGACAGACGTACTGGATTTTCCGGAGTACAGACATACACTGAAGGAAGCAAAGCAGCAGAGCGGCCTCAATGAAGCATATGTTTTCGGCACATGCCGGGTAAATGCCCGTTCTGCTGTTATCGGAGTGCTTGACAGCAGCTTTATCATGGGCAGTATGGGAGCGGCCGCGGGAGCTAAGATCTGCCTGAGCATAGAGACGGCAAGGCGCAAAAAGCTTCCTCTTATCATATTCTCTGCCAGCGGCGGCGCGCGCATGCAGGAAGGTACAGTGAGCCTGATGCAGATGGCCAGAACATCCGCAGCGATGAAAAGATTCGATAAGAGCGGCGGTCTCTTTATCTCATGCCTTACCAATCCTACGACCGGCGGTGTCCTGGCCAGCTTCGCTTCGCTGGGCGATATCATAATAGCCGAGCCGGGGGCGCTGATAGGATTCGCGGGCCCGAGAGTCATAGAGCAGACGATAGGAGAAAAGCTCCCTGAAGGCTTTCAGAGGAGCGAATATCTGCTGGAGCATGGTTTCCTGGATATGATCGTGGAGAGAAGCATGATGAAAGACACGATCTCAAAACTGATAAGCCTTAACGAGAGGAGAGGATGAAGGTGCCTCAGCTTTCCGCTTATGAAAAGCTCGGCCTGGCGAGGAGAAATGACAGGCCTCGTACAATGGACTATATAGACCAGATGTTTTCGGATTTCGTAGAACTCAAGGGGGACAGATGCTACGGGGACGATCCTGCTGTGGTTGGAGGAATCGCTCTTTACAGGGGACTTCCGGTCACTGTGCTCGGTCACAGGAAGGGCAGGAATGTCGAGGAAAACGTACGTTTCAATTTTGGAATGCCGCATCCGGAAGGATACAGGAAATCGCAGAGACTGGCTAAGCAGGCTGAGAAATTCGGCCGTCCGGTGATCTGCTTCATAGATACGCCGGGAGCTTATCCCGGAAAGGGTGCCGAAGCCAGGGGCCAGGGGCAGGCTATAGCAGATAATATTGCCCTTTTCAGCGATCTTGGGGTTCCGGTCGTATCTATTGTGATAGGTGAAGGAGGCAGCGGCGGCGCGCTGGCATTCGGTCTTGCCGATACTGTCCTCATGATGGAAAACGCTGTATATGAGATATTGTCGCCGGAAGGATTCGCGTCTATCCTGTGGCGGGATTCTTCGCTGGCGTCCAGAGCATGCAGACTTATGAAACCGACAGCCCAGGACCTTCTTGAGCTGGGTATAATAGACGAGATAGTAAAGGAGCCGGGGGAAGGCGCGCATACCGATCCCCGTGCCGCGATCAAAAACGCTGACAGAGCGATAAGCCGCCATCTTTCACGCCTGATGAAAGAGAGCAGAGAGAAGCTCGTTGAGAACAGGTTCAGGAAATTTAAGATGATGGACGGCCGCCGCGGTAAGTAAAATATATGAAATATAAAAAATTGGAGGATCAATGGCATCATTTGATAAAGTCAAGACAGCCAGAATAAACGAGCTCGCTAGAGAATCAAAGAAGCGTCAGCTCACCGCTGAGGAAAAAGCGGAACAGGCGCAGCTGAGAAAGGAATTCCTGGCAAACTTCAGAGCCGGATTTGAAGCTAAGCTGAGAAATGTCGAGATAATCGAACCGGATGGTTCTGTAACTAAACTTAAGAAAAAGAAAAAAAAGAATTAATGTAAGGCTGTCCCCTGCGGCAGCCTTATTATAGATTTTTGGAACAGAAAGCAGAGACAGGAAATAAACTGATCAGAAGACCGGAGGAAATAGATGAAGGGCAAGCCAACACCGATGATGCAGCATTATCTTAAGACAAAAGAGAAATACTCGGACTGTATACTTTTTTACAGGCTGGGCGATTTCTATGAGATGTTTTTCGATGACGCAGTGACTGTGTCGAGAGAGCTTCAGCTCACGCTGACCGGTAAAGCCTGCGGGCTTGAAGAACGCGCGCCCATGTGCGGTGTTCCCCACCACGCCGCTGATTTCTATATCAAGAGACTGGTCGAGAAAGGCTATAAAGTAGCGGTATGCGAACAGCTTGAGGATCCGGCGACTGCTAAAGGAATAGTAAAACGCGATGTAGTAAGGATCGTGACCCCGGGAACCCTGCTCGACAGCAGTATGCTGGCAGCAGGCTCAAACAATTATCTGGCGGCGGTCTACGACGGAGCAGACAGGATAGGGCTGGCATACTGCGACATATCGACAGGAGAACTGGCGGTGACAGAGTTCTCGGGCCCAGGCAGGTCGGATGAGCTGTTTGACGAGATAGTCAGGCTTAACATAAGGGAAGCTGTTATCGCTGATTCCGATACTGCCGGGCAGTTCAAAGACAGGATAAGGGAGATGACTGACACTTACGTCACAGTTCTGCCGTCCGGATATTTTTCTTCCGACTCAGCAGAGAGGACTATCTGCCGTCATTTCCATGTGATGACCATGGAGGGACTCGGCCTGGAGAGCGGGAGCGCTGAGTCTATAGCTCTGGGTGCTCTTTTTTCCTATCTGATCGAGACACAGAAGGGAAGCATAGCGCAGCTTACCCATATACAGAAGGAAGACAGGGGCGGCAAGTGTGTCCTTGACAGGACGGCTGTACGCAATCTGGAGCTCATGGAGACCATATATGACAAGAAGACGGAAGGCTCGCTGATATGGGTGCTGGACTGCACACGTACAGCGATGGGATCCAGGCTGCTGAAAAAATGGATAAGAGAACCGCTGACCGATACTGTAGAGATAAACAGGAGACTGGACGCGGTAGGAGCGCTCGCTGATGACATCCTTCTCAGAAACGACCTCAGGGAAGAGCTGAAAGGAGTTTATGACCTTGAACGTCTTGGATCGAGGATAGCTCAGGGCGGGGTAAACGCCAGGGATATGGCCGCTATAAAGAATTCGGCGGCCCTGCTTCCGGATATTAAAGAAAATCTGTCGGGAACAGGCAGCGGCCTGCTGGATGAAGTAGCGGACAGCATAGATACCCTTCAGGAAATGCGCGATGAGATAGAAGCCGCGATAGTGGATGAACCGCCGGTTCAGCTGAGGGAAGGCGGACTGATCAAAGACGGTTATTCCAGGGAACTCGACCAGCTGAAAGCAGATTCCGCCGACAGTCTGGAGTGGATAAAGAACCTTGAAGGACGTGAGCGGGAGAGGACGGGGATAAAAAAGCTCAAGCTGGGATACAATAAAGTATTCGGCTATTATCTCGACGTACCGAAATCCTCGATAGACAAGGTTCCGGAAGATTACATCCGTAAACAGACCCTGGTCAATTCCGAGCGCTATGTCACAGAAGACCTCAAGCGCATGGAATCGCTGGTGCTGAACGCCGAGTCCAGCATCAATAAAATGGAGTACGATATCTTTACAGAGCTCAGGGATAAGCTCCGGGAATATGTTCCTGCCGTGCAGAAAACAGCGGCAGCGGTAGCGGAAGCGGATGTCCTCGCCTGCTTTGCCGAAAAAGCTGATGAAAACGGTTACGCGCGTCCCGCGGTCGACGACAGCGATGTGATAGACATTAAGGGAGGTAGACATCCGGTAATAGAACAGAATACCGAAGGGGTACCGTTCGTTTCCAACGACGTCTATCTTGACCGTTCAGAAAGCAGCCTGCTCCTCATAACCGGACCCAACATGTCCGGAAAATCGACATATATGCGCCAGACTGCCCTGATAGTACTGATGGCCCAGACGGGATCCTTCGTGCCTGCAGACAGCGCGCGTATCGGCGCGGTGGACAGGATATTCACCAGGATAGGAGCGTCTGACAACCTCGCGAAGGGACAGAGCACCTTCTACGTAGAGATGAGCGAGCTGGCCTATATCCTCAACACAGCGACTCCGAAGAGCCTGATAATCCTGGACGAGATAGGGCGCGGCACCAGCACCTATGACGGTCTTTCTATAGCCTGGGCTGCCGCTGATTACATATGCTCCGGCGGAAGGCATATAAGGACCCTGTTTGCGACACACTATCACGAGCTGACTGATCTGGAAGGAAAACTTCCAGGCCTGGTAAACCTCAACGTAGCTGTCAGCGAGGACAGCGGCGACGTCGTATTTCTCCATAAGATAGAAAAAGGCGGAGCCAGCCGCAGCTACGGTATACATGTAGCGAAAATAGCAGGCGTTCCCCCTTCGGTGCTGGAGGACGCTTCCGAGAAGCTTCAGCTGCTCGAGAGCGCTTCGGAAACTAGAAACGACAGGCTGAGGAAAGCAGGCGGAGGATATGATATCAATAATACCGCGGACCAGGCGGACTCCGTCCGCAGCGAGCCTCCGGCTGAAACTGCCGAAGAAGTGCCTGCGGACCGGAGCGGCTTCGCGGAGCAGATGAGCTTTTTCGATGACCGCAGCAGACCTGTCATAGACATGATAAAGGACATAGATCTCATGAACATCACTCCCGCCGGAGCTATAGCCGCCATCGAAAAGATGAAGGAAGCCGTTTCAGACCTTTAATGAAGGAGCATAACTATGGCTGACAACATAAAACACATAAGGGAACTGCCCAGGCAGACCGCGGACAGGATAGCTGCCGGCGAGGTAGTCGACAGACCTGTATCGATAGTGAAGGAACTGGTAGAAAATTCTATTGATGCCGGTTCGTCCTCGATAGTCGTAGAAATAAAAGACGGCGGTAAGTCATATATAAGAGTCACAGACAACGGCAGCGGCATCAGGGCTTCAGAGACAGAGCTGGCCTTTAAGCGCCACGCGACCAGCAAGATCCAGAATGCCGCTGATCTGGACGCTATTGAGACTCTTGGTTTCAGGGGCGAGGCGCTGGCCAGCATAGCCGCGGTTTCGCGCACGGAGCTCACGACAAAGACAGCGGACGAAAGAGCCGGAAGCTATCTGCTCATGGAAGGGGGAAATGTATCGGACAGGTCGGAGAGAGGCTGCCCGGTCGGAACTACGGTCATAGTACGCGACCTCTTTTACAATACTCCGGCACGTCAGAAATTCCTTAAAAGCTCCAACGCGGAAAGCGCTCTGGTATCGGATTTCGTTTCAAAGACGGCACTTTCGCGTCCTGATATCCGGGTGCGTATGATAAACAACGGCAGCACGCTCTTCTCGACACCGGGAAGGGGCGGTATATTCACAGCTATAGCTACCGTATACGACAAACATCTGGCTGGAAATCTCATAGAAGGACATGCCGATTCCGGCGACGGCCTGTCTTTGGAGAGCTATATCTCCTCTCCCGACAATACAAGGAAGAACAGGCGCGGCCAGATATTCTTCGTTAACGGGCGCTGGATAAAGAGCAGGATGCTGGAGGAATGTGTAAGCGAAGCTTACCGCGAGAGGATGTTCGAGGGACGATATCCTGTCGCTTTCCTTTTCCTCAGGATAGATCCTTCTCAGGTTGATGTGAACATACATCCTAACAAGAAGGAAGTCCGATTCGACGATGAGCGCAGGGTCAGGGAATTTGTGACAGAATCCCTTAAGAAGTCGCTGATGACACAGAAGGCCATACCTGAGATACGGCTGGAAAAAGATAAAGCCATTCCGAAGACGGAGTCTTCGAAGACCGGAGGCGAAGGGACCGCGGATACGGAGAAAGCTTCCGGACTTGCCGCAAGGATAGATAAAGCAGCAGAACAGATCGACATACACAAGCTGCTGAAGGCTAAACGCGCCGCAGAAGATGCTGCGCATTACAGGAGCGGCGGGCCGGACAGCGGGCTGAGCGGCTCGTATGCGGATGATACTTCCGGCAGAGGAGCTTCAATAAGTCAGGAACATGTATCCAGATCCGCGGATGTGGAAGCCAGGCGTGAGGCAGCTGAAAACGATTTCTTTGATTTCGAGGATGACGCTCCGGTCGACGCTCCCTTTGATATAAAGTCGATAAAGCCTGTCGGTGTTATCTTCGATGAGTATATTTTAGGAAGTGATCTTGACTCCTTTTATATAATAGATCAGCATGCGGCGCATGAAAGAGTATTTTACGAAAAGTTGACCAATATATATTACCGTCAACAAAAAACCAGCCAGCTCATCGCTGTGCCTATCACTGTAGAAGCAGCTTTCTCAGCCTCTGGAATAGAGGACGAGTGGCTGGATTTCCTCAGGAGAACGGGTTTCGCCATCGAGGAATTCGGTCCCAGGACCTATATCTGCAGGGAGATCCCTTCATACATGACGATAGAAGAAGCGCAGGGCTTTCTGCAGGATTTTACGGATGAGGCCGAAAGATCAGGCAGCAGGATGAATCCGGTCAAGCGGAAAAAGATAGTCACCAGGGCCTGCAAATCAGCGGTCAAAGCTAACGACAGGCTGACGCCGTCCGAGGTAAACGGTCTTCTGCATGAACTGGCTCAGTGCAGGAATCCTTTTTCCTGCCCGCACGGCAGGCCGACTGTGATAAGGATGACCCATAACGAGCTGGACAGGATGTTCAAAAGGCAGGGCTGATGATGGAAAAGAAAAAGATTATAGTGCTGGCCGGGCCTACAGCTTCGGGCAAGACAGGGTGCGCTGTCAGGCTGGCACAGAATGTCGGCGGTGAGATAATCTCCGCGGATTCTATGCAGCTTTATAAATACATGGATATTGGCAGCGCCAAGCCGACCGCTGAGGAACGCGCGGCTGCGGTCCACCATCTTGTGGATGAGATAGATCCCGCTGAGGATTTCTCTGTCGCTAAGTACAGAGATCTGGCGGGCAGATACATAGAACAGGTGATCAGTGCCGGAAAGATACCGATCATAGAAGGCGGAACAGGGCTTTATGTTAATTCTATCGTGAGCCATATGGATTTTTCTGAGACCCCTTCCAACGATGAGCTCCGCAGGGAACTCAGGGAAGAAGCTGAAGAGCACGGCGGAGAATATATACATAGAAAGCTGGCTGATATAGATCCGGATGCGGCCGCGCGCATACACCCGCATAATATAAAAAAGATCATCAGGGCAATAGAGGCTGCCAAAGCCGGCAGGCCGATCCCGTCCTTTGACAAGGCGGCAGCGGGTAACGGAGAATACGACTGCCTTATGTTCGGCATCAACCGGGACAGGCAGCTGCTCTATGAGCGGATAAATCTCAGGGTGGACCTGATGATGGAAGCTGGACTGGTAGATGAAGTAAAAAGCATCCTTGCCAGAGGAATAGCGCCCGACAGCATTGCCATGAAGGGAATAGGCTACAAAGAGATCATAGGTTATCTCGACGGCAACTGCAGCCTGGACGAAGCTGTTGAACTGGTAAAGAGGAACACGCGCCGCTACGCTAAGAGACAGCTGACCTGGTTCAGAAGATATGACGATATGATCTGGTATGATGTTACTGAAGGTATAGACAGTGCTGTAGAGGATATGACAGAGCGTACCCGAGGATTTACAGGACTTTAAGCGTAACAGTGCATGGAGGGATCGATATGGCTGAAAAGAAGAAGCCTGAGATACATATAAACAACAGGACGGACAAACCCGACAACATAGTGAGAAAAGAATACATGGTAAACCGGGACTGCGAAGAAATAGAAAAGGAACTTCCGCGTTTCCTGAGGGGAGTCTTCTCATATTTCAGGTCTTCTCTGCTTCCGATGTCGAGAAGGGAGTATCTGAGGGATATCCGCTTTTTCATGAACTATCTCGTGGAGCATACATACCTGACTAAGGCAGACAGGGCTGCTGATATAACAGAAGATGAGTTCAGGAAGATAAAGGGCAGTGATGTGAACGAATTCCTGGATTACTGCAGGAACTACAGCGTAGAGAAGGACGGCGTGATCCAGGTATATACCGACAGCAGCAGGACTCTTGCCAGAAAGAAATCGGCGCTTTCAGTTATGTTCAGAAAGCTCTACAGAGAGGGTATAATGCCGGAAGACATCACCGGCATGTTCAACCCTATAAGGGTTCAGAAAGCGTCTGAGCACGAGATAAAGGCTCTGCAGGACAATGAAGTCATGGTCATGCTGGACGCTGTCACAACAGGAGAATACCTTACTCCCAAGGAGCGTCAGTACTGGGAAAAGACAAAAAAACGCGACAAGGCTATACTCATTCTCTTCCTGACATATGGACTCAGGCTCTCCGAACTGGAGCAGCTTAACCTTTCTTCTTTTAATTTCGAGAGAGGAGAGTTCAAGATATACAGAAAGCGCAATAAGGAATCTATCATGCCGCTGAACAACAGGACGGTCCTAAAGGCCCTGCACGAATACATAGACGAGGAGCGGCCTGCGGAAGAAAAGATCCAGAAAGGCAGCGAGGACGCCCTTTTCCTTTCCCTTCAGGGCAGACGCATGACTCAGCGTCAGATCAGGTCAATGGTCAAAAAATACACTTCTATAGGGATGAAGACATCGAGGCAGAACGGTTACAGCCCTCACAAGCTCAGGGCTACGGCCGCCACCTCTCTGATAGGCCGCGGAAATTCGATATATGACGTGCAGGAGCTGCTGGATCACGAGAACGTTTCTACCACTCAGCTTTACGCTGCCCACAAGCTCAATACAAAACGTGACCTGATAAAGAGCTTCGAATGGGACGACGAATTTGACAATCCGCCTGAGAAGTAGCAGTATATACAGCGGCTCTAATTTAATATAAAAATGGATCGGTGAAAGGAAAATGATGAATAGATCAGGAAGCTACGAACTCCTTACAGAAGAACTGGGCATATCCCCGGAGATTCTCGACGTCGTGCTCGAGGCAGAGGAAAGTCTTAAGGATGATTTCAGAAAACTCGACGATGTTAAGGAATATAATCAGTATAAGGTGCTGGATGTGTTCAGGAAATGCAAGATAAGCGATGTGCATTTCGGCTGGAACACAGGCTACGGATATGACGACGCGGGCAGGGAGGCTCTGGAGAAAGTATACGCCGGCGTATTCCATACTGAGGACGCGATAGTGAGGCCGCTCATAGTAAACGGCACCCATGCCCTTACACTGGCGCTCACAGGCGTGCTGCGCCCGGGTGACGAGCTGGTCTACTGCACCGGCGGTCCTTACGATACGCTTGAGGAAGTCATAGGAATAAGAGGCGAGGGAAAGGGCTCCCTAAAGGAATTCGGAATCACCTACAAGCAGGTCGAGCTCCTCCCGGACGGTTCTATCGATATCGAAGGCTGTAAAAAGGTGATAAACGAGCATACCAGGATGATGTGCGTCCAGCGTGCCACAGGCTACGCCTGGAGAAAAGCTATCCAGGTATCCGAGATCGCTGAATGGGCAGCAGCTGTAAAGTCAGTCAATCCTGATATAATAACTATGGCGGATAACTGCTACGGCGAATTCCTCGACACTGTGGAACCGACAGACGTAGGCGTCGATATCATGGCCGGTTCTCTCATCAAGAATCCAGGAGGCGGCATAGCTCTTTCCGGCGGCTATATAGTCGGAAAGCACGAACTTATAGAACAGGTTGCCTACAGGATGACTTCTCCGGGAATAGGCAAAGAATGCGGCCTTACCTTCGGCCAGTCCAGGAGCATGTTCCAGGGCTTCTTCATGGCTCCGTCCGTGGTAAACGGAGCTTTAAAGGGCGCTATGCTCTGCGCAAAGGTCTTCGAGATGCTGGGCTACGATGTCTGCCCGTCATCGAGCGAGGAGAGGAGCGATATTATAGAAGCTGTCAAGCTGGAATCACCTGAGGCTATGGAAGCCTTCTGCAGAGGCATACAGAGCGCGGCTCCTGTAGATTCGTTTGTAACTCCTCTTCCGTGGGATATGCCGGGTTATGAGGACCAGGTCATTATGGCAGCCGGAGCTTTTGTACAGGGCTCGTCGATAGAGCTTTCGGCGGACGGCCCGATCAGGGAACCGTATATCGTCTATTTCCAGGGAGGCCTTACCTACGAGCATTCTAAATACGGTGTTATAAAAGCTGTTCAGTCCCTTTATGACGAAGGGCTTCTTAAGGCGATGACAAAGGATGAAAATACCGGAGATAAAGATAACTAAAGAAACTGTGGACGAATGGAAAGGCGCGGTACGCGCGCTTTTAGTAGACCTCCTGGTCTTCATAGGCGTGACTCTGCTGATAGGCCTTTTCTTCTATCTGAAATATCCAGGTTTCTTTGATAATTTTCGTTCGGTTGACGCTTTCAACGCGTTCATGGAAGCGCATCACGATGACAATATAATCATCTATACGGCGGTACAGGCGCTCCAGACGGTGGTCTCCTTTATTCCGGGCCAGGTGGTCCAGATAGCGGGCGGCTACATGTTCGGCTTCTGGATGTCGTCCCTGCTGTCGCTTATAGGCATAGCCATAGGGTCGTCCGCGGCGTTCGCGATAGCGAGGGTCTTCGGCCTCAGGCCTGTCAAGCTTCTTTGCGGGGAAAATGCCTGCCGCAAATGCGAGGAGCTGTTGAATCATAAGGCCGCTTACAGGACTATGGCTCTGCTCTACATAATACCGGGATTTCCTAAGGATCTTCTTGCCTATGTCGCCGGTATGTCGGAAATGAGCTATTTCTCCTTCCTGCCCCTCTGCACGGTCTTCAGGTTCCCTGCTATGGCTGCCTCCATGCTGATAGGCGCTTTCCTGGCTGCCGATAATATCATCGGCGCTGTGACAGTCGTGCTGATCTGCGCTGCTCTTTTCATAGCCTGCGTGGTCTGGCGCCGGAATCTTAAAGATATGACAGACCGGTTCTTTTCGGGGACCGGCAGCAGGGGTACAGATGATACTGCTGAAATAACAAATGATAAGAAAAACAAAGCGGACTGACGACAGCTCCGCTGACAGACGGGACCGCCTCCGGCGGTCCCTGCTTACTATATAACTGCATTGACAAAACTCAATACAGTAGCATAGAATGAATTTATAAGAAAAAGGCGAACCGGCAGCCTAGAACTGCCGGCCTCCGGCCGGATGCCCGCGGAGCGGGCGCGGGATCTGATATTTTGATATGATCTGCGCGGCCGGTGATTTTTATTGTGCGCTGTTTATGCGCACAGGAGGTATACAATGAGAAAAATCGACGATTCAGTATATGTAGCTGACGGAGCCAAGCTGATAGGAAACGTTATCATCGGCAAAAACGTAAGCATCTGGTATAACGCTGTCATCAGGGCAGACTCTACTACCGTAACTATCGGTGACAACTCCAACGTTCAGGACAACTGCTGCATCCACGTAAACGAAAATTATCCGTGCGTACTGGGCAGGAATGTCAGCGTAGGCCACGGCGCGATCATACACAGCGCTACTATCGAAGACAATGTACTGGTAGGCATGGGATCCATCCTCATGGACAACTGCCATATCGGAGCCAACACTGTCATCGGAGCAGGCAGCCTCATTTCAGCGGGTAAAGTGATACCTCCAAATTCCCTTGTATTCGGTTCGCCTGCCAAGGTAAAGCGCCAGCTCACTCCTGAGGAAGTAAAGCTCATGATCCTCGACAACGCTGACTTCTACAGAGCGTTCAGTAAGATGAACGAAGAGCAGAGATTCGATGAAAACATCCTCGATATCCTTGAGGAATTCAAGGGCAGCTGGAAAGAGGCTCTTGAGGATAAATAGCCAGAATTTTGAATAAATATATTCTGACCGTTATCGTATTGTGTAAAAGGGAGATAGTATTTATGAAAGAACTTGAACTCAAATACGGATGCAACCCAAATCAGAAACCGGCAAAGGTTTACATGAAGGAAGGGGAGCTTCCATTTAAGGTGCTCAATGGACGTCCTGGCTATATCAACCTCATGGACGCGTTCAACAGCTGGCAGCTGGTAAGGGAGCTTAAGAAAGCCACAGGCCTTCCTGCTGCTGCTTCATTCAAGCACGTAAGCCCGGCAGGCGCTGCCGTATCCGTGCCTCTCGACGATACGTTAAAGAAGATCTATTTCGTAGAAGGCGTAGAGCTCACACCTATGTCGACCGCTTATATCAGAGCGAGAGGTTCTGACCGTATGTGCTCATACGGTGATTTTGCCGCTCTTTCTGATGAGTGTGACGCTGCTACCGCGTCCTTCATGAAGAGGGAGGTATCCGACGGTATCATCGCTCCGTCCTACAGCGATGAAGCTCTTGAGATCTTAAAGACAAAGAAGAAGGGCAACTATCTGATCCTTCAGATGGATCCGGATTATGAGCCTGAGCCTCAGGAGACAAGACAGATCTTCGGCATAACTTTCGAGCAGGGACACAACAACGCTGTGATAGACGGATCCCTTCTTGAGAACGTGGTCACAAAGAACAAAGACCTTCCTGATGCCGCGAAGAGAGACCTTATCGTTTCCCTTATCACCCTTAAGTACACTCAGTCGAACTCTGTATGCTTTGTAAAGGACGGGCAGGCTATCGGCATCGGCGCCGGTCAGCAGTCCAGAGTCCACTGCGTACGCCTCGCCGGAAACAAGGCTGATATCTGGTGGCTCCGCCAGCATCCTAAAGTTCTGGCTCTTCCGTTCAAGGAAGATGTCAGGAGACCTGACAGGGATAACGCTATCGACGTATATATCTCGGAAGAACACGATGATATCCTCAGGGATGGCGAGTGGCAGAGAGTATTCACAGAGAAGCCTGAAGTCCTCACAGCAGAGGAAAAGAAGGAATGGCTGGCTAAGATGGAGGGAGTTTCCCTCGGTTCTGACGCTTTCTTCCCGTTCGGCGACAACATCGAGAGAGCTCGCAAGAGCGGTGTTAAGTATGTAGCGGAAGCAGGCGGCTCCATCCGTGACGACAATGTCATCGAGACCTGCGACAAGTACGATATGGTCATGGCATTCACCGGACTCAGACTGTTCCACCACTAAGAAAAGATCGACAGAAAAAGTACGCCTGCTCAGGCAGGTATTGCTGGAAACTGAAGAGAATGGCCCGCGGGATACCGCGGGTCGTTTTTTATGGAAAATGCCGCGCGGAGCCTGCTGCCAATGGACAAAAATGAAACAGGCCGCTGTGCTGGGAATGCACTGCAGCCTGCTCAAAAGGGGTATTGGGATTAGAGATTAATATAAGGTTATCAGGGGATAACCACGATTTAATTATATCAAAATACCACTTTAAATCAAGTCTTTACCTGTAAATATGATTACTTTTTCTGGTAAACGAGACTAACTGAAAAGACTCTTGCAGAAATCTATGAACTGTCCTAAAAGATCTGAAACCTTGTCTATAAATGACTGCTTGTCATACTGTGACATGTCTATTCCAAGGCTCTGAAGCCTGTCGTAGATATCAGAAGCCTGCTGCTTGAGCTCACTCTGGCTGAGATCCAGCTTGGAGATCTTCTTCATAAGATCGAGGATCATATTGGCCTGATCGTCGGTAATGCTTATGTTCAGCTCTTTTGCCGCTTCTTTGATAGCCTGCATGATATCTTCATCGCTCTTGAGGTCGCCTGAAGCTACCTTCTGTTTTGCCAGAGCGATAAGGTTCTCGGCGTCTTCCTTGCTGCCGAGCTGGCTGCCCAGATCACCTGTAGTAACGAGCTCGTCGACAGCCGCGTCCTGATTGTCGCTGTCCAACTTCTTTCCTGTCAGTCCTTCATAAGCGTTCATGGCTCCGACAAGACCGGCTGTTCCGGAAATATATGTCGGCGCGACTACAGTGACGTCAGCGTTTTTAACTCCTGCTGTTATGAGAGCGTTCTTGTACATGCCTACAGTACAGTATGAGATGTTCTGAGTGGTAACATCTATGCCGCCTGAATCCCTGTTTTCGACCTTTACGCTGGAAAGCGCTCTGGAGCCGATAACGTTAGCAGGAAGGTAATCCCCAAGCTTTTCCTTTTCCATCTGGTTGGTGATGACGGTTACGTTGACATCGTTGAGGTCATCCTCCGTGAGGTCCATCATCTGCAGGACTTTTGCCTTCTGACCCGCTGTCAGGTCCGCTCCCAGTGCCACATAGGTGTCGGAAGAGTCCGCGAATACCGGGATAGTACCTGTTACAAGCACTGCCGCGGCAAGAGCCAGCGAAAGAAAATGTTTTATCTTTTTCATGATTCAAAATCCTCCTGATGCCATAATATTACTCATCACGCCTGCCTGCAGTCAAGCGGGGCAGCATTATTAAATCCTTAACGATTCTTATGATTTCTTACCTGCTCCCGCACGAAAAAAGAGGCTGCTGCCCTGCGGCAGCGGCCTCCATGGGAAAAGTGGTTTTCTGACTAAGTACGTGATCCAGCCCTGTTTGTTATTTTTCTTCTTCAGAAGCGGCTGGACCCTTGTCCGCGTGAGCGGACGCAAGGCTCTGTTCTTTTAACAGATCCCTGATCTCTGTAAGAGTCTTGAGCTCGTCGGAAGGAGCAGGCTCTTCCTCGACAGCTTCTTCCTCAGGCTTTCTGTGGATCTTGTTTATGCCCTTGATTATGAGGAATACTACTAACGCTATGAGCAGGAAATTGATGACTGCCTGAATGAACGATCCGTAAGCTATGACTGCCGGGTCGTTTCCTGCTATTGCAGGGAGGGTGAGCTTAAACGATGTGAAGCTTACTCCGCCGATGATATAACCGATGAACGGCATGATGATGTCGTTTACCAGTGAGTTTACTATCGCTGTGAAGGCTGCGCCTACGATGATGCCGACAGCCATGTCCAGCACGTTGCCGCGGGCGATGAATTCTTTGAATTCGCCCCAGAATCCTTTCTTCTCTTCCATGATGTATCCTTTCATAACAGAAAACAAAAATAATTAATCATTTCATATTGAGTATATTAGAAATTGAAATTATGTCAATCGCGATAAAGCCCGGCAAATGAATTTTTCTTGTGCTTTTTCTAGTGCAAAAACGTAGATAACTTTCAATAATATGTTATGCTTATATATATGTATAACATGAATTGCAACAGAGAGGGTGGTTCACATGAAATGTCCTTTTTGCGGAAATCAGGATACTAGAGTGATAGATTCGCGTCCGGCGGATGACGGAGCTTCTATAAGGCGCAGGCGCGTATGCGATGCCTGCCATAAACGTTTCACTACCTATGAAAAAGTGGAGAAGGCGGACCTTATGGTCGTCAAAAGGGACGGCAGCAGGGAGCTCTTTAACAGGAACAAGATCAGGGCGGGCGTAGTGACTGCCTGCAGGAAGAGACCTGTGACGACGGAGCAGATAGACGCGCTGGTTGACAGGGTGGAACGGCAGCTGAATGAAACCTTCGACAGGGAAGTTTCCAGCTCCACTATCGGTGAGTTCATCCTGGACGGGCTCAGGGGTCTGGACGAGGTGGCATACGTCAGGTTCGCGTCTGTTTACAGGCATTTTGACGATGTGAAATCGTTCATAAAGGAAATTGAAGAGCTGACCGGCGATGAGAACGGCGGCAGCGATGATAAAAATTAAAGCGGTACAGTTTCTGCGTATGGAGAATGTGATGAAAAGAATCAGTATAGCGATCGACGGACCGTCGGGATCGGGAAAAAGCACGGCGGCAAAAAACCTGGCAAAGCTTCTTAATATCGAGTACATCGATACCGGCGCCATGTACAGAGCGGCGGCATTAAAGGCTATCGAGCAGGGGATCAGTATCGATAACGACAGCGTGACGGAGATGCTGGAGAATACAGAGATCGATTTTTCCAACGGCAGCATACTTCTCGACGGTGTGGATGTGGGCGACAGGATAAGGACTCTGGAGGTATCGTCGATGGCATCGCGGATCTCGGCGCTTCCGGGATGCCGCAGGAAGCTGGTCGATATACAGAGGAAGATAGCATCTAAGAAGAGCGTTGTGATGGACGGCCGCGACATCGGCACCAACGTGCTCCCGGATGCTGACTACAAATTCTTCATAACTGCTCCGCTGGAGACACGTGCCAGAAGAAGGTGGCAGGAGATAGGAGAACGTGACGGGGTGAGCCTCGATGAAGTCAGGGAGGATCTGGCGAAAAGAGACAAGCTCGATACGACCAGAGCCCTCGACCCGCTGGTAGAAGCAGACGACGCTGTGGAGATATCCACTGAGGAGCACGGCATCTACGAGACAGCTGAGCTTCTAAGGTCTTATGTGAAATAGAAATTAAAAATGCCGCAGACCCGCGTGAGCTCCGCTCACAGAGGCCTCCGGCACCGGCTGCCGCCCTTGCGGCGGCTTTTTCTTACTTACAGAGCTTCGCGCCTGACGGCACGGAGCTTCTTTATTGTTCTTGCTTTAGCTGAGGAGCACCGAATGGAATGAGGTGCTCATAAAACCACCAGCTATGCTGGTGGCATAAGTGAGCTTTAGCTTCAAGAAAAAACTCCCGTGATATGATGAATGTGGTTCCCCAACCGCATATCCT
>JAQYCQ010000027.1 GCA_028724585.1 Bacillota bacterium | reverse complement strand
AACCGCATATCCTCATAAAACAGGAGTAATTAACAAATGAACAATAATGATATACAAAGTCTATCACATTCAAAATGGAGATGCCAGTATCACATAGTATTCGCACCCAAGTACAGACGCCAGGTTATCTATGGAAAAATTAAAGTAAGCATAGGGAAGATACTTAGAACTCTGTGCCAGCAGAAAGGTGTAGAGATAATAGAAGCTGAGCTCTGTCCTGATCACGTACATATGCTTGTGTCAATACCGCCGAAACTTAGCGTTGCAGCATTTGTAGGATATCTGAAGGGTAAAAGCTCATTAATGATATTCGACAGATTTGCAAATTTGAAGTACAAGTATGGAAACCGCCATTTCTGGTGCCGCGGTTACTATGTCGATACCGTTGGACGCAACAAAAAAGCTATAGCTGAGTACATAAGAAATCAGTTACAGGAAGATATCGCCTCGGATCAGATAAGTATTAAAGAATATATAGATCCATTTACAGGCGATAAGGTGAAGAAATAAAAGAGCGCCTTTAGGCGCAGCCCGAGAAAGATATGCGGTTGGCGGAATCTTTCAGGGCGCCTTAAGACGCTGCTAGTAACATGCCCTTTTAGGGCTAGTGCAAACCACCAGTTTAACTGGTGGTTATGATTATTTTTTGCTGCTGCTGTTCACTTCAGCCGTATTTTTTGCGGAGCTAGCCTGTTTGGTGATATAATTCCAGTAGAGATTATTTTCATATATGTATCTATGCATCGCGTGAGCGTAATAAAAGGATGGAGTCAAAATGGAGATAAGATTAGCGACAACAGATGAGATGGAAAACGTAAGAGATTTTTATTTCAGGCTTATCAGTGACATGGCAAATATGAAGTATCAGCCTGCCTGGAAGAAAGCTGTATATCCGTCAGATGTGCTCATTACCGATTCCATAAAGAACGGCGAGCTCTACGTCGTACCTGCCGATGACGAAGAACACGACTATATGGGCGCTATGATCATGAACAGAGAGTACAATTTCGACTACAGCAATGTAAAGTGGAGCATAAAGGCTGAGAAAGACGAGATAGAAGTCATCCACCTGCTCGGTGTGCCTGTAGTGTTCCAGGGCCAGGGGATAGCGACTTTTATGGTAGAAGAATCGAAGAAGATCGCTAAAGAAAAGGGCGCGAGAGCTATCAGGCTCGATGTGCTCGATACGAATCTGCCGGCTCACCAGCTCTACCAGAAGGCAGGATTCGCCTATGTCGATTCATTAAACGAGCCTTACGAAGACGGGCAGCCTTCGAAATTCCTGCTCTACGAGTATGTGCTCGACTGAGGAAGTCGCTGGAAATGATATGTCCCTCGACCGCTCCGCGGACAGGATGGCATAACGTATATAGATAAAAAGAAGGCCGGACTATCGTCCGGCTTTTCTATTTATTTTCTGTATTCCCGAAACAAGGGGCAGATTTTCGCGTCTGCGGCAGCGGTGCCTGGTGCTGTATCGTTATGCCCGGCTATTTTCCTTCCCCTTCCAGTGACTGAAGAGCGGCTTTGGCGGCGGCCTTCGCGGCCTTGGCTTCTTTCTCCTGTTTCTTGACCATCTTCCATATAGCCAGGCTTTCTTCCGGAGTATCGGCGGTCAGATCGCCGAATACGTGAGGGTGGCGCCTGATCAGCTTTTCGGAAAGCGTCTGGACCACATCCTCGAATTTAAACCAGCCCTTTTCCTCTGCCATGTCAGCCTGCATGATGACCTGCAGAAGGACATCGCCGAGCTCCTCGCAGAGATTTTCATGGTCGTCCTTGTCTATGGCGTCCAGCACCTCCTGTGTCTCATCGGTCAGGCATTTTTTCATGCTCTCGAAGGTCTGGGCTCTGTCCCATTCGCAGCCCTGGTCGCTCCTTAATATCTTTATGACCTCTCTGAGCTCGCTGAAATCATGCGGAGCTTCTTCGATATATTCTTTTCCGTTGAATTTTCTCATCGTATCGCCCTTTCTAGTTAATATGACAGTTTTCTATCTTTATTGCTTTTATTTACAGTTTCTTAACAGCATATGGATTAGTATAACACAGATTTGTAAATATGCGGCGCCGGGCGGGATATTTCCGCGGAGCGGGATGTCGGCGTGAGCCGTCGTGAGCAGGGACTTTCATTAATCCTATTGAAATAATAGGTATATTTGAATGTGCAAATAATTGGTCAAACGATATTTACACCCGGCTTTTCCGATATTATAATTTTTCCATGAAATTAGTACGATAACGGACGGGTGTCAGGCGTCCGCAGGATGCTCCGCGGCATGTCCGGCGGGGAAGAGAAAGGAATTAACGATGGATCAGCATATTGAGACTAAGTGCGTACAGGCGGGATATACTCCTGAGAACGGCGAGCCTAGAGTGCTCCCGATCACTCTTTCTACTACATATAAATACGATTCCAGCCAGGAGATGGCGGCGCTCTTCGACCTGGAGAAGGACGGATATTTCTACACAAGGCTGGCTAACCCTACTAACGACGCTGTAGCGGCTAAGATAGCTGCTCTGGAGGGCGGCAGCTCGGCAATGCTCACTTCTTCGGGACAGGCGGCTAACTTCTACGCTATGTTCAATATCGTGAGCGCAGGCGACCATGTTGTAAGCTCGTCTGCTGTCTACGGAGGGACATTCAATCTGCTCAATGTTACCATGAGGAAGATGGGTGTCGACGTTACTTTCGTAGAGCCTGACTGCACGGCTGAGGAGCTGGAGGCTGCGTTTAAGGACAACACTAAGTGCGTGTTCGCGGAGAGCATCTCTAACCCTTCACTGGTAGTGCTGGATTTCGATAAGTTCGCGGCCGCGGCTGACAGGCACGGCGTTCCTCTTATCGTGGACAATACTTTCCCGACTCCGGTAAACTGCAGGCCTATAGAGCACGGCGCGACTATCGTTACTCACAGTACTACTAAATACATGGACGGCCACGCTTCGACAGTGGGCGGCGCTATCGTCGACAGCGGAAAGTTCGACTGGATGGCTCACAAGGACAAGTTCCCGGGACTCACTGAGCCGGACGATTCATATCACGGCATCGTCTACGCTGAAAAATTCGGTGAGAAGGCATATATCACTAAGCTGACAGCTCAGGTAATGAGGGATCTGGGTTCCATACCTTCGCCTGTAAACGCTTTTGTACTCGGACTCGGACTTGAGACTCTGGCTCTCAGGATGGAGAGGCACTGCGAGAACGCGAGAAAGGTCGCTGAATTCCTCAATGACCACGAGAAGGTTACCTGGATCAGCCATCCGGGACTGCCTGGAGATCCTCAGTACGATATCGCTAAGAAGTACATGCCTAACGGTACCTGCGGCGTCATCTCCTTCGGAGTAAAGGGCGGCAGGGAAGCAGCCACAAAGTTCATGGACAGCCTGAGGCTGGCTGCTATCGTTACACATGTGGCAGATGCCCGCACATGCGTGCTCCATCCGGCAAGCACAACTCACAGGCAGATGAGCGACGAGCAGCTTGAGGAAGCAGGTGTGGCACCTGATCTCATCAGGCTTTCTGTCGGCATCGAGAACGTGGATGACATCATCGCAGATCTGGACCAGGCGCTGGCACAGCTCTAAGCTGATCATATTGACGCGTTCATGCTCCGCGGATCGGGAGCATTGAGGCGCTAAAAAAGAAAACACCGGATACGGGCCATGCTCCGCGTCCGGTGTTTTTGCGTGTCGATTTTTATCTGTCCGGGTCAGGATTGAGGTATTTTGTGTTTCTCCTGACTCTGCGCAGCTCGTCTCTCACCTTGACGAGTATGGTACCGAGCAGGTTTCCTCCCTGCCACTTAGCCGGGTAGTCCCTGTCAGGGTCATTGATGTCCAGATCCGATCCCCATATCTTATCTCCCGGGTTCATCTCGACAGGAAGGGAATCTCCAGTGGAAAGTATGTAGTTTCTCAGGTCTCTGCTGCCGGCGAATTTAAACCAGCAGGCTGTGAGTACTATCCGCGACCTGTATTTTTTCCACAGGGCATCGTCGAAGTTCCTGATGCCTCTGCCCAGTTTTTTGATAGCGGCTGGATCCTTTTCTTCCATGATGAGCCTGGCGGAATCGGGATCACCGAAGAGCAGAGCTTTCTTTTCCATCATGAACTGTTCCACGCAGGAATATTCGGCGCCGTTCACTCTGAAGCTGTCCAGGTACCAGTTGCTGAAGCAGTTTTTCGTAACGGCCTCTTCCCGCTCAGGGATGTTCTCGAAGAAGATGAAAGGCCGATGGGCTTCCGGATCAGGAGCGGCAGGGTCGTCTTCGTCCTGCCAGCTGAATATGGTTAGCAGGCCGTCGGAAATGGTATTCTCGCTGCTGTCGTCCCAGCATACTGGTTCAGGAAAGAAGGTGTCGTAGGCTTCTTCAGCTTCATCTGACAGCTGGGATCTCCAGTCTGAGAATTCTTTAAGGTATGCGGCTGCTTCGCCTTCATTCCAGAGGCTTGAGTTTTTAGTAAGGTACGGGTACCTGATCCATAAAGGCGGTAATAATCCTGGTATAGTCATTTTTTCCTCCTTTTCCGGCGGAGCCGCTCTGTGAGCGGAGCTCACGCGGCCTGCTGGATTGAATATATATTTAATTATACACGCTGCAGAGGCTTATTTGCTTCCGGCTTTGTAAAATACGGAAGATACAGGTATAATGATTATTATCAAGCATATGGAAGCGCATTCTGCGCGGGGAGGATTATATGGATTTTCTGGAACTCGCGGGATCGAGATATTCCTGCAGAAGATATAGTGACAAGCCGGTAGAGAGAGAAAAATCGGACAAAATACTCGCGGCTGCCGGCATAGCGCCTACGGCTCACAACTATCAGCCGTTCAGGCTTTATGTGCTCAGGAGCCCTGAAGCCCTGGCAAAGATCAGAGGCATCACCAAGATGACCTTCGACGCTCCGCTGGTATTTATAGTATGTACTGTCGCTGAAGAAGGATGGGTAAACGAATTTACTCCGGACTTCAACGCGGCCGAGCTGGATTCCGGTATCGTCATCAGCCACATGATGCTGGAGGCAAAGAATGAAGGCGTCGAATCTATCTGTGCCTGCTGGTTCGATAACGCAAAGGTAAAGGAAGCTTTCAGCATTCCTGACGGCCAGTTCCCTGTCGCCCTGGTATCCTTCGGTTATCCGACCGAGGAAACAAGGCCGGCCAAGCTTCATACTATCAGAAGAGATATGGGCGAGGTAGTAAAGGAGCTTTAGCCTGTACCGCAGCTGGTTTTCATAATCGTTTTTATGTAAACTGCATATAATGTTTTGACCGCTCTCCTTATGGAGGGCGGCTCTTTTTGTTTATATATGCTTATCATGAATGAAGTCCGCGGTCAGGATATTTTATGCATGAATGCGTGCAGAGAGACTGGCCGGTCGTGTATAATAGCAGGGTAAAGTCGTTTAGATGGAAGTGTATTATGGATATAGATAACAAGATATCAGCGGAAGCGGAAAAGGGCGGACCTCAGATCAGCAGGATGATCGGATCCGGCAAGGTTTCCATCAGGAGGATCCTCGGCAACGCCCTGCTATTTGCGGCTGTGCTGGGGCTTACTGCTTTCGTCGTCTTCAGGCAGGTCACGCCTGAAGAGATACTGAAGGCGCTGGAGAGCCTGAGTCCCCCTTTCATTGTCGGAGGCCTGGCCGCGATGGGCGTATATATGGTGATGGAGAGTCTGAACATCAGGCGCGTTACGGCAGTAACAGGTATTAAACTCAGGTTTCATAAGGCTTTTAAATACGCCGTGCTTGGTTTCTTCTTCAGTTCGGTGACGCCGGCCTCGACGGGAGGCAAGCCTATGCAGATCCTTTTTATGTATCGGGACGGTCACAGCGTCTCTAAGAGTACGCTCTCGCTCATATTCGAGGTCATGAATTACGAGCTGGTCATGGCGGTCTACGCCGTGCTGGGTTATATAACTCAGCGCAGGCTGCTGGTCATGGCTCTGGGGAAGATACGTTTCGCTCTCCTTTTCGGCATAAGCGTAAACGTCCTGGTCACAGTGCTTCTGATACTCTCGATATTCTCGCGCGGAACTATCGAGTTTTTCAGCCGTCTTGCCGCCAGGATAGTGGGTGCCTTCGCCAGGGACAAGGCGGACGCCGCTGCCGCTAAGGTAAAGTCGATAGCTGCGGAATACCAGGAATGTTCAGTGTATATCAAGGGAAATAAGCCGGTAATGGTGAAGACTTTCCTTACTGCCTGCGTTCAGCTCTTCGCCATGTTCAGTGTACCGTATTTCGTTTACGTGGGTTTCGGCCTGGGAGACTACAATATACTGCAGGTAGTCATGCTGGAAGCGGTGGCATACGTGTCCCTGGCTTTCCTTCCGGTACCGGGCGCTATAGGCGCCAGCGAGGGAGTCCTGGTGATGATCTTCAGGATACTATTCCCGCAGAGTCTGGTCGCTACGGCCATGCTGCTTTCCAGAAGCCTGATGTACTACCTGATCGTCATAGCCTCGGGCGCGGCTGTCCTCTTTTTTATGAGGATATCGGCTGCCAGGCGCAGACGCGCCGAACGTGAGGCTATCGACAAGGAGCAGCTGGATAACATGCCATACGACATTGGAAGCGGCCGCTAAGGCGGAATAAAATATTTCATCATATAAGTTTATTAGAAAAGAGGTAAAGTAAATGATCTGTCCTAAGTGCAAGAGTAAGATAGACGATGACGCAAAATTCTGTCCGGTATGCGGCGTCAGCCTTGAGGGAAACGGCGCGGGTACGGTATCGCAGGGTTCTGCCCGTGCGTATTCACAGGGCTCTGCCCGTGCTGCAGACAGTAAGGCAGAGGCTGCTCCCGAAGCGGTGGATGAAAAAGTGCCTGAAAGATCCGCTGGTCCGGCTGCGGAGCCTAAGCCGGAGGCCGGCGCGGAAGGTATAAATGCTGAGAGAGAGAATAGGGGATTCGGCCAGGGCAGCGCCCGCGAACAGGGCAGACCGCGTCAGGAAGCAGAAAATCAGCGCGCGCAGAGACCGCCGCGTCAGGAAGGCTTTAACGGCAATGGACAGAGAGGACCTGCGGGAAACGGCCAGCCTCAGTGGAACGGCAGGAACCCTAACAGGGGACAGGTTCCTCCGCGCAGGCCGGCAGCCTATCCTGAACGCATAGAGAAGATAAAGTCGGATCTCAGGGTAAAGGCTATGGTGGGCTTTATCTGCGGAATATTCGCGATCGCCGGTGTGGGCGCCAACCTTGCTTTTTCCATAGTAGGACTGGTGTTTACCATCATTGTAAGGAAAGGCTACAATAAATACGGCCTGGAGCCTGATACGGACAAAAAGCTCGCGAACGCCGGATTCGTATGCTCCATCATAGGACTGATCCTGGGAGGCATACTCATCATATGCTTATTCGTTTTCGGAGCCGCGATAGGAGCTCTTCTGGGCAGTCTCTCGAGCGCTTCCATGTTCTGATAAATTAAAAGGCAGGATCACATATACAGCTTTTCGAAGCCCCGTCCGCGGGGCTTCTTTTCGTTTTACGCGCCAGCGTCCTGTGCCCGGAGGGCTCGCCTGTGCTGAATTTTGTAAATGGAAAAAAATTCAGCCAATAGTGCGGACATTTTCGGGAATGCAGAAAAAATACAGGTATTATCACTGTTATAAATGAAAAAGATGTTATAATAATTTATAAAGAAACTAATGCTGACAGAGTTAATAAGATCATCGTCGCGTGATTTTTATTATACATATATACAAACTATCGCTCAGAAAAATGCATGATTTGCTAAATGAACATTCAGATATTTCATTTTGTATGTAAGGAGTTTTGAATGGCTAAAAGGAGTATTGAGGCAGGTTCTGAGGCTACCAGGAAGACTGCAGTAAAAAAGACGCCGGCACAGAAGGAAAAAGAAAACAAGGAGAAACAGCTCGCTGCTCTCGAGCTTATGAAAAAAGACCGGATCAGAGAAAAAGCTGGTCTTGACGATGCGGCAAAGGCGCTCACTGTCCCTGATATCACCGGTACAGAGGTTATCCACAAAAAGTTCGGCGGCGGAAAGGTGACAGAATCGAACGGAAAATATTTCGTCGCGGAATTCGAGGGTAGACCTAAGCCTGTTAAGATGAAGTTCCCTGACGCCTTTGACAAGGGCATCCTTACTCTTAAAAACGAAGCTGACAGCGAGACGATAGAGAAGATCTGCGAGCAGTTCAGGAATCTGGACAACAGAAAAGAAGAGATGGACAAGAAGATATACGATATATCCGCTGAAATGTCCAGGATCAGTCTGTAAAATAGAAATACCGTTCTTTTGCCGCGCGGCGGCAGAGGGCAGAAAAGCCGGCGTGATGCCGGCTTTTTTATACTGATGATTTTTTATCTTTTATCCCCGGAGCGCTCCGCGCACAAAGGTTCGATCCTGTATGGCATTCCGGCGAAGCGGCATTAATATTCGGTGCTCCTGACATGGTCGTTGGTGAGCGTCGTATAGAGGTTGTCGTTCATAGGAGTTCCGACCTTGTGCCTGGCTCCCAGCTTCTTGACCAGGCCGGCGAAGCATTCTACCTCTGTAGGACGGCCGGCTTTAGTATCCTGGCGCATGGAAGGCTCTTTTTCCGGATCCAGGGTCTCGAGCAGGTCTACCCATTTGTTTTCCTCTTCTTCTGTAATGTCTATACCTTCGAGGTTGGCTACCATGCGGGCTTCGTTCATAGCGTTCAGCATAGCCAGTCTGGCAATGCCGCCCTTCTGAACTCCTCCGTAGCCGCATTCAGCTATGGCGCAGGCCTGGTTTACGCCGCAGTTCAGCATCCATTTGCTCCACATGGAGTGGATGATGTCATCTGGGACTTCTACTTTGATCCCTGCGTCTTCGAGGATCTTTACGGCTTTTTCGAGTGCCTCTGTTTTCTCGTTGTTCTTTTCGCCGATGGTCACACTGCCTGTTGTAGTGTAAGAGAGGCTGCTGCCTTCTTTGGTGGCATCCATGCCCTGGACTGTGCTGTAGAGCAGGTGGAAAGGATGCAGCTGTTTAGCGATCACTTCTTCGGAAGTGACTCCGTTCAGGAATGAGACTACGATAGTGTCGCGGCTCACAGCCCATCTGGCGTTTTCTATAGCGTCTTCGAGAGAATAGTTCTTTACGGCGAAGATGAGCAGGTCGACCTGGGGAACGTCGTCAGGGGTCGCGAAGCTGAATTCGCGCTTTTCTCCGTTTACCTTGATGTCCTCGTTTTTATAGCGTTCGACTCTATCCTTATCGGCGATAAAGATAACGTTCTCTTTACCGTATTTATCAGCCAGCTGGCTGCCGAACAGAAGGCCGATGGCTCCCATTCCTGTTATTCCGATCTTTGCTTCCATATGTATTTCCTCCTTATTTTATGCGGCCGCCCGTAAATAAACGGGCTCGCGCGGTATAATGCATTCTTTCATGACTGCGCAGAATCTATTTTAAGGTATGATCGCCGGCATTGCAACACCTGCGCAAAGGGCGGCCCTGCCGGCGGCCTGCCGCCGGATGCCCGCGGAGCGGTCGGGAAAGCCTGGCTTTCATTAGCCGATTGACTAAAAGGAATTCGGATAGTAAAATACTTTTATAAAGCAAACTTACGTTCGCATTTGATCCGGGGATATAGTTCAGCTGGGAGAACGTTTGACTGGCAGTCAAAAGGTCAGGAGTTCGAGCCTCCTTATCTCCACCAGACAGAGTCCTGAAAGCCTGCGCTTTCAGGGCTTTTTGTATAAACGGAAATTGTAAATCTTACGTGAAGGAGATGTTATGAAATTCTTTCATCTTTCGGACATCCACCTTGGCAAGAGGGTGAATGGATTCAGCATGATAGAGGACCAGAAATATATCCTGAAGCAGATACTGGAGCTGGCCGACGAGGAGAGACCGGACGCTTTTGTGCTGGCGGGGGACATCTACGACAAATCTTATCCTTCGCCTGAGGCGGTGGCCATCTACGACGAGTTCCTGTACCAGCTTTCGACCAGGGACATCATCGTGTTCGCGGTGAGCGGCAATCATGACGCGGCAGAGAGGGTGGCATTCGGATCGAGGATAATGAACCGGAGCAACATCTATCTGTCGCCTGTTTACAAAGGGTATGTGGAGCCTGTTGAGATAGAGGACGACTACGGAGTAATCAGCTTCTATATGCTCCCCTTCCTGAGGCTGGCGGATGTCAGGAATTATTTCCATGACGCCGAGATCGAGTCTTACACCGACGCGGTCAGGGAGGTCGTGGAGGCCCTCAATGTGGACTACAGCCAGAGAAATGTGATGATAACCCATCAGTTCGTGGCGGGAGCTAAAAGCTCTGATTCTGAGGAAGTGGTCGTAGGAGGTACTGATCTGGTGAACGCGTCTGTCTTTGACGGATTCGACTACACTGCTCTCGGACATGTACATAAGCCGCAGAACGTGGGCAGGGAGACCCTGCGCTACTGCGGGACGCCGCTCAAATACTCTGTTTCGGAAGAAAAAGATATAAAGTCGGTCACCGTGGTGGAGATGGAAAAAAAAGGCAGCGTGGAAGTCAGGACTGTTCCGCTGAGCCCGCTCCATGATCTGAGGACTATAAAGGGGGCTTTTGAGGAGCTGACGGACCCGGCTTTTGACAGCGGGGCCGAGGACGATTATATGCATGTGGTGCTCACAGATGAGGACGACATTCCGGACGCAATAGGGAAGCTGAGGACGGTCTATCCTAACATAATGGCTATAGAGTACGACAATACCAGGACAAGGAATATAACGTCCGGCGGCCTTTCGCCGGAGGATAAGATAGATACGAAGACTCCGGAGGAGCTTTTCGCTGAGCTTTACAGGATGCAGAACGGAGCTGAGCTCTCGGAAGAGCAGGCGGAGGCTGTCGAGGATATCATGGAAGAGGTAAGGGAGGATGAGAGATGAGACCGCTTAAGCTTACTATGTCAGCCTTCGGGCCCTACGCGGGGAAAAACGTACTTGACCTGGAAAAGCTGGGTGACAGCGGGCTTTATATCATCACCGGCGATACCGGAGCGGGCAAGACAACTATCTTCGATGCCATAACCTACGCCCTCTATGGGTCGACCAGCGGCAGCGTCAGGAGCGCCGACATGATGAGGTCCAAGTACGCGGAAGAGACAGACGAGACTTATGTCGAGCTGGAATTCGAATATGGAGGCAGGATATATAAGATCAAGAGAAGTCCCGAGTATGAAAGGCCGAAGAAGAGAGGTACGGGAACTGTTACCCAGGCAGCTTCAGCTGAGCTCACCATGCCTGACGGGACCTTCATAAACAAGATCAGGGAAGTGGACTCCAGGATACATGATATAACCGGTCTTACTAAGGACCAGTATACTCAGACCTCCATGATAGCCCAGGGAGATTTCAGGAAGCTGCTTTTCGCTGACACAAAAAGCCGTATTGAAATATTCAGGAGCCTTTTTAAGACGGATGATTACATGCGCTTTCAGGATAAGCTCAAGAACAGGGTTTCCGAGCTTTCAAAGGAGCTTACGCGGCTGCGGGCGGGCATGGACCAGTATTTGTCGGGACTTGAGTTTGATGAGGCGCGCGGAGGCAGATTTGTAGAGCTCAGGGGCAGAGCCGGCGCGGAAGGGGAGCTGACGGGCCTGGCGGAAGAGATGATCAGCGAGGATTCGCAGCTGGAAGAAGCTCTGGGAAATACGATAGCTGAAAAGAGGAAGCGGCTGGAGAAGATCGCAGCGCGCGCAGCAGCGGCAGACCGCATTGAGAAGGATGAGAGATACCTCGCTGAAGCTGAGTCACAGAAAGCGGCGAAACAGAAGAAGCTCGAGGCCGCCCTTGAGGAAGGGAAGGCGGCCTCGGCGCGCGGACCGGAGGCTGAGAAGCTGGCTTCGGAGACAGCGGCACTTGAAGCTGTGATGCCTGAGTACGACGCCCTGGAAAGACAGCTCTCCGAGCTTGCGGATATGGAGGAGAGGGCGAAAAAGGCAGCAGCTTCATTCAGCGCAGCAGCGGACCGGCTGAAGGAGTATGAAGCGGATCTGAAGGAGAAGGAAGCAGAGCGCGAAAGCCTTAAAGATGCCGGCAGTCTTCTTGAACGGCTCCGCTATCAGCAGAACAGCCTTAATGAAAGAGTGGAAGCGGCAGCGAAGCTTTCGAAGTATGCTTCAGCGCTCTCATCACTGCGGGCAGAGCTCGACGAGACGCGCAGGCAGTACAGAGCCGCAGCCGAAGACTACAGAAAGAAAAACGCTGACTTCGACAAGGCGCAGAACCTGTTCCTCGATCAGCAGGCCGGGATACTCGCAGCTTCCCTCGAGCCCGGAAAGCCCTGCCCGGTATGCGGATCCACGGTCCATCCGGCGCCGGCGGCGCCGGCGGGAAGCGCTCCTGACGAAAAAGAGCTGCGCCGCCTGAAAAAAGAACGCGATAGCGCTGATAAAAAGCGGACGGACTTGAGCACCAGATGTTCGGGTCTGGAAGGCAGGGTAAAGTCGGGTATAGAGTATATGACCGGGCGCTTCCAGGAGATGACCGGGAGCGTCCCTGAGGTCGGAGAGATGGCTGACGCTGCTGAAAAGCTCAGAAATAGCGCCGATGCGGCTCTGGATTCGAACAGACAGGCTGTTTCATTGCAGGAGAAAAGAAAAAAGCGCTTCGATCGTGCTGCAGAGGATATTTCGGCAGCGAGGACTGAAATAGAGAAGCTCAGGGAGCAGATCGGGAATCTTGAAAAAGAAAAGGCCTCGTTTGAAAGCTCCGCGGCGGAGAAGAAAAAACAGGCGGCGGTGCTGGCGGCAAAGCTGCAGTTTAAGAGCAGAGGCGAAGCCGCTGAGAGGATCCGTGAACTCAGGTCTCAGCGTTCGGCTATAGAGTCCACGATAAAGTTTACGGAAGAAAAGGCAGGAAGACTGTATCAGGAGATCAGTACGCTCGATGGAAAAATAGAGAGCCTGAAGGAAAGCATCAGCTCTCAGGAACGTATAGACCGGGAAAGCGTAGAAACTGCTCAGCATGAGCTTGAAACAGAAGTAGGGAAGGACACGGCGGCCCGTGACAGGGCCGTTTCAAGGAAGCACGCCAATGAACGCGCTCTGGCAGGAATAAAGTCAGTATTGGAGCAGCTGGAGAAGTCGGATAAGCAGTACAGGATGTACAAAAATCTGTCGGATACCGCTAACGGGAATCTTAACGGCAAGGAGAAGATCACCCTTGAGACATTCGTACAGACTGTATATTTCGACCGCATCATCAGACGCGCCAACATCAGGCTCATGGTCATGAGCGGCGGCCAGTACGAGCTAAGGAGGGATACGGGTTCGTCAGGAGCTGCCAAGAGCGGCCTGGACCTGAATGTCATCGACCACTACAACGGTACAGAGAGGAATGTCAGGACGCTTTCAGGCGGCGAGACTTTCAAGGCCTCGCTTTCCCTTGCACTGGGCCTCTCCGATGAGATACAGTCGTCTGCCGGAGGTATAAATATAGAGACTATGTTCGTGGACGAGGGATTCGGCTCTCTTGACGATGAGTCCCTGGGCCAGGCCGTGAAAGCCCTGTCCGACTTGTCAGAAGGAGCCCGTCTGATAGGAATAATCTCACATGTTACTGAACTTTCTGATAAGATAGAAAAGAAGATAATAGTGGAGAAAGATATCAGGTCCGGGAGCAGGGCGAGGATCAGTGTATAGCTGGAGCCTGCCGGAGCATGCCCGGGATTTGATCGGAGATAGACAGCGAAAGAGGAGAAGAGTTTTGAAAACCGGACTTATCATGGAAGGCGGGGCGATGCGCGGCTTGTACACAGCCGGAGTCATAGATGTGATGATGGAAAACGGAATTGAATTCGATGGGGCCATAGGTGTATCAGCCGGTGCCGCGTTTGGGTGCAACTATAAATCACGCCAGATCGGCAGAGTCATAAGGTATAACAAACGGTTCGCTCACGAAAAACGCTTCTGCAGCCTGAGCTCTCTCATAAAGACAGGAGATCTTTACGGCGCTGATTTCTGCTACAGGCTCCTGCCTGACGTTCTCGACCCCTTCGATACCTACACATATGAGCATAATCCTATGGCATTTTATGTGGTCTGCACTGACATGGACACAGGAGAACCGATCTACCATAGATGCGATTCAGGAAATTCCGAGGACATAACATGGATGAGAGCCTCGGCTTCCATGCCTATAGCTTCGAAGCCGGTCCGCATAGGAGGCAGGCGCCTGCTCGACGGCGGCATTTCCGATTCTGTGCCGATAAGATATTTCCAGCGTAAAGGCTACGGCCGTAATGTCATAATCCTCACTCAGCCTAAGGGCTACAGAAAGAAGAAGCTGGGCATACTGCCTCTGCTGCGCCTGCGTTATCCTGAAAACAGGAGAATGGTCGATGCCCTGGCCCGCCGCCATGAAGTATATAACGAAACTCTTGACTATATTTCGGAGCAGGAGAAAAAAGGCACTGTCTTCGCTGTTCGGCCGGCATGTCCTCTTAACATAGGGAGCACGGAGCACGATACGTCCGAAATGGAAAGGGTATATCAGGAAGGCCGCCGTGTCGGCACTTACAATCTGGCAGCGATGAAGAGATTCCTGGAAAAAGCAAAAGAAGGCGAAGCAGAGGATTAATTGAAAAATATGCTGAAAAGCCTGTCACGCGGCGCGCGCTGTGCCGCACGAGCATAAAGAAGAGGGGTTCCGCTGAGCGAAGCCCCTCTTCTTTGTATGATTTGGTTGTTTTATGAGAATTGAAAATATGGACTGATCTTAAGCCTGTGCCTCGATCTCGGACGGCTTGATATCGAATCCCATTCCAGTCAGCATCTCTCTGTCTTCAGAAATATTGTTTCCGCTGGTAGTGAGCATGTCACCGGTGATGGTGGCATTTACACCGGCGTGGAATGCCTGCCTCCCGGAATCCTCCATAAGGTAGCGGCCGCCTGCCAGCCTGATGAAGGCTGTAGGATTGATGTACCTGAAATATGCCGCGGATCTCATGATCATCCGTGCCGAAGGCGGCTTGAGCAGCTCAAGGGCGGTTCCCTTGATAGGTATAAGAGCGTTGAGAGGAATGGATTCTACATGCTCTTCAGCGAGGGTGAAAGCCATGTCTATCCTGTCGTCCTCAGTTTCTCCCATGCCGAATATACCGCCGGAACATACACTGAGCCCTGCTGCGTGAGCGGCTCTGATCCCTTTGATCTTGTCGTCGAACTCGTGGGTAGTGCAGATATGAGGGAAGAACCTGCGCGAAGTTTCTATGTTTTCGTGATACATGGAAACGCCGCTGTCCTTCAGCCTTTTGAATGCTTCTTCATCGAGCAGGCCGTGCGAGGCGCAGAGCTCTATCCTGTCCCCGTATTTATCATGCATCTCTTTATACGCGTCGCAGGCGGCATCGAGATCCTTTCCCTTAAGGGTCCTGCCCGCTGTCACGATAGAATATCTGTCTATACCCCTCTCGGCGTGGTAGCCGCAGTCCTTGACCAGTGTTTCCTTATCGAGGAAGCCGTACTCGTCGATCCCGGTATCATGGTGTCCGCTCTGGGCGCAGAACTTGCAGTCCTCGCTGCAGCGTCCGCTTCTGCCGTTAATGATAGCGCAGAGGTCTATGTGATCCCCGCAGAGCTTGTCGCGGATCAGGTCGGCTCCTCTGTAGAGCTCCTCGTCAGGCGCTTCTTTGAGAACGCTGATGTCGTCGGCCTTAGTGAGCCTTCTGCCGTTTACTATTTCTTCTGCCAGTTTATATGCTTTATCCATTTTTATACCCCTGTTGGTTATTAAATTGCCGCGAATGAAATCTGCCGGAGCGGGCGCTCCGCGCGCTGATCAAAGGATACGCGCTTTCTGGAGGCGCTTTCTGATAGCTCCGCCGACGAATACCGCGATGACCATCTTAGCCAGGTCTCCCGGAATGAAGGGGATAACACCTGCGAAAAGCGCTGCCTTGAAGCCCATATGCGCCTGGAAAGCGAGCCATGCCGTTCCGAAAATGTAGGTGACGATGGTTCCCAGGATCATGCCCACGAAGTACATAACGTATTTGCCCTCGAATTTTTCAACGAAGAGACCGGCGATGATCGTCATAAAGATGAAGCCGATCAGGTATCCGCCCGTAGGTCCGAGCAGCTTTCCGGGACCGCCTGTGAAGGCTGAGAATACAGGAACGCCGACCAGGCCGATAAGCAGGTATACGATATAGGCGACAGTGCCGCGCTTCCAGCCGATGAGCATTACCGTGAAGTATATTGCCAGATTAGTGAGTGAGATAGGCACCGGCGATATAGGGAGCGGCAGCGAAAGAGGACCGCAGATGCAGATCAATGCCGCCATGAGCGCCGTAAAAGTGAGATTTACAACATTGTTGTTTTTAGCAGAAACATTTTCCATGATATAACTCCCGATTAGTGCTTTGAGCTTTATTAAAAGTTTACAATCGCTATGATAGTATTCACCACGCCTATTGTCAACTAAAAAATATAAATGGTTGACAATTAATCAAAAGATGACAAAAGAAGAAGATTCCGCGAGAGCTCTGCTCACGATGTCTAGCTGCTCACATGGTCCTCCAGACGGCCGGCTTTCCGGCGGCGCTGGAGGAGACCGGCTTCACCTGCAAAAAAGCGCTCCCTGATGATATAATAAAAAAGCAGGCATTCAGGAAAGGAGGAGCGCCGATGGCAGAAAAAAGGACTATATTCCACATAGACGTCAACAGCGCCTTTCTCAGCTGGACGTCTGCCCATAATATTGAAAACGGAAAAGGGCCTGACCTTAGAAAGATGGCCGCGGTGATAGGCGGAGACAGGGACAGCCGGCACGGCATAGTCCTGGCCAAATCGGACGCCGCGAAAAAAGCAGGCATCCATACGGCGATGACTATATCTGAAGCTTTGACCCTATGCCCGAACCTGGTGACAGCACCGCCTGATTTCAGGATCTACAGGGCGTACAGCGCCAGGCTCATGAAATATCTGCGCACACTGACACCGCTGGTGGAGCAGGCCAGCATAGACGAAGCCTACCTGGACCTGAGCTCACGGCCAGAGATAAGCGCGGCACCGGTCGAAGCAGCGTATAGGATAAAAGACCATATCAGGAACAGCTTCGGCTTTACAGTTAACGTTGGCATATCGGAGAACAAAGTCCTGGCAAAAATGGCATCTGATTTCGAAAAGCCGGACCGTGTACATACGCTCTTTAAAAATGAGATCAGGGAAAAGATGTGGCCGCTTCCGGTCTCGGAGCTCTATATGGCAGGCCGGTCCTCAGTCAGGAAGCTCAAAGAGATGGGCATCAATGATATAGGAGATCTGGCGAGGAGCGATCCTGCGCTCATAGAGCGCAGGCTGAAGAGTCACGGCCGTATGCTCTGGCTTTTCGCCAACGGCATAGATGACTCTCCTGTAAAAGCTGTCAGAGAAGAACCTAAGGGAATAGGCAGTTCGACTACGCTTCCTGTGGACGTGACTGCCCCGGAGGAAGCCGACAGAGTGTTGAAAGAACTCTGCGCCCAGGTTTCGCGCAGGCTTGATAAAGCCGGATATATGGCAGGCAATATCTGTGTCGAGATAAAATACAGCGATTTCAGCAAAAGCTCGCGCCAGCACATGCTGAGCTCTCCCGTCAGCTCCGCTGACAGGCTCCTGGCGGAGTGCACAGATATATTCAGGGAGCTCTGGGACGGCAGCCCTGTAAGGCTGCTGGGGGTCAGAGCTTCAAAGCTCGTAAGACATGGAACACCGGTCCAGATCAGCATTATGGATATGGCCAGTCCCGAATACCAGAAAGAAGACAGGCTGGAGTCTACTCTGGAGGAGATAAAAAAGCGTTACGGTCAGGGATCGGTAAAGCGCGGCTCCGAACTGGAAAAAAGGTAAAGGCACCGCCGGGGATATTCCGGCAGTTATCGATATATCAAAGAACGAATGGAGAAGAGGATGAAACAGGTTACATTAGGAAGCACAGGGATCACTGTTCCGCAGAACGGTTTCGGCGCCCTGCCGATCCAGAGGATAAGCGAGGACGACGCGGCAGCGCTCGTACGCGGAGCGTACGAAGGAGGCATGACTTTCTTCGATACTGCCAGAGCTTACACTGACAGCGAAGTGAAGATGGGAAAAGCCATTGCCGATGTCCGGGATAAGATCTTCATAGCTTCCAAGACAAAACCGGTATCGGTGGAACAGTTTTGGAAAGACCTCGAGACTACTCTCACAAACCTGAAAACGGATTATCTCGACATCTACCAGCTTCACTGCGTAGACCAGTGCTACACGCCGGAGGACGGCACAGGCTTTTACGAGGCCCTGCTTGATGCTAAGAAACAGGGCAAGATCAGGCATATCGGCATCACGACCCATAAGATAGCGGTAGCCGAGGAGATCTGCGAGAGCGGTCTTTACGAAACTCTTCAGTATCCGCTCAGCTACCTTTCTACTGAAAGGGAGATAAAGCTGACCGAAAAATGCAGGGAGCATAATATGGGCTATATTGCCATGAAAGGCCTTGCCGGCGGTCTCATCACAAATTCCAGGGCCGCCATGGCATTTATGACCCAGTTCGACAATGTCATTCCTATCTGGGGCATACAGAGGAAAAAAGAGCTGGACGAATGGCTGGCCTTCTTCGACGAAACTCCTGAGATGGACGATGAGATAAGATCTTTTATCGAGGAAGAAAAGAAAAACATGTCGGGTGATTTCTGCAGAGGCTGCGGTTACTGCATGCCTTGCCCTCAGGGCATCAGCATAAATGACTGCGCGAGGATGTCTCTGATGATAAGGCGCGCTCCGTCGGATGCCTGGCTCAATGAACACTGGCAGGCAGAAATGCAGAAGATAAATAACTGCGTTAACTGCGTATCATGTATGAAAAAGTGTCCTTACGAATTAAATACGCCTCAGCTTTTAAAGGATAATCTCGCCGATTACGAGAATGTTCTTGCCGGCAGGACCAGCGTAAAATAACCGGGACCGATAAGGTAAGATCTGCAGGAAAAACGGAAAATAAAAAACGGAACCGCCTGATAAAATGGCAGTTCCGTTTTTGCGAATGCCTGCAGAGGCAGCGCGATATCCTACTCTTCGTCTTCCTTATGAGCGAGAACGTTAAAGATAGCGAAACCAACGCATGCCGCTGCGCAGACGATTATGAGAGCTCTGAAAAACTTTTTCATGATAACAGCCTCCTGATATTGATCACGGAATTATTTCTATAGTATTAATTATCCGTAAAACAGAAATTTTTTCAATGGTAATTTTTGAACATACGTCTGTTTTTCGGAAATTTTTTGTTTTATATTTTTCAGCTTGATTGCAAAATAAAGCGAGCAGCTTATAATGAAATTATGATAAATATTTTCCAGATCGGATCTATCTATGAAAGGACTTATTATGCCGCGCGGTAGAAAAAAGAAATTGCCTGTAGACGAACTGATAGTACAGACAGAAAAAGAGATCGCGGATCTCAAGAGTCAGATTTCCGAAAAACGCAAAGAGCTCAAGAAGCTCAAGGCTGAAAAGGAGAACGAGGACAGGGAACGCCTCATGAAGGCGGTCGAAGCTTCGGGGAAAAGCTTTGAAGAAGTGATATCCCTGCTCAATAAAAATTCCGCGGAATAGTTTCTGAAGGGCACGGCGCTCCGGCGCAGTGCCTTTTGTTTTTTTTGAGCTTAAATATCTTTAACGCGGAGTTAAGAACAATTAAGTGTAACAATTATTTTTCGGGCGCCAGACGCGTCTTTTTGCTGTATAATTGTCAGTGTTTTGCGGGCACGGTACAGCGGGTATAATAATATGGCGCGTACTGGTCAGTACGCCGTGCCCTGGTCAGCGGAGCTGACGGAGGACATGATATTTACATAAATAATTTATATAGAAGGGAAATAATACTTAATGGGAAAGATTGTTAAATTAAAGTGCGGTCTCAGGCTCGCTCTCGAAGAAATACCTTACGTTCAGTCGGTCACTACAGGAATCTGGGTAAAGGCAGGCTGTGTAGATGAAAAAGAAAAGGAGAGCGGTATATCGCACTTTATAGAGCATATGATGTTCAAGGGCACCTCGAAGCGCTCCGCGCGCCAGCTTGCTACCGACACTGATGCTCTCGGAGCCCAGACTAATGCTTTTACTGCTAAGGAAAATACATGCTATTACGCTAAATCGCTTTCGTCTAATATGGATGAAGTATGCGACATACTGCTGGAGATGATGACTGACTCTCAGTTCGATCCTGTAGAGATGGAAAGGGAGAAGAAAGTCGTCATGGAAGAGATGAAGATGACCCAGGACAACCCTGAGGATGCTGTACAGGACCTCTTCTACGAGCAGATCTTCAAGGGCGAACCTCTTGAAAGGCCGATACTGGGAACACCTGAGAGCCTTGCCGCCATCACTCACGACGATATCGTAAACTATATAAAGAGGGAATACGCTCTCGACAACATCGTCGTATCCGTTGCGGGCAACTTCGACGAAAAGCAGGTCTGCGAGCAGTTTGAGGAGAGGCTTTCGGCCTTTTCAGCTGTCAAGCCTGAGAGAAATATCGTCGTTTCAGACTACAGACCGAGCTTTAAGAGTGTCATAAAGGATATAGAGCAGTCTCATCTGGTGATGGGCTGCAGGAGCATAAAGTACGGAGATGACGATTCTTACGCGCTGATGCTTCTCAACAATGTGATGGGCGGAAGCATGAGCTCAAGGCTCTTCCAGAGCGTTCGTGAGGAAAAGGGCCTGGCTTATACGGTCTACTCCTACAACCAGCCTCATGACCAGCAGGGCTTCTACGCGATAAGCGCGGGTGTCGCTCACGACAAGATAGAGGATACCGTGGACGCCATCAAGGCGGAACTCGAGAAGCTCGCTGAGGAAGGCATCACAGACAAAGAGCTCGAGATCTCCAAGCAGCAGATAAAGAGCTCTTACATTTTCGGACTGGAGAACACCTCCAGCAGGATGGTAGCCAACGGCAAGAGAGCCCTGCTCAGGAACAGCCTGCTCAGCCAGGAAGAAGTGATCAGGAAGATAGACGCCGTTACGATGGACGATATCAGAAGAGTGAGCAATATCATAACTGACATCAATTCCTACTCCGGAGCGCTGATAGGCAGGAGAGACCTGGATCTGGAAAAGCTCATCCGCGGATAGGAGTATCCGGGAACAAAACCAAATGGAAATTATCCTGTTTCCTGAATAATTAAAGGAGTATTTGCGGAATGGATAATACACAGAAGGAATTAATAAATCTTACCAACCTTCCTCTGGCCAACCTGCCGGAGGATACCGGTGCAGTCTTCGGCGCTGCCGAATCCATCAAGTCTATGCTCATGAAGTACAGCTGCGCCATAAGGGAAGTGAAGACCAAGCTGGAGGTCCTGAGCGACGAGTTCTCTGCCCAGAACCAGAGAAATCCGATAGAATTCATCACTTCGAGAGTCAAGACACCGAAGAGCATCATGCAGAAGCTCCACAGAAGAGGTCTGCCGGTGACTATGGAATCGGCTCAGGAGAACCTTTTCGATATTGCCGGGGTCAGAGTCATATGCTCATTCGTGGATGACATTTATTCAGTCGCCGGCATGCTCATAGATCAGGACGACGTCGAGCTGGTAAAGACAAAGGATTATATTAAAAACCCTAAGCCTAACGGCTACAGAAGCCTTCACCTGATAATAAGGATCCCGGTATTTTTCTCTGACGGCAAGAGAAAAATGCCTGTTGAGGTACAGATCAGGACCATAGCTATGGACTTCTGGGCAAGCCTGGAACACGACCTTAAATATAAAAAAGTAGTTCCGAATGTGGAAGACGTGCAGAGGGAGCTTAAGGACTGCGCCGACACCATAGCCGATACAGATATGCGGATGATGAAGCTGCGCGACGAGATAGACAGGATGAAGGTCGAGGAAGAGATGAAGTTCACCTCTGACGGCAGCGCCGGAAAACATGAGGATCTCGCCGAAGGCCGGGAAGGAGGCGGAAAGGAACAGTATGTCGTCGAAATCTAAACACAAGACTGTCAAGACAAATGCCATGAGGATCCTAGAAGAAGAAGGGATAACCTACGAGAGCTCCGCTCACGAGCTGAAGGACGCTTTCACCAGCGGCTCCGATATGGCCCGCATGTTCGGCCAGGATCCTGAGCAGGTATTCAAAACCCTGGTCCTCTGGGCAAAGAGGGGTGAGTACTATGTGTGCGTTATACCTGTCGACGAGACACTGGACCTTAAAAAAGCCGCTGCTTTCTTCGGTGTTAAAAAACTGGAAATGCTTCCTCTCAAGGAACTCCTTGGTGTTACGGGATATGTTCACGGAGGCTGTTCACCGGTCGGCATGAAAAAACAGTTCCCTACGGCTGTCGATGAAACAGCGTCGCTTTTCGACGAGATACTGGTAAGCGGCGGCCATGTAGGACTGCAGATAAAGCTCTCTCCTGATGACCTTTTAAAGGCAGCTAAGGCAGATTATGCGGACCTTACAATGTGACGAGGGGCATGAATTTTGTTGTAAGGCTTATTTATTTATGATAAGATAGTAAAAGTCTTTTGCCGGCGTGATGGAATTGGCAGACGTGCGGGACTCAAAATCCCGTGGTGTAAAAACCGTATCGGTTCGACCCCGATCGCCGGCACCATCATTATTTCTGGAGGTAGATTTTTTAATGAATGCACAATCAAGCCAGTTTTTAACTGTATTCCTTCCCCTCATACTCTTCTTCGTCATCATGTGGCTTTTCCTCGTGAGACCTCAGAGAAAAAAGGATAAAGAGACCAAGGAAATGAGAAACAACCTGCAGGTCGGCGACAATATCGTAACGATCGGCGGTATCATCGGAAAGGTGCTCGCTGTAAAGGATGATTCGGTAGTCATCTACTGCGGCACAGACAAGACAAAGATGGAGTTCAAGAAGTGGGCCATCGCTGAGGTGACCAACAAGGACCCTAAGGCAGCCAAGGCTGAAAAGGCAGCAGCTAAGGCAGAGAAGGCCGAAAAAGAAAGAAAAGAAGCTGAAGCTGAAAAGAAGGAGGAAGCTCCTAAGATCAGAAAGCTCAGCCGCAAGGAGGACGAAAAGGCTGATAAATAGTCAGACCCGGGACTTGGAAATATATCCGGACCGCTTACGCGGCCCGGTTTTTTTCTGCCCTGAAATGACATAGGCAGAAAAGCTGTGGGCGGAGCCCTCGCGGGACAGGTGTGTATACAGGCGGGCTCACGTTTGCTTGACACCCTTGTTCTAGTGGGTTAAAATACCTTTGTTAATCGGATATTTATGCGCTTTTTCAGGCGCCTGTATAAGGAGGTTATTATGAAGAAAATCAAGACTATCGCAAGACCAGCATTAAAGGATGCCGCTTGCAGCACAGGATGCGGCGAATGCCAGACTTCATGTCAGTCAGCATGCAAGACTTCTTGCACAGTTGCTAACCAGCAGTGCGAAAACATCAAGAGAAGATAATCGGCATACTACGTTTTTTTAGAAGGTGTCCGAAACGCTTGTCTGTATCGGCAGCGGTATTTGCAGGCACATTTGCCTGTAGACTGCCGTGACCAGGCGTTTTTGGCAGCTTCTTTTTTTGGAAAGGGGAGAAGTGCTTGATACATAAGTATATATTCAGGGGCGAGTACATCGTGATGGATATAAACAGCGGAGCTGTACATGTGGTCGATCCGGTGCTCTACGACGCTCTCGATTATATCGAAGGCAGGGATTACAGCCGTGATCAGGTCAGGGAAGCTCTCGAAGGAAAATACAGCCGTGAGGACATAGAAGAGGCTCTGTCGGAGATAGACGAGCTCATCGCTCAGGGCATGCTGTTTACTGACGATGACGTAGACAGGTCTATCTTTGACGAGAAACAGCCTGTCATCAAGGCTATGTGCCTTCACGTCGCTCACGACTGCAATATGAACTGCGCCTACTGCTTCGGCGACAAGGGAGCTTTCGAGGGGATAAGATGCCTTATGTCTCTCGAGACAGGCAAGAAGGCTCTGGATTTTCTGATCGAAAATTCTGCTTCGAGGCACAATCTTGAGGTGGACTTCTTCGGCGGTGAACCGCTGATGAACTTCGACGTCGTCAAGGAACTGGTATCCTACGGGCGTGAACAGGAGAAGATCCATAACAAGAACATAAGATTTACGATCACTACTAACGGTATCCTTCTGGATCAGGAGAAGATAGATTATATCGACGAAAACATGGTCAATGTCATCCTGAGTATAGACGGCAGACCTGAAGTAAACGACCGTATGAGAAAGACCGTGAACGGTAAGGGCACTTACGATATCATCACACGCAATTATAAAAACTTTATTAAAAAACGCCAGGACAGGCAGTATTATGTGCGCGGTACGTTCACCAGGTACAATCTCGATTTCGCTGACGACGTAAAGCACCTGCTGGACCAGGGCTTTTCAAATGTCTCAGTGGAACCGGTAGTCACTTCAGAGCAGTACGATTATACTCTGCAGGACAGCGATACCGACAGGATCCTGGGAGAATACGACAGGCTTTCCGATATGTATATCGAACACGTTATGCAGGGCAAGCCTTTCCGTTTCTTCCACTTCAACGTAGATCTGAATCAGGGACCGTGTGTCATAAAGAGAGTGTCCGGCTGCGGTGCCGGCACCGAATATGTCGCGATATCCCCTGAGGGCGATATTTACCCATGTCATCAGTTTGTAGGAAATAAGCTTTTTAAGCTCGGAAACATTGCCGACGAAAAGTTCGAGAACAGACTGTTTGACACATTTAACCAGGCGCACATTTACAATAAGAAGGACTGCTCAGAATGCTGGGCGCGCTTCTACTGCAGCGGCGGCTGCCATGCAAACGCCTATAATACCAACGGCGATATCATGAAGCCTTATAAGCTGGGATGCGCTCTGGAAAGAAAGCGTCTGGAATGTGCGATAGGCATCCAGGCCTACCTTGCGGAACACTTACAGGAAGGAGTTAATATCAACTCATGAAGAATTTCAGAAGAGTAGTGGCGATAGTCGTTCTTCTGGGCATTCTGTGCGGATGGTACATCACCCTTTTCGGCTTTGGCAAAAAGGTCGGAAACATCAAGGACTACATGAAGTTAGGACTTGACCTTCAGGGCGGTGTATATGTAGTACTCGAGGCCGATACAGATGCCAAGGGCGAGGAACTCACCAAGCTCATGCAGCAGACTCAGTCGGTGATCGAAAAGAGAGTCAACGAACTCGGCCTTACAAACCCGGTAGTTTCTATCGAAGGAAAGAACAGGATCAGAGTAGAGCTGCCTGGCGCCAACGACGCGGATTCTGCCATCAAGAGCATAGGCAAGACCGCCAAGCTGCAGTTCATCACCGCTGACGGCAATATCATCCTCGACGGAAGCAACGTAAAGGATGCCGGAACAGCTATGAACCAGGACGGCGCGGGATACGTAGTAACCCTCGAGTTCGACAGCACCGGCGCCAAGGCCTTCGAAGACGCTACAAAGAAGATAGTAAACAACCAGATAACCGCTAACGAGCAGATCGGCATGCAGGCAAACACCATCGCGATCGTGCTCGACAACGAGGTTATCTCCAACCCGTCGGTAAGCACTGTTATCGGCGGAGGCAAGTGCCAGATCGAAGGAAACTTCACACAGAAGAGCGCTTCTGAGCTGGCGGCTCTCGTAAGAGGCGGCGCGCTGCCTGTAGATCTGAAGGAAGTACAGACATCGATCGTAGGACCTACGCTCGGAATGGACTCCCTCAGCGATTCAGTCCTGGCCGCGGCTATCGGCTTCGGAATCGTATTCCTTATGATGCTGCTCGTATACAATATCATGGGACTCGCTGCCGATATCGCTCTCGCTGCCTACGCACTCATGTACCTCTGGCTGATCGTAGCCTTTAAGGCGGTCCTTACACTGCCTGGCATAGCCGGCATGATACTGACAGTAGGTATGGCGGTAGACGGAAACGTAATCATATTCTCGAGGATACGAGAAGAGGTAAAGAACGGAAAGACGATACGCGTAGCCACTTCACAGGGCTACAGGCGAGCTCTTACTACGATCATCGACTCGCAGGTAACGACGCTCATCGCCGGTGTCGCTCTGTACGAGTTCGGATCAGGAGACGTAAAGGGATTCGCTGTTACGCTCATGCTCGGAACTATCCTCAGTATCTTCACATCGACGCTCGTTACAAACCTCTATCTCCTGCTCATCTCGGAGAACAGGGTATTTGGAACGAACAAGTGGTTCGGCATTAGGATGCCTGAGGCTGCTGCCGCGAAAGCGTCGGATGCTTCTTCAGAGGAGGTGGATAAATAATGTACGAACTGCTTCAGAACGTCCACTTCATGAAGAACCGTAAGATCTATTACATAATCACGGTGACGATAATAGTAGTTTCCCTGGTTATAGGCGGCGTACGCGGCTTTAATCTGGGTATAGATTTCACAGGCGGTACGCTCCTCGAGTTCAACATGGGCAAAGAGGTGCAGATCAGCGATGTCCAGAAAGTGCTCAAGTCACAGGACCTCGACGGATCAGTCATGCATGCCGGACAGAATAACGAGGACATAATAATCAAGACAGGAAGCTCGCTCAATACAGATAAGAGAACCGCTCTCCAGAAAGCTATGAACGAAAAGTTCGGCATCAAGGACAAGGCCCTCATCTCTGTAGAGAACATCGGTCCTTCAGTCGGCAAGACACTGAGGTCCAGCGCGGCTAAGGCTGTCGCTGTTGCCGTAATCCTCATGCTGATATACATAGCCATCAGGTTCATGATCAAGTACGGTATAGCCGCGATACTCGCTCTGGCAAATACCATACTCATCATGATCGGTTTCTACGGAGCCTTCCATGTGACCATCAACTCCCCGTTCATAGCCGCGGTACTTACGATACTCGGTTACGGCATCAACGATACGATCGTAATATTCGACCGTATCAGAGAAAATACAGGAGGAAGATCAGCTAACAAGAGCACCGCGGGGCTCGATCTGCTTGTAGACGAGAGCATCAGGCAGACTGTAGGCCGTTCGATCATGACTTCAATGACTACAGTAGCCGTAATGATCCCGCTGATCATCATCTGCGGAACGACTATCAGAAGTTTCATACTTCCTATTCTTGTCGGCGTTATCGCAAGTACATGTTCTTCGATTTTCATCGCGACTTCGCTGTGGTATGATATCATGAGAGCCACAGATAAGAACTCTCCTAAGAACAGAGCGCGCGCCAAAGAAAAGCGCGAGAGACAGCTCGAGAAGGAGAGAGAAAAGAAGGAGATCGCGAGAGAAAAGGAAAGAGCGGTCAAAGAAAGAGAAAAACAGGCAAAACTGGCTGAGCGTCAGAGAAGAGCTGAAGAAAAGCAGCAGGAAGCTGAGAGAAAGAAGAAAGAAAAAGAAGCTGAACAGAAAAAAGATCAGGCTGGCGACAGCTCCGCTGACAAATAGCCTGACGATGCGTCCACAGCTTTAGTCCCTGCCTTAAGGGGCCGGACAGCGTCGTTTTCCGGTAAGCTGATACTGTTGACAAAAGCTGGCCATACACGCAGCGACCCTCGCTGCGTGTATGGTATTATTTTAATGGAACGGTGATTTTTATGGCATCAGAAGCAAACAATGAAAGGGCAGCAACAACAAGACAATTCGATCCCAGAAGCAAAAAAGAGTTTCTCGACTACCTGAGATCCCTCGAACGCAATTACGATCTCGATGCTATCGGAAGGGCCTACGATACGGCTGCCGAAATGCATAAGGACCAGAAGAGGAAATCCGGAGAGCCTTATATCATACATCCGGTCGAGACCGCGAAGATACTGGCGGAGCTGGGAATGGACGACAAGACTATCATAGCCGGACTGCTTCACGATGTCGTCGAAGATACTTCCTACACCGAGAAGGATCTCAAGGAAAATTTCGGTGATGAGATAGCGCTCCTGGTAGATGGTGTTACAAAACTGGGATCGCTCGTATTTGAAACAAAAGAAGAAGCACAGGCCGAGAACATGCGTAAGATGTTTCTGGCTATGTCAAAGGACATAAGGGTCCTGATAATAAAACTGGCGGACAGGCTTCACAACATGAGGACCATAGATTATATGCCGCCTGAGAAGATAAAAGAAAAATCTACTGAAACTCTGGATATATACGCCCCTTTAGCTGACAGGCTCGGTATGTTCCAGATGAAATTCGAGCTTGAGGATATAGCGCTCAAGCACCTTAAACCTGAATTCTACGCCAATCTGGCGAAACAGATAAATGAAAGAAAAGAACAGCGTGAGGAAAATATAAGGCAGATCATAGAACAGCTGAAGGTTCAGCTGGACACGCTGGGCATCCACTACGAAGTATACGGCAGATCCAAACACTTCTACAGCATTTACAGGAAGATGAGGGACAAGCATAAGCAGCTGGATGAGATATTCGATCTGCTCGCTATCCGTGTCCTTGTAGACACGGTAAAGGACTGTTACGCGGTGCTGGGTATCGTCCACACTATGTGGAAGCCGGTTCCCGGACGTTTTAAAGATTATATAGCAATGCCTAAATCCAACATGTATCAGTCACTCCATACGACAGTATTCGGAAACAACGGGCAGCCGTTCGAGATCCAGATACGTACTTACGAGATGCACAAGATCGCTGAATACGGTATCGCGGCACACTGGAAGTACAAAGAAGGTATAAAGTCGGATCCTGAAGAAGTCAAGATGGCATGGCTGAGACAGACCCTGGAATGGAACAAAGAAGTAGGCGACTCTAAGGAGTTTATGGAAACCCTTAAGGTAGACCTCTTCTCTAACCAGGTATTTGTGTTCACCCCCGCGGGAAAGGTCATAGAGCTTCCGGCTGGTTCAACGCCGATAGACTTCGCGTATAAGATCCATTCGAATGTCGGCAACCAGTGTATAGGAGCAAAGGTCAACGGCAAGATGGTGACCCTGGATCATATGCTGGAAAACGGCAATATCGTAGAGATCATCACATCGCCAAACAGTAAGGGTCCTAACGTAGATTGGCTGAAGATAGCCAAGAGCAGAAACGCAAGGAACAAGATAAGGCAGTGGCTCAAGAAAGAAAATAAGAACGAAAACGTAGAGAAGGGCAAATCCGCTCTCGATAAATATGTAAGAAGAAAGAGATACGACCCGGCTCAGATGCTGAGGCCGCAGAGGCTGAACAAGGTCTCTAAGGAACTTAAATTCCAGTCCGTCGACGATATGTATTCGTCTATCGGATACGGCGGGACTATGCTCTCCAGGGTACTGGACCTGCTCCTCAAATCCTATGAGGATGAAAAGGAAGCAGAGTCTAAGTCGAGAAAGGAGATAAAAAACTTCGAGTCCAAGACTGCGGCTAAAAAAGTGCAGTATTCAGGCGGCGTAAAGGTCAAGGGCATGGAAAACCTGCTTACACGACTGGCTAAATGCTGCAATCCGGTTCCGGGAGACGATATCATAGGGTTTGTAACTAAGGGCAGGGGAGTAACGGTTCACAGAGCTGACTGTCCTAATATGACATCCCTTCCGGAAGAAGAAAAAGACAGGTTCATAGAAGTGGAATGGGGCGATATCGAAGGCTCGCCTCATACGTTCGAGACCGACATATCGGTCCTTGCCGAAGACAGAAAGGGCATGTTCGCGGACCTTTCAAAGATATGCGAGGATATGGACGTCCATATCACCGGAGTCAACGGCAGGAGCAACAACGACAATACAGCCGGCATAACCCTCACGATCCAGATAACGAACGTGAACCAGATCAAGCGTCTGATGAGCCGCTTCCGCGCTCTCAGAGGAGTGATAGAGGTCAAGAGGGGCAATGCCAACTACAACTGATATGGAGAATGACATATGGATATCAAACAGTTTTATACAGGACCGATCCAGGTAAATACATATCTCTGCGCCGATGAAGAATCAAAGGAAGCGTTTATCGTCGATCCGGGAGATATCTGCAAGCCGATGGATAATTATATCGAGTCTAACGGCTATAAGATAAAATACATCATACTGACGCACGGCCACGGCGACCACATATGCGGAGTTCCTTATTACAAGGAAAAGTTCGGCTGCCCTATAGTTGCTAATGAAAAGGACAATGTCTTTTTCAACGATCCGAGGGCCAACCAGTCTCTGGCTATGTGCGGACGTATGGTCAAGTTTACGCCGGATATCTGCGTAGACGACGGCGACACTCTCCAGGTTGGAAATATGACACTGCATATACTTTTCACACCGGGACATTCGCCGGGAGGCATTTCCATCTACGTTGGAAACGTGCTCTTCAGCGGCGACACCCTTTTCGCTGAATCGGTAGGCAGAACTGATTTCCCGGGAGGCTCTTTCGCCGAGCTGAGAAAATCGGTTTACGGAAAATTCTATCCGCTTCCGGACAATACCTTCGTGCTTCCGGGGCATATGGGACATACTACTATTGGACATGAAAAAATACACAACCCGTTTTTATAAGATCGACCTGGCTGACCACCCGTCAAGCTACGAGCTTGAGGAGCTCATAAAAGAGTTCCTGCGCCCGTCGGAATGCATGGTGGTCAACGGCTGTAAAAGAAAGAATGAAGATGCGACCGCTCACGCGGACGAAGAATGCCGGCCTGCCGATATTTCGCTTGCCGGCAGAGATATGAACAGGGACGAAGCTAAAAGATACCTTTACTTCGAGCTCTGCAGGCTCACCGGCTACACTCCTGAATGGGGCACATTGACAGGTGTCAGGCCTGTTAAGATGGCCAACGAGCTCATGTATCTCAAGGGACTCAGCGAAGAAGAGACCAGACAGAAATTCCTCGATCATTACTGCGTGTCTCCTGAGAAGACAGATCTCGTCATGGAGACCAGCAGGGTACAGAGCGCGGTGACCGGTAAAAAAGCCGGGAAGACGATAGGGCTCTATGCAGGGATTCCTTTCTGCCCGACAAGGTGCCTGTACTGCGCTTTTACATCTAACCAGCAGCCTTATAGCGAGATACAGAAATATCTCAAAGCTCTGCTTTTCGAAACAGAGACTGTTGGAAAACGTTTTACGGAGCTCGGCGTTTCACCTGAGAGCATATATATAGGCGGCGGCACTCCGACGACTCTGAGAGCCGGCGATCTGGACAGGCTTATGTCGGCAATAGAGGATTCCTTCATCATGGATAATGTTAAGGAATACTGCGTGGAGGCGGGAAGGCCCGACACTATTACGGATGACAGGCTGGAAGTAATATCGCGTCACGGCGCGACCAGGATAAGCATCAATCCGCAGTCTATGAATGACAGCACTCTCGAGCTGATAGGGCGTACCCACAGGTCGGGCGATATCGAGAGGGCTTTCGAGCTCGTTTCAAAATACAGTGACCTGAGCGTAAACTCGGATCTTATCGCAGGCCTTCCGGGCGAAGATTACGATATGTTCGTGGATTCGCTGAACAGAGTTATAGACCTGAAGCCTGTAAATATAACAGTCCATACTCTGGCAGTCAAGAGATCGTCTAAGCTTCATGAGCTGGATGCGGAATATCATTACGATTCAGCGGACGGAGTGGGCAGGATGGTCTCGGACGCAAGGAAGATACTGGCGGCTCACGGCTACAGGCCTTATTACATGTACAGGCAGAAGCATATGGCCGGCAATTTCGAAAATGTAAGCTACTCGCTGCCGGGTTACGAATCCGTGTACAATATAAGGATCATGGATGAGCATCAGACAATTGCGGCGCTGGGAGCGGGCGGCATAAGCAAAGCTTATTATGAGGATACCAACAGGCTCGAGAGAGTTCCAAACGTATCCAATTATCAAATATATATTGAGAGAATCGCTGAAATGACAGAACGCAAGGAGAAGAAGCTGTATCTGCCTTTCGAGCGTTCTGATAATTAATTTATTGATAGGAGGGATTTCATGCTGACAAAACCTAAGGGCACGAAGGATATTCTCCCTGAGCAGTCAGTGAAATGGCAGTACATAGAGGGCAGATTCCGCGATATCTGCAGCAGATACGGTATAAGAGAGACACGCACACCGGTGTTCGAGCATACTGAACTCTTCCAGAGGGGCGTGGGAGATACTACGGACGTAGTACAGAAGGAAATGTATACGTTCGAAGACCATGCCGGCAGGAGCATCACTCTGCGTCCTGAGGGCACAGCAGGGGTAGTGCGTTCATACATAGAGAACAAAGTCTATGCCGGAGTAAAACCGGAAAAGGTATTCTATATAATCCCATGCTTCAGGTACGAGAGACCGCAGGCAGGAAGGCTCAGGGAATTCCATCAGCTTGGTACTGAATTCTTCGGAACAGAGAGCATGATGGCAGACGCTGAGGTCATTTCGCTGGCTATGGATTTCTTCGGGGAACTGGGAGTAAAAGATCTGGAACTGAGGATAAACAGCATCGGCTGCCCTACATGCAGAGCAAAGTACAGGGAAGCCCTGCAGGATTTCCTCAGGCCGCATTTCGATGAGCTCTCGGATATCTCAAAGGACAGATTCGACAGAAACCCTATGAGGATACTGGACAGCAAGGATCCGGACGATAACAGGATATCGGAGGGAGCCCCTGTCATGCTCGATTATCTCTGCGATGACTGCAGAAGATCATTTGATGAGCTGCAGTCAAACCTGACAGTTCTGGGCATAGATTACACTATAGATCCTAAGATCGTCCGCGGGCTCGATTATTATACTAAGACGGCTTTCGAGATCGTGACTAATACCATCGGCGCGCAGGGAACCGTCTGCGGAGGCGGAAGGTATGACGGTCTTGTAGAAAATCTGGGCGGCCCTGCTACTCCGGGTATCGGTTTTGGCCTTGGAATAGAGAGGCTTCTGATCGTCATGGAAGCATGCGGTGCTTATCTGCCGGAGAATCCGCCGATAGACCTGTTCGTTGCTTTCGTAGGCGACAACGCGAAGACATTCGCGCAGAAGCTTGCCCATGATGTAAGAAAACAGGGCTTCTCAGCGGTAACGGATATTGCGGAGAGAAACCTCAAGGGACAGTTCAAATATGCTGACAGAGTAAACTCACGCTTTACTGTCGTCATCGGCGACGATGAGATAGAGAGCGGCGAGCTTACTATCAAAAATATGAATACAGGGGATCAGAAGCATATCAGGCTCGAAGAGCTCGGTACGATCCTGAGCTCCGAAAAATAAATTATAGTTATTGGAGGAAATGATGAGAGAAGTTTTTAAGAGAACCGACATGTGCGGCGATCTGCGAATGGAGGACGCCGGACGCGAGGTTGTGCTTAACGGCTGGGCAGCTAAGAAGAGAAATCTCGGCGGACTGATCTTCGTAGATCTGAGAGACAGAACAGGAATCACACAGATCGTATTTGACGACAAGACTGAAAAGTCTGTATTCGAACTCGCCGACACAGTTAAAAGCGAGTACGTAATAGGCGTAAAGGGAACCGTAGCCGAGCGTGAATCCAAAAACAGCAAGATCCCTACAGGAGATATAGAGGTAAGAGCTACTGAGCTTACCGTATATTCGACAGCGGATACACCTCCTATCTATGTAAAAGATGATGACAATGTCGACGAGAATCTCAGGCTCAAGTACAGGTTCCTGGACCTGAGAAAGCCTAAGATGCAGAGAAATCTCGCGTTCAGGCACAAGGTCGCGCAGGTTACCCGCCGCTTCTTCTCAGACGAGGGTTTCCTCGAGATAGAAACACCTGATCTGGACAAGCCTACTCCGGAAGGAGCAAGGGACTATCTGATCCCGAGCAGGGTAAACCATGGAAGGTTCTACGCTCTGCCTCAGTCACCGCAGCTTTACAAGCAGCTGCTCATGGCGTCCGGCTGCGACAGATATTTCCAGATAGCGAAATGCTTCAGAGATGAGGATCTTAGAGCCGACAGACAGCCGGAATTCACACAGATAGACATGGAGCTCTCTTTTGTAGAGCCTGATGATATCATGGAGATCCAGGAGCGTTATCTCAAGACCCTGTTCAAGGAGACTTTAGGCAGGGATATCCAGATACCGTTCCCAAGGATTCCGTATGACGAAGCGATGGACAGGTTCGGAAGCGACAAGCCTGATACCAGGTTCGGATTTGAGCTTAAGGATCTTTCTGATATAGTAAAGGGCTGCGGCTTTAAGGTATTCAGCAGCGCTATAGAAGACGGCGGTGTAGTAAAGGCGATCTGCATAACCGGCGGAGCTGACAAATACAGCAGAAAGCAGATAGATAAGCTGGCTGAAGGCGCAAAGGATTACGGCGCAAAGGGTCTTGCCTGGATGAAGGTCACTGACGATGGAGTGACTTCCCCTATAGCAAAGTTCTTCGATGACGATCAGAAAAAGGCGATACTTGACAAGATGGAAGCAAAGACAGGAGACCTTATCCTCTTCGTTTCAGACAAATATAAGGTGGTTGTCGATTCACTCGGCTTCTTAAGGCGTCATATCGCTGATGAGATGGGACTTCTCGATCCAGACCAGTTTAATTTCCTCTGGGTAACGGATTTCCCTATGTTCGAGTACAGCGAGGAGGAAGGCAGATGGCTTGCTATGCACCATCCGTTCACTATGCCTCGTGAAGAGGACGTCGACAGGATGATCACAGATCCGGGCAGCGTAAAGGCAAAGGCATATGATATCGTGCTGAACGGTGTCGAAGCCGGAGGCGGCAGCATCAGGATCCATGACAGAGAGCTGCAGAAGAAAGTATTCAAAGCACTTCATATCTCTGACGAACAGGCTCAGGAGAAGTTCGGATTCCTCCTCGAAGCGTTCAGATACGGAGCTCCTCCTCACGGTGGACTCGCTTACGGTATGGACAGGCTCGTAATGCTCATGCTCGGCGAATCAAGCATAAGAGAGGTTATTGCCTTCCCTAAGAACGCGAACGCCCAGTGCCTCATGTCGGGCGCTCCTGGACTGATAGAACAGAGTCAGCTGGACGAGCTTGCGATCAGAACTGTGCCTGACGCTGAATGATAAACGGAGAGCCGGTGTATAACATGAAGATCGGAATTTTCGGAGGAAGCTTCAATCCTATCCATTACGGCCATCTCGTGCTCGCTGAGCACGCAAGGGACGCGGCCGGCCTGGATAGGGTGATCCTCATTCCAGCGTATGAATCGCCCTTTAAAAGAGGGACCGGAGGCGAGAGCTCGATCCACAACCTGAATATGACTCGGCTGGCGGCTGAAGGAAATCCCAATCTGGAGGTTTCGTCCATGGAAGTCGACAGGGGGGAGCTGTCGTATACTGTAGATACGATGAGGAAGATATCCGAAAAATGCGGACCTGACGACAGGCTGTATTTCATAATGGGAGCCGACTCTTTCTTCAGTCTGGAGCACTGGATGGGAGCGGAGGAGCTGCTTCGCAGCTATTCGTTCGTAGTTGCCAGAAGGCCGGGCTGCGAGGCCGGCAAGATCGAAGAGACCGCTGACTGGCTCAGGAGAAAGTACGGGGCCGATATAATCATCGTTCCGGTACCGCAGGTCGAGATCTCGTCCACAGATATAAGGGAAAGGTTTCACAGCGGCAGAAGCGTAAGATATTTAACGCCGGACAGTGTCATAGATTATGTGACGAGTCACGGTCTGTACAGATAAAACGGGAGATTACTGACAGTACATGGATAGAGAATTAATTAAAAAACTTGATGAATTTATAAAGGTCAGACTTCACGAAAAGCGCTACCGTCACACGATGGGAGTAGTTGAGACAGCGACGGCTCTCGCCGACAGGTACGGAGCTGACCCGGACAAAACATATATTGCCGCGCTCTTCCACGACGCGTGCAAAAATCTCGATATCGAAGAGATGAATTCACTGGTCGAAAAATACCATCTCGACGAAGTGTATATAGATAAGCCGCAGCTTGCGCACAGCAAGCTTGCCGCGGAGATACTTCAGGACAAGTTCGGCATTACGGATCAGGATATCATAAATGCTGTCAGCTATCACACCACGGGCAGGGCGAATATGTCTCTCCTTGAGAAGATCATATTCGTTGCTGACGCTGTTGAGCCTAACCGCACATATCCGGAAGCGAAAACGCTCAACAAGCTCGCTTTCGAAGATATAGACAGGGCCGGCTACGAAATTTCGAGCAGGACTATAAATCGCGTTGAGGAGTCAGGAATGTACCTCGACAGAGATTCTATCGAAGCGAGGGACTGGTTCGAGAGCATCCTTAAGGGTGATTCTCTCGACAACAGCAGAAATTTCGCCGTTTACGCGGCAAACGTGCTGGACAGCAAAAAAGCAGAGGATATAATAGTCCTCGATATAGCAGAAAAATCATCGTTCGCGGATTACCTTGTAATATCTAGCGGAGGCAGTTTCAGACAGGTTTCCGCTCTCGCTGAAGCCGTTCAGGACAGGGCGGATATGCAGGGCAGGTTCGTAAGGGGTGTAGAAGGAAAGAACGGCTCAGGCTGGGTCCTCATGGATTACGGTGACGTGGTCATCAATATCTTCACTCCGGAGAAACGTGATAAATACAATCTTGAAAAGATCTGGAGCGACTGCGAAAGAGTTGACTGGGAGGCTTAGCATGTCAGATAAATACGATTTTCACTCCATTGAGGGTAAATGGCAGAAATACTGGGAGGATCACGATGTCTTCGAGACAAAGGCAGATCCTGACAAAGAGAAATATTATGTACTGGAAATGTTCCCGTATCCTTCCGGGAAGCTCCACATGGGACACGTCAGAAACTATTCTATAGGTGACGTAACTGCCAGGTACATGAAGATGAAGGGCTTCAATGTGCTTCACCCTATGGGCTGGGATTCCTTCGGACTTCCTGCCGAAAACGCCGCTATAAAGAACGGCGTGCGTCCTGATATCTGGACACACGACAACATCGCGGAAATGAAGAGACAGCTCAAATCCCTCGGCCTCAGCTATGACTGGGACCGCGAGGTCATGACCTGCCGCGAGGACTATTATAAATGGACTCAGTGGTTCTTCATCCAGTTCTTTAAGAAAGGACTCGCATATAAAAAGAAGAACGCCGTTAACTGGTGCCCTTCATGCCAGACAGTACTGGCGAACGAGCAGGTAGTAGACGGCAAGTGCGAGAGATGCAAGACTCCTGTAGGCAAAAAGGAGCTTTCCCAGTGGTATCTCAAGATCACGGACTATGCTCAGCGTCTGCTGGATGATCTCGATAAGCTCCCTGGCTGGCCGGATAAGGTTAAGACCATGCAGAAAAACTGGATCGGCAGGAGCGAAGGCGCGGAGATGGAGTTCGGCATAGTCGGTTCGGACAAAAAGCTCAAGATATTCACTACAAGACCAGATACTGTTTTCGGCGTAACCTGCATGATCCTGGCTCCGGAGCATCCGTTCGTAAAGGAACTGGTAACTCCTGAGCATCAGGCTGACGTAGACGCTTTTATGAACAAGCTCCAGTATCTCAGCGATATAGACAGAAGCTCGACTACTCTTGAGAAGGAAGGCTGCTTCACAGGAAGCTATGCTGTAAACCCTCTCAACGGAGCTAAAGTGCCTATTTATATAGCCAATTATGTACTCATGAACTACGGAACAGGCGCCATCATGGTAGTACCTGCGCACGACCAGAGAGACTTTGAATTCGCTGCGAAATACGGAATCGACATTATCCCGGTAGTAGATCCTGATAATCCAGAGATAGATCTTAACAACCTTCAGGAGGCTTTTGTAGCCGAAGGAAAGATGATCAATTCCGGTGAATTCAACGGTATGAGCAACAAGGATGCCATAAAAAAGATCGAGGAATATATCGAAGAGAAGGGCATCGGCAAAAAGACCGTGAACTTCAGGCTCCGCGACTGGCTGATCTCAAGGCAGAGATACTGGGGTGTGCCTATCCCTATGGTATACTGCGAAGACTGCGGATGGGTTCCTGAGAAGGAAGAGAACCTTCCTATCCTGCTTCCTGAGGACGTAGAATTCACAGGAAAAGGAGCTTCCCCGCTCACGACCAGCAAGACATTCGTAGATACAGTATGCCCTTGCTGCGGTAAGCCGGCTAAGCGCGAGATAGATACCATGGATACTTTCGTAGACTCTTCATGGTATTTCCTCAGATATACAGACGCGAAGAACGACAAAGAGCCGTTCGCCAAGGATAAGGTAAATTACTGGATGAACGTAGACCAGTATGTCGGCGGTGTAGAACACGCTATTCTTCACCTGCTCTATGCCCGCTTCTTCACAAAGGTTCTCCACGACCTCGGACTTGTAGACGCTGACGAGCCTTTCCAGAATCTCCTTACACAGGGAATGGTACTCAAAGACGGAACAAAGATGTCCAAGTCTGTAGGCAATATCGTAAGCCCTGTAGAGATCATCGAAAAGTACGGAGCAGATACAGCAAGACTCTTCATACTGTTCGCGGCTCCACCTGAAAGAGACCTCGACTGGTCTGATACAGGAGTAGAGGGAAGTTTCAGGTTCCTGAACAGAGTATGGAGACTCGTACTCGAGATAGTAGAAAAAGACAATGGTTCCTTCAGCGGAAATGTTGAAGGAAAAGAAGCGAAGAGCCTGTATTATCAGCTAAACAAGACTGTAAAGAGAGTCACAGACAGCATGAGCACAGGAAAATTCGGATTCAATACAGCAATCAGCTCCATCATGGAGCTTGTTAATGAAATGTACCGCTACAAGGAAACAGAGAGCGCGGACTATGCGCTCCTGAGAGCCTGCGCGGACAAGCTCGTTCTGGTCCTCTCGCCGTTCACTCCTCATATCGGTGAGGAACTCTGGCAGAGACTGGGACACGAAGGATCAGTATATTTCGAGAAGTGGCCTGAATACGACGAATCAGCGCTCGTACTCGACACTGTAGAGATAGTAGTTCAGCTTAACGGAAAGGTTAAGCACAGAATGAACGTAAGCACCGGGTTCTCTAAAGAGGAACTCTCAGACGCGGTTCTTGCCGACGAAACAGTAAAGCAGCTTACTGAAGGCAAAACGGTCAGAAAGGTCATCGCCGTTCCGGGCAAGCTCGTAAATATAGTGGTCGGTTAGACACGGAGGAAATTTTTGAGAAACAGAAATGCTAAAAACAGGGGAAGGAACAAACAGGAAAATTCTGTTCAGGTCATTCCCCTGGGAGGACTGGGCGAAATCGGAAAAAACATGACAGTTCTCCGCTACAAAGATGAGATGCTCCTCATCGACTGCGGCATGACTTTCCCGAGTGACGAAATGTACGGAATAGATATAGTAATTCCGGATATGTCATATCTCGTGGAAAACGCAGATAAGCTTAAGGCAGTTATCATTACCCACGGACACGAAGACCACATTGGAGGGGTACCTTACCTGCTCAGGCGTTTATCGGTGCCAATTTACGGAACGGCGCTGACATTGGGCCTGATCCAGAATAAGCTTACTGAGCATGGGCTCAGAGCTGACCTGAGGGAGATCGAACCGGGAGACAGGCTGCAGATCGGTTCTTTCAAGATCGAGGTATTAAACATCACCCACTCGATCGCCGGCGCCTGCGCTTTCGCGATCGATACCCCTGCAGGACTCATATTTCACACAGGAGATTTCAAGATCGACTATACTCCGCTCAAGGGAGATCCTATCGATTTCCAGAGGTTCGCTGAGATCGGAAGAAAGGGCGTGCTCCTGCTCATGGCGGACAGCACCAACGCCCTGAGGAAGGGCTACACTCCTTCAGAGAGAACGGTCGCCGCGACATTGAACAATATTTTCGCGACCGCTAAGGGCAGGATCATCATCGCCACATTCGCCTCGAATGTGAATAGGGTCCAGCACATAATGAAGCTGGCTCGCGAATACCGTAAAAAGGTCGCGGTTTCGGGCAGGAGCATGATCAATATCGTAGGAATAGCTTCTGAGCTCGGATACTTGGAGATACCTGACAATACAATGGTAGACATCGGTAAGATCAACACCCTTAAGGATAAAGAGGTTGTGCTCATCACGACAGGAAGCCAGGGCGAGCCTATGTCGGCGCTCACGAGAATGGCTGCGGACGAGCATAAGTCAGTGAAGATCAAGCCGGGAGATACAGTAGTGCTTTCCTCGAGCCCTATACCTGGAAACGAAAAGACTATCTCAAACGTAGTGAACAAGCTGCTTGAGAAGGGAGCCAACGTCATCTATTCCGACATAGCCGATATCCACGTTTCCGGACATCCATGCCAGGAAGAGCTCAAGATGATACAGATGCTCCTGAAGCCTAAATACTTCGCGCCTGTACACGGAGAGTTCAAGCACCTGCATACACATGCCGAGATAGCGGAATCGCTGGGCATGCCTAAGGAAAACATATTCCTCATGCATAACGGCAGCGTGCTCAACGTATCCAACAGCGAAGCCAGGCTTGAGAAAAAGGATGTACCTGCGGGCAGCGTGATGGTAGACGGCCTTGGCGTAGGCGATGTAGGAAAGATCGTATTAAGGGACAGGAAGCTCCTTTCGGAGAGCGGACTTATCGTAGTCGTAACCGCTGTAGAGGCAGGATCCAACTACATAGTTTCGGGACCGGAGATCATTTCAAGAGGTTTCGTATACGTAAGGGAATCGGAAGATCTGCTGAACACCGCAAAGGTAATAGTCACCCAGGCTCTGGAAGATTGCATAGACAGAGGACTTACAGACTGGTCCTCAATGAAGAGCGCGGTAAGGGATTCCCTGAGAGAGTTCGTATTCGAACAGACGAAGAGGAGTCCGATCATACTCCCTATATTCATGGAAGTATAGGTTAGAAATCATATACAGGATTAGAGGCGACATACATGGAAAAAGAAGCAGAAGAGCTGCTTAATAAGAGGATAGAAGCTGTCCGCGGCAGGCTGGCTGAAGCTGGATACGACGCCTTCCTCGTCACCAAAGAAGAGAATAAATCTTATCTTTCAAGATTTCACTCGTCATCATATCAGCTGGTGATAACACCTGACAGGAATTACATCCTGACAGACTTCAGATACAGGGAGGCCGCGCAGAGCCTGGCTCCGGTCTACCAGCTCGTAGAGGTCAAAGCGGGATACCCGCTGAACCTGTTCCTGAAGGAACAGGGCTTTGCCAGGCTTGCTGTCGAGCTCGAAGACATTTCCGCGGCTTTCTTCAACAGACTTGATTCAGCATTGACGGGGACCGAGTTGCTTTCTTTCGACGGCGAGGTCGAAAAGATCAGGAGCGTAAAGGACCAGACTGAGATCGATGCTACAAGAGAGGCGGAGCATATCGGCGATAAAGCCTTCGAGTATATACTTGGAGAGATAAAGCCGGGTGTCAGCGAAAAAGAGATAGCGCTCAAACTCGAGCTCAAGATGAGAGAGCTGGGGGCGTCAGGTCTTTCGTTCGACACTATCTGCGTATCGGGCGTGCGCACATCCATGCCGCACGGCGAACCAAGCGACAAGCTCATAGAAGACGGCGATTTTGTGACCATGGATTTCGGCTGCAAATACAGAGGATACTGCTCCGATATGACGAGGACGGTTGCTGTCGGTCATGTTTCAGATAAACAGAAGCTGGTCTACGATACGGTCCTTAAAGCACAGCTGGCTGCCTTCGAGGTCATGAAGGCAGGAGCGAGCGGCAGAGAAGTAGACAGGGCAGCGAGAGACGTCATCTACGGGGCAGGCTTCGAAGGTTGCTTCGGCCACGCGAACGGCCACGGCACAGGACTTGAGATCCACGAAGCACCGGTAGCGAGTCCGGTCAGCAGTGATATACTTGAAGCCGGCAACATCATGTCCAACGAACCGGGCATATACATTCCGGGAGAATTCGGTGTCCGCATTGAAGACTTGTCGGTAATAACGGAAGATGGTATAATAAATCTCACTGAATCAGACAAAAGACTGATGATTTTATGATTTTGATATAACGGAGGGCTATAATTATGGTAACTGCAGGAGATTTCAGAAAAGGCGTAACATTTGTACTTAACGGCGAGCCGTGCGTAGTGCTCGACTTCCAGCACGTTAAGCCTGGTAAGGGCGCGGCGTTTGTAAGAACAAAGTACAGAAACATTCTCACAGGAGCGACAAGAGAAGACGCTTTCAACCCTAACGAGAAGTTCGAAAACGCCATCATCGAAACCAAGACTATGCAGTACAGCTATAACGACGGACAGCTCTACTACTTCATGGACGAAGAGACATTCGACCTCGTTCCTCTTTCAGAAGAACAGGTTGCTGACGCGATCAAGTACATCAAGGAGAACGACGAGGTTACAATCAAGTTCTATGACGGCAGCGCTTTCCAGGTTGAAGCTCCTAACTTCGTAAATCTTGTAGTTACCGAGACTGAGCCGGGAGTAAAGGGCAATACTGCTACAAACGTAACAAAGGCTGCTACAGTAGAGACAGGCGCTGTCATCCAGGTTCCTATCTTCATCGAAGAAGGCGAGCTCATCCAGATCGATACTCGTACAGGAGAATACCTCGGCAGAGCAAAGGCTGATAAATAAGATCATTTAATACCAAGCTGTTTCAGAGCCTTGACTCCGGAACAGCTTTTTTTCTGTTGAAAATCACGCAGCTCATGCTGCCGGCGCCGGAGATGCAGCCCGCGCCGGAAGTTCGCTGTTTCCGACGGCTCCGCCGACGGATGCCCGCGGAGCGGGCGGTGATCCGCAGGATCAATCTATTCATTTTAAGGGCAGGAAAAGAGATTTCATATGACAAAAAAGAAAAAGAGCCATGCGCTCAGAAACGTATTGGTCGTAGTACTTGTGATAGTCGCTCTGGCAGCGGGAGGATTCATCTATATAGATGACCAGACGACCAGGGCTGCTGACAGCAGCAATACAAAACAGATAAACGTGGAGATCCCGGAGGGCAGCTCCACGGCAAGCATAGCTAAGATCCTCAAGGATAAGGGGATCATCGACAGTGAGACGGCTTTCAAGATCCGCGCGAGATTGGACAAAGCAGAATACAAGGCCGGCACCTACAGCCTGGCACCGTCCATGACCATGCCGGAGATCTCAAAGATCATAGAAGAAGGAAGAGACAACGCCAATACAGTAAAGGTAACTATTCCGGAAGGCTATACGGTAAAACAGATCGCCGCAAGGCTGGAGGAAAAGGGTGTCTGCACAGCGGACGATTTTATGAACGAGGAACAGAACGGCCAGTTCGATTACGATTTCCTGCAGAGCGCTGTAACAGGCGATCACAGGATGGAAGGCTACCTTTATCCTGATACTTACGAGCTCTACAAGGACAGCGGCGCTCACAAGGCTATCGATAAGATGCTGGCAAAGTTCGATGAAGTATATTCCGAAGAGCTCAAGTCAGCTGACAGCGCGGTCACTTCCAAGTACAACGAGAACCAGATCGTGACTGTAGCTTCGCTGATAGAGCGTGAAGCCAAGCTGGACAAAGAGAGACCTGAGGTCGCCAGCGTGATCTACAACAGGCTGGACAAGAACATGAAGCTGCAGCTCTGCTCTACGGTACAGTTCGCCCAGGGCAAGGTAAAGCAGAGACTTTACAATTCCGATCTCAAGATAGATTCACCTTATAATACTTACATGAACATCGGGCTCCCGCCTGGACCTATAGCTGCGCCGGGAGATGAGTCGATAAAGGCAGCGCTGAACCCGGCAAAGACCGACTATCTCTTCTTTGTCGTAAATTCAAATGGAGACGGCTCGCATAATTTCGCTGCCACGGGAGACGACTTCATGGCATATAGAGATGACTACCTGTCATCCCTTACGGATTAATATGGAAAACAGATTTATTACAAACCCAAAGATAACAGACTACCTGGACGGCTTTTACAGGCCGATGACGCCTGAGCTGGGCAGGCTCAGGGAGGAATCCGAATCGGAAGGCATACCGGTGATCCTGAGGGATACCGAGAGCTTTCTGGTGACTCTGCTTAATATAGTTAAGCCGGAGCGTGTGCTGGAGATAGGTGCGGCATCGGGATTTTCATCCTCCTGTTTTGCCTGCGCGCTCGGTGAGGACGCTGAGGTGATCACCATAGAAAAGGATCCGGATATGGCTGAAAAGGCCAGAGAGAATATAGAAAAGCTGGGCTATCAGGACAGGATAACGGTCGTGAGCGGAGATGCCCGCGAGGAGATCTCCAAAATAGAAGGAGACTTCGGATTCGTATTCATAGACGCCGCCAAGAGTCATTATTCTGAGTTCTGGGACGCGGCTTTCGAGCATGTAAAAGAAGGCAGCGTGATAGTCTGTGACAATATCCTCATGAGAGGCTCTACGGCTTCTGACGAGTACGATTCGTCGAAAAGACGCCACAGGACCAGCATAAGGCGCATGAGGGAGTTTTTGGATAAGATCGCTTCTGACCGGAACTGCGTGACTTCTTTTCTCGCTGCCGGTGACGGGATATCTGTTTCCGTCGTCAGAAAGGAGAATATACAGTGAAAAAAATAGAGCTGCTCGCTCCGGCGGGCGACGCTGAAAAGCTGAAGGTCGCGATAGACTATGGCGCTGACGCTGTGTACTTCGGAGGCGCCGGTTTTTCGCTCAGGGCTTCAGCCGGGAATTTTACGGTCGGGGAGATGAAGGAAGGCACCAGATATGCTCACGACCACGGCGCCAGGGTATATATGACGATCAATATTTTCGCCCACAACGAGGATATTGCCGAGCTTCCGGCTTTCCTGGACATGATAGCCGACATCGATATCGACGCTTTCCTGGTCTCTGACCCGGGCGTCATGATGATACTTAAGGAAAAGAGGCCTGACGCCGAGATCCATCTCAGCACACAGGCAAACACTACAAATTACCTCACCGCGAAATACTGGTATGGCCAGGGCGTCAAGAGGATAGTGGCCGCCAGAGAGATGAGTCTTAAAGAGCTTTCTGAATTTAAGGAAAAGCTGCCTGAGGATATGGAACTGGAGGTATTCGTTCACGGAGCTATGTGCATGTCATATTCGGGAAGGTGTCTGCTCAGCAATTATATGACCGGCAGGGACGCTAACAGAGGAATGTGCGCGCATCCGTGCAGGTATCACTACGCCCTGGTCGAGGAAAAAAGGCCGGGCGAATACTTCCCTATAGAAGAAGACAACAGAGGATCATACATACTTAACTCAAAGGACCTGTGCATGATAGAACATCTGCCTGATATAATAGAGCTGGGTATTGCCAGCGCGAAGATAGAAGGCAGGATGAAGTCTGTATTTTATCTGGCTAATGTAGTGAGGGTATACCGCGCGGCTATAGATGCTTACTACAGGGACCCTGAGCACTATAGATTCAAGCCGGAGTGGCTGACGGAGCTCTCGAAGGCCAGCCACCGTCATTTTTCCACAGGTTTCTTCTATGGGAAACCGGGTGAGGAAGCGCAGAACTACGAATCTTCCGCGTATATACGAGAATACGCATTCATAGGCGTGGTCAGATCTTATGATCCTGAGACTCGCGTCGCGGTCATAGAGCAGAGGAATAATTTCCGCAGAGGTGACGTTATCGAGATATTCGGTCCGGGAAGCGCGGATTTCTTCGAACAGACTGTAGATGACTTAAAGGACGACGAGGGAAACGAGATAGATGTGGCACCGCATCCGCAGCAGATAGTGAGCATGCCTGTGAAATACGTGGTGGCACCGGGATATATGCTCCGCCGCCGTCAGCAGGACCAGGGCAGGTAAGCTATGGCAGAGAACAGCGAACAGGCTGCTGTATCAGACGAAGCGGTGGCATCTGCCGCGGCTTCGGCAGCGCTCAAGACCTCGGGAGTTTATTCGCTCCTGGCAGGGTTTACAGAGACGATACAGGAGAGCATACTGGGTAAAACGATCGAAGCTCCGGGTGTAAAGATCAGCCGGAACGGAGAACATGTCAAGATAGACGTGTCGCTTGTGATTGAATATGGATATCAGATCCCTTCGGTGGCATGGAACATTCAGAAGAATGTCAAGAGACAGGTAGAACAGCTGGGAGAGATCAGTGTGGACAGCGTAGATGTCCACGTGCAGAAGATCCATTTTAATATCGAATGATCCTGACGGAGGAGAATAATGAGCAGAAAATCCGACAGAGAAAATCTCATGAAGATGATCTATGAGATGGGAATGAACGACGATTTCAGCAAAGCTGTATATGACGGCTTCATCGAGAACTTTCCGGACAAAAAGCCGGGAAAATATTTCGAGAAGGTCTATGAGATAATAGCTGAGCATAAAGATGAAATAGACAGGCAGATAAACGAGCACAGCAGCAGATGGAAGATATCAAGAATGGCTGCGGTAGACCTCGCTATCCTCAGGGTAGCTGCTGCCGAGATCCTTTATGTAGAGGATATCCCGGCCCAGGTATCTATCAACGAAGCTGTAAACATGGCCAAGAAATACAGTACAGGAAAATCATCCGGCTTCATCAACGGGCTTCTCGGAGGAATGGTGAAAGACGATGCCAGGTAACAGCAGAGCTGTCCTGGCGTTCGATACGAGCGCCTATACATCTTCCGCCGCTGTTGTAGATGAGGCTGGAAGAACATGCGCTGACGAGCGTACGCGCCTGTCCGTTGAAAAGGGCGAAAGGGGTCTGCGGCAGTCGCAGGCCCTTTTTCAGCATATAAACAATATTCCGGAGATTGCGGAAAGAGCGTGTGCTCAGGCGCATGAAGCCGGTCTTGAGATAGCCGCGGTGGCCGCAAGCTCTAGGCCGCGTCCGGTGGAAGGATCGTATATGCCGGTATTTCTCGCCGGCCTTAACACAGGCAGGTCTATAGCGTCGGCGCTGGGTGTTCCTTTTTATGAGTTTTCACATCAGGAAGGGCATGTGGCGGCTGCGGCAGGAATACTGCCGGATGACAGCCGGTCCGCGGCCTTCCATTTATCAGGCGGTACAGGCGAGATACTTGTGCTCCTCGGCGGGATGCCTGTAAAAGTCGCGGGAGGGACTCTGGATATCTCCTTCGGCCAGCTGGTGGACAGGACCGGTGTAGCCCTTGGATGCGGATTCCCGGCGGGACCTGAGATGGACGCGGCGGCAATGCGTGGTTCAGCGGACCTGAAATGGCATTTTTCCAACCGCGGCAGGAGGGTCTACGATGATCCTGTTCTGGCTCCTATACACGTGGAAGGAAGCAGGGCAAACCTGTCAGGCATAGAGACCTCGTGCGCTAAGGCGGCCGCGTCAGGCATACCGCCGGAGGCTCTGGCAGCCGAACTCTTCATGAGGATGTCGGACGCTGTCGCCGGGATGACAACAGCTGCCTGCAGGGAAGAAGGCATTTCAAGCGTCATACTGTGCGGCGGAGTCGCTTCCAGCAGCTTCCTGAGACGTGAGCTCACGGAGCGTCTGGATCATTTCGGGATAAAGGCAGTCTTCGGTGAAAAAGCCCTGTCGTCGGACAACGCTGTGGGAACCGCCCGTCTGGGTATGGCTGCCCTTAAAAAAAGCGGCCGCTGACAGCAAGCTGTTTCAGCCGGAGCCTCCATGTCGGCGGAGCCGACGCAGGCAGCCCATTCGATAATTGTTTTTCAGTCTTTTAAAGGCAAATAGCCTCTCTATATATTGGACATCGAAAACAAAGTATTATATAATTCTATTCAAATATTGCCCGCGGGGATAAAGACCGCGCAGGCAAAATAAATAGAATGTTTCAGGAGGAACAAATAATGAAAACCGTCAATGCAGGAATCCTAGGCATCGGCAACGTAGGCACGGGCACATACCGCACGCTGCAGCTGAACAGGGAAAAAATACTGGAATCCACAGGCATCGACCTCAGGATCACAAAGATACTAAACAGACATCCGGAAAAGGACCGCGGTATAACCATCGACAAGTCCATTTATGTACAGGATGTGGAATCTATTCTGACCGACCCGGACATCGATATCGTAGTAGAACTGATTGGCGGTATTGAACCTGCTACAACATATATGGCCGAGGCTATCAAAAACGGCAAACACGTAGTCACAGCCAATAAAGCTGCCCTCGCCGTAAACGGTGAGATGCTGCAGAAGCTGGCCACCGAAAACCACGTGATGCTCCGTTTCGAAGCGAGCGTGGGCGGCGGCATTCCTATCATCAACGCGCTTACTAGCGCCCTGCTTTCAAACGACTTCACGGAAGTCCTGGGGATCGTCAATGGTACTACGAATTACATCCTCACAAAGATGACCGACTTCCAGATGGATTACGATACAGTTCTTAAGGAAGCTCAGGAAAAAGGCTTCGCCGAGGCGGATCCTACAGCTGACGTAGAGGGTATAGATGTAGCCAACAAGCTTTCCATCCTCATGTCGCTCATTTTCGGCGTAAACGTACCGCCTTCGGAGATCCCTACTCAGGGTATCACCAGCATCAACCAGGTAGATATAAACTATGCTACTCAGTTCGGCTGCAAGATCAAGCTGCTCGCGGCGGCTAAAAAGATCGGCGACAAGGTAGAGTGTGACGTACAGCCTGCCCTCATCGACATCAATCATCCGCTGGCTTCGGTCAATAACGAGTTCAACGCTATATTCGTAAGGGGCAACGCGGTAGACGATATCATGTTCTACGGCAAGGGAGCCGGCCCTCTTCCTACAGGAAGCGCGGTAGTGGGCGACATGATCAGCATAGCCAGAAATATAGACAAAGACAGCGCTTACGACATGAAGCCGCTGCTCAGGTACGATTCTGACCTCGAGTACGTCGGCGAAGGCGTCAACCAGTACTATGTAAGGCTTTCAGTAGATGACAGGCCGGGCATCCTCGGAAATATCTCATCGACGCTGGGCAGATACGGCATCGGCATAGAATCCATGATGCAGAACATCCATAGCAGAAACGAAGACGAGAGCATCCCGCTCGTATTCATATTCTACGAGACAAGCAGGGAAGTGCTCGACGAAGCTCTCCAGGAGATCACTAACAGATCCTTCGTAAAATCCGTGGACAGCGTTATCAGGGTGCAGAAATAATCATTAAAGGTAATCTTTCCGACCGCTCCGCGGACAGGGATATTCTACATAAAAAACGGTCTTTTTGGAAATCTCCGCTTTATCTGATGAAGCGGAGACTTCTTGTTATAAAACGGGTGGTGGACTCAGAAACACGGCTGAAGCAGGCCGGGACCGGCGGGCCCAGCTCCTAAAGCAAGACATTCAGGACAGACAGGAGAACTAAAAAATGCTTACACTCGATATGATATATCATGCCGCTTTTATGCTGAAAAATGTAGCGCGCAAGACAGATATCATAAAAGCTCCGAGACTTTCGGAAACTACGAATATCTACCTCAAGACAGAGAACCTCCAGACGACAGGTTCTTTCAAGATCAGGGGTTCGGCATATAAGATCAGTCAGCTTTCCGACGAAGAAAAAAAGAATGGTATAGTAGCCTGCTCCGCAGGCAACCACGCCCAGGGCGTGGCTATGGCAGCTACAAAGAACGGCATAAAGTCGACTATCTTCATGCCTGATGCCGCTCCTATCAGCAAGGTAGAAGCTACTAAGAGGCTTGGAGCAGAGGTAGTCCTGGTTCCGGGCGGATACGATGCCGCGGCAGAGGCAGCTGAGAAGTTCGTCCAGGAGAAGAACGCTACCCTGATCCATCCTTTCAATGATGAACAGGTAATGGCAGGTCAGGGCACTATCGGCCTTGAGATACTCGACCAGATGGAAAACGTGGACGCTGTCATCGTACCTGTAGGCGGAGGCGGCCTTATTTCCGGCGTCGCGTTCGCTATAAAGAGCCTCAGGCCTGATATCAAGGTGTACGGCGTACAGGCAGCCGGCTCGGCCAGCATGGTAGAGTCGCTTAAGAAAGGCGAGCCTTTCATGATAGACTCGGCTTCGACCTTTGCCGATGGTATAGCTGTAAGATGCCCGGGAGACCATACCTTCGACGCAGTCAGCAAGTACGTGGACGATGTGGTGACTGTATCTGAAGACGAGATAGCTACTGCTATCCTGGCCCTGATAGAGAAGCAGAAGCTCATCACAGAAGGCGCGGGCGCTGTAAGCGTGGCTGCCGCTATGTTTGACAAGCTCCCTATCCAGGGCAAGAACGTGGTCTGCATCCTTTCAGGCGGCAATATAGACGTAAACATCCTGAGCAGAGTCATCACAAGAGGTCTCGTAAGGAGCGGCAGGAATGTCGACCTGACTATCGCTCTCGAGGACAAGCCGGGACAGCTGGAGTCAGTTTCAAGGATCATCGCGGCCTGCGGCGGCAATGTAGTATCAGTACAGTACGACCGCAGCGATGTCAACATGGCCATCACCAGCTGCTTCTTAAAGCTGGCTCTGGAGACAAGGGACAGCGCCCAGATAGAACAGATCAAGCAGAAGCTGACAGAGGAAGGCTTCAGGATCGTATCATAGTTTCCCGTAGGGGATATGTCCGCGGAGCGGACGGATGCTGCTCCGCAGGCGAAAATTCAAGTCATTCATATATCTGAATCTGGAAGGAAGTAATCATGAAAGTATTACATACAGATAAGGCTCCTGCGGCAGTCGGCCCTTATTCACAGGGTCTCGCGTCGGGAGATATAGTATTCGTGTCAGGCCAGATTCCTGTTGATCCGGCTACAGGAAATATCGCCGACGATATCGCCGACCAGGCTGAGCAGTGCATTTCAAACATTTCGAATATCCTTGCCGAGAACGGACTCGGACTTAAGGATGTCATCAAGACAACAGTACTCCTTACTGATCTCGCTGATTTCGACGCGGTCAACAAGAGATACGGCGAGCTCTTCGCTGATCCTTACCCAGCCAGAAGCTGCTTCGAGGTATCGGCTCTCCCTAAGGGCTGCCAGATAGAGATAGAAGCCATTGCCGTAAAGGGACACGACGGCGAGTAAGCGGAAGCGGAGAAGACATAACATGAGCGAAAAGACAAGGAAGAAGATGAAGCGGAGCAGGTGGCTCAAGCTGACTCTTTCGCTCTGTATCGCAGTAGTCGTCTACCTTTTTCTGTCGCACATAGACCTGCTCTTCACCGGGCTGGGAAATTTTGTAGATTTCATCTGGCCGGTAATAGTCGGGCTGGTAATGGCCTATGTAATGGACCCGCTGGCCAAACTGTTCGAAAACCGGATATTTATCAGGATAAGATCAGAGAAGACCCGCAGGACGCTTTCTGTAGTATGTACTATTGCTGCGGTCATCGTTTTCATAACCCTGCTCCTGGTGATACTTATCCCTCAGCTGGTATCGAGCGTGACATTCTTCATCAGGAACATAGACAACTATGTAGAGCAGCTGCAGAACCTGGCAAATGAAGCCGCCGGCAAGTCTGCCGCCAAGAACATAAACATCGACAAGTTCACGGCCGCTGGAAACGACCTGCTGAACAGGGTCGCGTCAGATATCACGGGAAGCGCCGGCAGCATGCTGGACAAATCTGTGTCATTAGGAGCGAGCCTTTTTAATACGATCATATCCTTTATCCTGGCCATCTATTTCCTGGCGGACAAGAAAAGGCTGCTTAATGGCTGCGCCCGCCTCATGCGAGTGGTCATGAGCGATGAAGTCTACAGCAGGACGACCGGTTTTCTCAGCCGCTGCAACGATATACTGGTGCGCTATATCGCTTTCGATATAGTCGACGGTATAGTCATCGGACTTATAAACTACGTGTTCATGCTGATGATCGGATACCCCTACCGGGCGCTGATCTCGATAATAGTCGGTGTCACAAACCTGGCGCCTACATTCGGGCCTATAGCCGGCTGCGTCATAGGAGCTTTCATACTCCTGATGGTCAACCCGTGGTACGCTCTGGTCTTCATCATCTTTACCATATTCCTGCAGACCTTCGACGGCTACATCTTCAAACCTAAGCTATTTGGAGGCACGCTGGGAGTATCCGCTATATGGATCCTGATATGCATCATAGTCGGAGGCCGCATGTTCGGCGTATGGGGCATCCTTCTGGGCATCCCTGCCGCGGCTATCCTCGATTTCGTCTATCAGGAGATGGTCATGAAATGGCTGGAGCAGAGGAAGGCAAACAAGCTGCAGGAGAAAGCGGAAATTCAGGAAAAGGCTGATAGCGCGTCGTCAGGCGGAAACGTGTCAGCAGAGGAAGGCGCGGCTCACGACGGCTCCGCCGACAGAGTTCCTGACGGAAAAACCGTGGAATAACAGATTAACGCTGCCTTAGATGGACAGGGCAGATGCGATAAGATATTTTTATGGATAACTTAGATAAAAACAGAACAGGCCGTAAAAATGACAGATCAGCCGTCAGGTGGACCGCAGCAGTGCTGGCAGTCCTTCTGGCGGCTCTTGCCTTTATCGGCGGAGCCAATGCTATGGTGGATCCCTTTTTCCATTATCACGGACCATATAAGGGGCTTCAGTATCCGATAGACAACGAGCGCTATCAGAACGACGGCATCACAAGGCATTTTGATTATGACGCGGTCATAACCGGCTCCTCGATGACAGAAAATTTCAAGACCAGCCAGTTCGACAGGCTTTTCGGTACAAAGTCTGTTAAAGTGCCTTTTTCCGGAGGCCGGTATAAAGAGATCAATGACAACCTGACCAGGGCGTACGAGTCAGGGCATGACCCGAAGATAGTCCTGAGATGCCTGGATTACAGCCTGCTGGTCAAGGATAAGGACGAGGTATATCCTAATGCCGAGTATCCGACTTACCTGACGGATGACGATCCCTTCAACGATATAAAATATCTGCTGAACCTCAGTGTATTCTTCGATGATACACTGAAAGTGCTGTCGTATACAAAAGAAGGACATAAGACGACCAGCTTCGACAAATACGCTAACTGGATGGCTGATTCCACCTTCGGCGCCGAAGCTGTGTTCAGTACCTACAAGCTGGGTAAACCCGCGGCAAAGGAAAAGAAGCTGACTGCCTCCGACAAAGAGCTGATCCGGGGCAATCTGGAGCAGAATGTGATAAGCCAGGCTGAAGCGCATCCGGAAACGACATTTTATCTTTTCTTTCCGCCTTACAGCATAGCCTACTGGGATCAGCTGAATAACGAGAATAAGATAAACTGGCGCATAGACGCTGAGAAATACGCGATAGACATGCTGCTAAAGTGCCCTAACATCAAGCTTTTTTCTTTCTGCACAAGGTACGATATCACTGCCGATCTCGATAATTACAAGGATCAGGCGCATTTTAAAAGCTGGATCAATGACAGTATCCTGGAATGGATCAGCAGAGGGGAATACCAGATAACTAAAGAAAACGAGGAAGCTTACCTGTCGGATATCCGGTCCTTTTACGGTTCTTACGATTATTCCACGCTTCACGGGGGAAACTGAATATGCTGTTTAACTCATACATCTTCATATTTCTCTTTATGCCTCTGGTGATCCTGGGCTTTTTCGCGCTGAACCATTTCGGGAGATATAAGGCTGCGGAAGTTTACCTGATAGGCATGTCGCTCTGGTTTTACGGATACTACAACCCTAAATATCTGGTCATCATCTGCACCAGCATAGTCCTCAACTATCTGCTGTCCAGAATACTGAGCCGGCTGCCGGAAAGCCGCACGGCGCTGAGAAAAGCGGTGCTCATCATAGGCCTTGCCGGTGATGTCGGGGCGATATTCTATTATAAATACTACGATTTCTTCATAAAGAACGTGAACGCGGCCTTCGATACGTCATTCAATCTCAGGCACATCATGTTGCCTCTGGGCATCAGCTTCTTTACCTTCCAGCAGATATCCTATCTGGTGGACTCCTACAGGGGAGAGACCAGAGACTACGGCTTTATAGAATACGCTCTCTTCGTGGTATTTTTCCCGCAGCTGATAGCCGGCCCTATCGTACTTCACAGCGAGGTCATACCGCAGTTCCGCGACCGTTCAAAGAGAAAACTCAATATGGAGAATATGGCTCGCGGAATCTATATATTTTCGGTCGGCCTTTTTAAGAAGGTGCTGATCGCTGATACATTCGGCAGGGCTGTGACCTGGGGATACGGTACGGTGGATACACTGTCGTCGATGGAAGCGATACTTGTGTCATTCTGCTACACATTTCAGCTCTACTTCGACTTCAGCGGTTACTGCGACATGGCCAACGGACTCGGCCGCATGCTGAACATAGAGCTGCCATGGAACTTCGATTCGCCTTACAAGGCGCTTTCTATCCAGGATTTCTGGGGCAGGTGGCACCTGACTCTGACCAGGTTCCTGCGCCAGTACATATATTTTCCGCTGGGTGGAAGCTACTGCAGCAAGCCCAGGACATATTTCAATATCATGGCCGTCTTCCTGGTCAGCGGGATCTGGCACGGGGCCGACTGGACTTTTATAGCATGGGGACTTATCCACGGCGCCTTCAACTGCTTCGACAGGGCGTTTAAAAAGCAGCGCGACAAGATGAACAAGGCTTTCCAGTGGCTGTCTACCTTCCTGCTGGTCAACCTGCTCTGGATCCTTTTCAGGGCCGACAGCTTTTCCCAGGCCGCCCTGATGATAAAGAAGATGGTATTGATGAACGACTTCACCGTCCGCGGAGAGCTTACCGGCTGCTTCAATCTCAGCGAGCTCAATTTCCTGGACGCTCACGTCGGCATATTCGAGCTGCTGTCGTCTAATATCTGGGGCTTCAACATGTGGTGCTTCCTTGCCGCCGCTCTGATCATAGTGCTCAACTTCAGAAATCTCAGCGAGATAGAGTTCAGGCCGACAGCGGGACGTGCCGCTGTTTCGGCGGCCTTCCTTTTCTGGTCGATAACCTCGCTGACGGGAGTGTCGGTATTCCTGTATTTCGGATTCTGACGTTCGGCGGACTCGGTATGAGAAAAATACTTCATATGATCTCTTCAGACATCAGACCGGCGCCGCCAGAGCGTGAGAAAGCATGTGAAATGTTTTTCGAATACATATTTTGCGGACTCGGTATGAGAAAAACACTTTCACATGATTTCGTCAAACAACAGGCCGGCGTCGCCAGAGCGTGAGAGAGCATGTGAAATGTTTTTCTGTCAGCGGAGCTGACGGGAGCAGATGGACCAAAAAGTAGTATTTTCCCTGTATACATCGATATTTTGACACACAATGTAGAGAAGACAGGGAAAAAATGATAAAATTGTAACGTATGCAAACGATATATCTTTATTAATCATATTTCAGATCTGGAGGTTTATTATGGATTTTACACTGACTGCAGAACAGCAGGCATGGAAAGACAAGGCTGCCGCATTCGCAAAAGAATACATAGAGCCGGTCGCTGCTGAACTCGACAAAAAAGGTGAATTCCCATTTGAGAATGTAGACAGAATGGCTGAACTCGGTTTCCTCGGCATGCCTTTCCCAAAGGAATACGGCGGACAGGGCACAGACTACGTTTCATATGTAGCATGCGTTGAGGAGATAGCCAAGAAGGACGCTTCCCACGCCATCATCCTTTCTGCAAACAACTCACTGGTAGGCGGACCTATATATAAGTTCGGTACTGAGGAACAGAAGAAAAAGTACCTGCCGGATCTGCTTTCAGGCAAAAAGCTGGGATCCTTCTGTCTGACAGAGAAGGATGCCGGTACAGACGCTTCAAGACAGAAGACTGAGGCTGTCGACAAGGGTGACTACTGGCTGCTCAACGGTGACAAGAAGTTCATCACAAACGGCGGAATCTCAAAGACTCTGATCGTTTTCGCCATGACTGACAGAAGCCAGGGCGTAAAGAACGGCATCACAGCTTTCATCGTAGACGCTGACTGGGAAGGCGTATCAGCCGGCAAGATAGAGCAGAAGATGGGTATCAGAGCATCACAGACTGCCGAGATGCACTTCGAGAACGTAAAGATCCCTAAGGAAAATCTGCTGGGCAAGCCTGGCCAGGGCTTCTGGATCGCCATGGATACTCTCGACGGCGGCAGGATCGGTGTAGGCGCTCAGTCTCTGGGCATAGCACAGGAAGCATTCGACCTCATGTGCAGCTACATGATGGAGAGAGAGCAGTTCGGCGTAAAGCTGGGCAAACTCGATACTCTGAGATTTGAAGTTGCCAAGACAAAGGTACAGCTGGATTCAGCAAGGCTGCTCGTTTACAGAGCTGCCAACTACAAGGATCAGGGCCTTCCTTACAAGGAAGCCGCTGCTATGGCTAAATACGCTGCTTCACGCGCAGCTGTCGATCTTACAAGACAGTCCATCCAGTATCACGGCGGCTACGGCTATATGACAGAGAAGCCTGTAGAGCGTATGTACAGAGACGCCAAGATCACAGAGATCTACGAGGGCACAAACGAAGTACAGCAGATGGTGATCGCGTCCTGCACATTCGACGTACCGCAGAAATAAAGCTCAATACACTTTACAAAAGAGAAGATCAAAATTAATATGTAGAGCGGGAGAGCCGATCTCCCGCTTTACTTATTTTACACATTTGACACAGAAAGACAGGAAATACTTAAATGGAAAACGATTTCAGCAAGCGACTCAGTAATGAAGCTAAGTGGGTCGAGGTAGATCTCGACGCTCTGGCATACAATATCAGGACTATTAAAGAAAAGATCGGAAACCACCGTTACTGCGCCGTAGTCAAGGCCAATGCCGAGGGCAACGGTGTAGAGGGTGTCGCGCAGACTTTCCTGGATAACGGAGCTGACCAGTTCGCGGTTTCTTCACTCAACGAAGCTCTCGAGCTCAGGAGATTCATCCCTGAGGACGTGGACGTTCTCGTTCTGGGCAATATGCCTTACGGCAGCGAGGAAGTTTCTATAAACGCCAATCTCCAGCACGCCATCACTTCTTATGAAAAGGCAGAGATCCTTTCTGATACAGCTGTAAAGCTGGGAAAGACAGCTAAGTGCCACATCGCTGTAGATACAGGAATGACAAGGATAGGCTTCATGCCTGATGAAAAGGGCGCTGAAGAGGTAGAGAAGATCTCAAAGCTGCCTGGACTGGACCTGGAAGGAATCTTCACTCACTACGCCAGAGCTGACGAAGCAGACAAATTCTGGGCTCACAGGCAGTGGGACAAGTACTGTAAGTTCGTAGATATGCTGGCAGCAAAGGGCATCACTTTCAGGCTCAAGCATACTTCAAACAGCGCGGCTATCATGGAGCTGCCTGAGACTTACTGTGACATGGTAAGGCCTGGCATCATCCAGTACGGAATCTACCCGTCAGCCGAAGTGCTTCCTGAAAATCTCCCTATCAAGCCGGTAATGACCTGGAAGACAAGAGTCACTCATATCAAGACTCTGGAAGAGGACAGGCAGATCGGCTACGGCGGCAAGTACACAGGCCACGCCGGCGACCAGATCGCCACTCTCGCTATCGGCTATGCTGACGGCTACACAAGGGCGCAGTCAGCAGTCGCTGAAGTTCTTTACAAGGGCAGGAGAGTTCCGGTCCGCGGCAATATCTGCATGGACCAGTGCATGATAGACCTCACCGGCTTCGATGATGTTAAGGTCGGCGACGAGGTAGTACTGCTCGGCGCGTCAGGAGACGAATACATCTCTGCTGACGAGATTGCAGGAAGATACAACACTATCGGCTACGAAGTCGTATGCGCTGTAAGCAGACGTGTTCCACGCTACTATTTCCAGGATGGAAAGCTGGTCAACTGCATAGATTATCTGGAAAGATAAAATATCAATAAATGTTAACCACGTCCGGTTCCCATTACGGGAGCCGGTTTTTTTGCAAAATGCAGGAATAATTATAGTATACTATTTGCATAATATATACAAAACAGAAATAAAATACAAAAAATTCTTAAAAAGTTGTAACATTTTGCGAGTTCGCGCGTTTATATAATGAAAGGGGGAATCAGATGGACGCTGCAAAAATATTCAATGAGTATTATAAGGACATTTACAGATTTGCTCTTGCATTAACCAAGTCTCATTATGAAGCGGAAGAGATAGCTCAAGAGACATTTGTGAAAGCTATAGCGTCGGCAGATTCCTTCGATGGCAGTAAAGATATACGCGCGTGGCTTTTTGCTATAGCGCGCAATACATTTACGAGCAGGTATAGAAAAAGCAAAAAGTTTGTTAAACAGGAACTTGATAAAAATCTGGAAGATAAAGAATCTGTTGACTTTGTACAGGTAATTGCTGATAAGGAAAAAGTATTAAAAATACATCAGTTCATTCATGGTATGAGAGAGCCATATAAAGAAGTTTTTTACCTGCGTGTCTTTGGAGAACTGAACTTCAGTCAGATAGGAAATGTCTTCGAGAAAAGCAGTAACTGGGCTAGGCTTATTTATTATAGAGCTAAACTTCAGATACAAAAATATATAGAGGAGAATGAAAGTGAATCGTGACTGTGATATTGTAAAAGATTTATTGCCATTGTGTGTAGATCAAGTTGCTAGTAAAGCATCAGTAGATTTTGTAAATGATCATATAAAAAACTGCGAGAAATGTAACAAAATAATGGAAGATATGAAATCTACTGTGGAAATACCAGATACTTATAACAACCATATGAATGATATAGGTCCCTTTATTATTTTAAAAAAACAGTTGTCAAAAATTTTACTTCGTACTGCAGTTGTATGTGTGATTATCATTATAGGAACAATTGCCATTTCTCATTATTTTCTATGATGTCGGTTATTATAATGTTAATATAAGGAATTCCGTTGCTATATTTTATTTGTAAAGTTAGGAGGTGTTTGGTTTGAAAAAATTCACATTGATAATATCAGTCTTGATCATTTTTCAACTGATATTTACGGGATCTGTTTTTGCATATTCCAATAGTAGTGCTGTTTCTTACGCAGATAAATATGCTGTTAGCCCAAACAGGTTGAATTCCCTTGGTCAGGGGTATAACTATTATAGTAATGACTGTACAAATTTTGTATCACAGTGTTTTTATACAGGTGGTCTGTCTCAGGACAGTACATGGAGGTCATATGTCACATACAGCGTAAACACACCTACCCGTCATGACAGTACAGCATGGACTGTAGCAGAGTCTTTTAAAAACTATGTAAGAGATACAGGCCGTGCCTGGAAACTAGGGTCATCGACATTGAATGGAACTCCTGATCCATATTTATCTTATCCATATACAAATAACAGCGCCAATCTGGTTTCCACAAATGCAGGAAGAACAGTAATATTCTATGACTGGGATGGTGATGGCACTATGAATCATGCTGCGATCTACGTTGTAAATAATGGTTCATCAACATACAGCGGCGAAGGCAGCGGTGATCTTATAGACCAGCACACTTCAAACAGGAAACATGTTCTCTGGAGACCAGATCGCAGACAGTCCAGCTCAAAGAAGTATACAACACGTGTTTACGCATTCCAGCGTAAACGGTAAATAACACGTACATTCAAACGCTGCCATAATTCCAATAAAATAATCAGGGGAAGCCAATACGACCTTCTCCGGATCATGACTATGGAGGATACAAAATGAGCAGCTTAAGAAGAACGGAAAACGACAGCC
>JAQYCQ010000026.1 GCA_028724585.1 Bacillota bacterium | reverse complement strand
ATGAACGGGCTGCCTCGCAAAAAACTGGATTACGCCACCCCGGAGGAACTCTTCGAGAACTTCCTCGATCAGGTGTATTCAGTTGTCAAAGTTCAGATAGCTTAATCTACAAAGGTGTTCAATTTGGAATTGCAATTAATGATCAGAAAAGAAAACCTTGAGATCGTGCCCCTTTATTTCGCTAAGGAGCGCCCATGCATAAATTACCAGGGCAATATCATCATGGTGGACGATGACAGGATCGTGCAGCATCTTCACCTGAAGCCGGAGGATATCATGCATAAAAAGATCAGGTTCAGGACTCTGGGCTGCTATCCGCTGACCGGAGGCATTGAATCTGAGGCTGACACACTTGACAAGATAGTGGCGGAAACGCTGAGTGCGGTGGAATCAGAGCGCACGAGCCGCGTGATAGACAAAGACGGCGGAGCAGGAAGCATGGAGAAGCGCAAGAGAGAGGGGTATTTCTAAATGATAGGTTTACTTAAATTCATTACGTGCGGCAGTGTAGATGATGGAAAATCCACTCTGATCGGTCATCTTCTTTACGATGCAAAGCTTCTTTATGCAGATCAGGAACAGGCTCTCGAACTGGATTCAAAGGTCGGCAGCACAGGCGGCAATATAGATTATTCTCTGCTTCTGGACGGTCTTCTTGCCGAGCGTGAGCAGGGCATAACTATAGATGTCGCGTATAGATACTTTACAACTGACAATCGCAGCTTCATATGCGCCGATACGCCGGGCCATGAGGAATATACCAGGAATATGGCCTGCGGCGCTTCCTTCGCGGATCTGGCGGTCATTCTGATCGACGCTTCGCAGGGAGTTCTGGTGCAGACCAGACGCCATGCCAGGATATGCGCTCTTATGGGCATCAGGCATTTCGTGTTCGCAGTCAACAAGATGGATCTGGTAGGATACGACGAAGCCAGGTTCCGTGAGATAGAGGCGCAGATAAAGCAGCTGAAGGATGAGCTTGAGCTGAAGGATGTGGTTATAATCCCTGTATCAGCTACTGTGGGCGATAACATCACAGAGCCTACATCTAATTTCGACTGGTACAAGGGCCCGACCCTTCTCCATCATCTGGAGACCGTAGATGTAGACGATGCCCAGGCTGAGCAGGGCTTCTACCTGCCTATCCAGCGTGTATGCCGTCCAAACCATGAGTTCAGGGGCTTTCAGGGCCAGATTGAGGGAGGAACTATCAGAGTCGGTGACGAGCTGACCTCCCTGCCGAGCGGTGAAAAGGCTCACATCCGTTCTATCCTTGTCGCGGACAAGCAGGTTCAGGCGGCAGTTACCGGTCAGCCTGTTACTGTTCAGCTGGATCGTGAGGTCGATGTATCCAGAGGCTGTGTCCTTGAGTCAGGCAGCGGCCTTACAGCCTGCGATTCTTTCGAGACGGAGCTGCTCTGGATGGATGACCAGCCTCTGACTACCGGAAAGAATTTCATAGTCAAGCTGGGAACCAAGAAGATCCCGGGAATACTGACTAAGATCAAGTATAAGATAGATATCAATACAGGCGAGCACAAGCCGGCGGACAGGCTCCAGAAAAATGAGATAGCTGTCTGTGATGTGGCTGTTACAGAGCCGGTGGTCGTAGACCTTTTCAAGAATCACCGCGCGATGGGCGAACTCATACTGATAGACCGTATCAGCCATATGACTTCCGCCTGCGGTGTCGTTACTGATGTCAGCTCGGGAACCGGTAAGCGTCATCCTGCGGCTGACAGGGCGAAGCGCGCTTCCTTTAACTGGCAGGCTCCTATTACAGTCGAGTTCCGTCCGGGCCGGGACGGTTCTACTCTGGACGCTGTCGAGGAAGCAGAGTTCCAGCTGATCAGAAACGGCCGCCATACATATCTCTATCATCCGGAGGAGGGTGCCGACTACGTAACGGTCCTCTGTCATCTGCGCGATACAGGACTTATAATCCTAATAGTGCTCGACCACGATGAAAAGCCTGACAACAGACTTTCTTCCGAGGAATCCTATAAACTCTGGGCGGATATAGCGCCGGATAAGACAGCTGCCTCGGCATCGCAGATCGCTGATACTATCTTCCACATGACGATACAGAACATGATGATCGACAGTTCCAACTGGATCATTTAAATAAATCCGTTTTTCATAGGAATATAAAGGCTGCTTCAAAATCGTCTGGTTTTGGGACAGCCTTTTTTCTTATCATGAAACATTGATACAGGCAAGTAAATAATACTATCCTTTCGGTACAATTGTTACACAGTTTACCTTATGGTAAAATAAAATTTAATCCGAAAACATTCATCTCGAGCGGCGGGCTTAAGATCTGCCGCGGCGCGGACAACTTGTATGTGAGGTATCTGATAATGTATAAGATTGTAGAGAAGGAAGAACTGCGTCCTACCCTTACCAGGATAAGAGTAGAGGCTCCTCTGGTAGCGAGACGAGCGATGCCGGGACAGTTTATCATTTTCAGGGTGGATAGGAACGGCGAGAGAGTGCCGCTTACGATCAACGGCTATGACCGTGAAAAAGGAACTGTCGATATAATTTTCCAGGCGGCAGGAGCTACGACAATGAAGCTGAACGACCTGGAAGCCGGAGACTATCTGGAAGATTTCGTAGGCCCTCTGGGCAATCCTACGCCTATTGACGGCCTTAAGAAAGTGGCCGTTGTAGGCGGAGGGGTAGGCTGCGCTATCGCTTATCCGGTGGCAAAGGAACTCTATGAGAACGGCTGCGAGATACATGCGGTGACCGGTTTTAAAAACAAGGATCTGGTCATCCTGGAGAAGGAATTCGACGAAGCAAGTACTAAACATATTGTCTGTACAGATGACGGGTCGTACGGCGAAAAGGGGCTCGTTACAGAAATTCTGAAAAAGCTCATCGATGATGGAAATGAATACGATGAAGTGATCACCATCGGGCCTATGCCTATGATGAAATTCGTGTGCAGGACAACAGAACCTTACGGAATAAAAACTATAGCTTCCCTAAGCCCGCTCATGGTGGACGGGACAGGTATGTGCGGCTGCTGCAGAGTAAACGTCGGCGGCGAGATGAAGTTCGCCTGCGTGGACGGCCCGGACTTCGACGGAAGCCTGGTCGACTGGGATCTGGCCATAAGCCGCAGCAAGATCTACAGCGGCTTCGAGAAGCATAAACGTGAGGAAAGCTGCAACCTTATGAACGCGGAGGTGAGATAGATGCCTGATATGTCCATGACAAAATACCCGATGCCGAGTCAGGACCCGGACGTCAGAGTGACCAATTTCGGCGAGGTAGCTCTGGGCTACGATGAAGAAACGGCAGTAAAGGAAGCTCAGAGATGCCTGCAGTGCAAAAATCATCCCTGCATGAACGGATGTCCGGTAAACGTCCATATTCCCGATTTCATCAGGGCTCTCAGGGACGGGCACTTCCTGGAGGCTTACGGTATCATTACAGGAACGAACGCTCTCCCTGCCATATGCGGCAGAGTCTGTCCGCAGGAAAACCAGTGCGAGAAGCTCTGCGTACGCGGCATCAAGGGCGAACCTGTAGGCATAGGAAGGCTGGAGCGTTTCATAGCTGACTACTACAGCTCCCACGAGCATCCTGAGCCGGAAAAGCCGCTTCCAAACGGACATAAAGCAGCGGTCATAGGCTCCGGCCCGTCGGGTCTCACTTGCGCCGGAGAGCTGGCTAAGAAGGGCTATGACGTCACTGTCTACGAAGCCCTGCATATCCCGGGCGGCGTGCTGGTATACGGGATCCCTGAATTCAGGCTTCCTAAAGATATAGTCGCTAAGGAAATATCGGGTCTGGAAGCGCTGGGCGTAAAGATAGAGACCAACGCGGTGCTGGGAAGGTCATTTACAGTAGACGACCTTTTCGATGACGGATACGAGGCTGTCTTCATCGGCTCCGGTGCCGGACTTCCTAAGTTCATGAACATCCCGGGTGTCAACAGCAACGAGGTTTACTCGGCCAATGAGTTCCTGACCAGGATAAACCTCATGAAGGCATATACTGAAGACGCGGACACGCCTGTACAGCATCCGAAAAAGGCAGTCGTAGTGGGAGGCGGAAACGTCGCTATGGACGCCGCCAGGAGTGTTAAGAGGCTGGGAGCAGATACCACTATCGTCTACAGGCGCGGAGTAGAGGAGCTGCCGGCCCGTAAAGAGGAAGTCGGCCACGCTATGGAGGAGCATATAAACTTCATGCTCCTGTCGAATCCGGTCGAGATCCTTCACGACGACAAGAACAACGTCAGCGGAGTTCGCTGCATAAAGATGGAGTACGGTGATGTCGACGCCTCCGGAAGGAAGAGCGTTCACGAGATCGAAGGCTCCGAGTTCGATGTGGAAGCCGATTGCGTGATCATGGCTCTGGGCACAAGCCCTAACCCGCTCATAAAGAACGATACGCCTGCCCTTAAGACTAACAGGAAAGGCTGCATAGAGGTCAACGAAGACGAGATGACTTCTATCGACGGCGTATATGCCGGCGGCGACGCGGTGACGGGCGCTGCCACGGTCATCCTCGCCATGGGATCGGGAAGAAAAGCCGCAGCGGCGATAGACGAAGCGATAATGAACAGAAAATAAGATAGGAACAGCAGGATGCGGCAAAAAGGCACGGGAGCATGCGTCAGCTCCGCTGACCCTGCGGCCGGAGGCCGCGCAGGCTGTATTATAAGGGAAAAGGAAAGGGAGATCTCCGTCCGGGGATCTCCCTTAATTGTTGATATATATGCCGTTTCTTTCTTCGCTTTTTATCAGTAGCCGAGGTTCACAGCCTTCTGCAGGACAGTGTTGACTACACGACCAGCGCTCCTGGCGCCGGCTCCGCCTTCCTCAACCATGCACACGAAAGCCAGAGGATGATCTTCATCGTTCAGGAATCCTACGAACCATCCGTTGGAAGCCTTGGTCTTGTCGACCTGGGCTGTTCCGGACTTGGCGCATATGTTGAGTCCCGGGAAGTTGCGCTGGCCGTAGTTCTTTTCTACGTCGGTCCTCATATATTCAGTGAGAGTAGAAGCTGTATCCGGCTTTATGAGCTCGTCGGTGTACTCTTTCCTGTAGACACTGGTGCTGATGCCGTCGATAAAAGACGTATGGTCTATTATCTGGGGCTGGGCGGCTTTGCCGCCGTTAGCGATAGCTCCGCAGAATACCATCATGGCGCATGGGTTTACCAGATCCTTGCCCTGGCCTATCCCGGACCATGCCAGCCCTTCTTTGCCTCCGTCCGAGAAATCGAAGGTCGATCCGGCTGTCTGGATACCGTTGATGGAGTAGCTGGAGGTGAGACCGGTGCTCTCAGTATAGCCTTTCATGACGCCCGCGCCGAGATCCACGGCCAGAGTTCCGAAAGCTCCGTTGCAGGACTGGTTAAGGGCTTTTTCAAGGTCTACCGTACCGTGGACTTCAGGGCAGGTTACTTTATATCCGCCGATCTTGGCGCTGCCGTCGCAGCGGAACCTGAAATCAGATATATCGCTCTTCTTCTCAAGCGCCGCGGTCGTGGTCACCAGCTTAAATGTGGAACCGGGAGCGAATTTTGAGGATATGAACTTGTTTATGAAAGCGCCGCTCTTCTCAGAGCTGTCTTTTGGGTTTTTAGGATCGTAGGCCGGGGCGCTGACCATGCAGATTATCTTTCCGGTCTTGTAGTTATATACACCGACGACACCGTCGTGCCCGTTCATGGCATCGTATGCCGCGGCACTGAGCTCGGAGTCCAGCGTAAGGTGCAGGTCCCGTCCCGCCGAGATGGAGCTTCCCGATCCTGTGAATACGTTGTATCCAGTGAGTTTCCCGGCGAAAGCAGTAAGCGCGCCGGTTCCGATCTTTCCATCGGGATCGCCGACAGCGTGTATGGTCGAGAGCCTTGTATCCCTGTCATCGCTGTACTGCCATCCGTCTTTGTACTGTGCCAGTATATTTCCGCTGTCGTCAAGTATCCGTCCGCTGCTGAGCTGGCCGTCCGTGTAAAGGTGTTTATTTGCCGGATATGAAGCCCAGGTCGTTCCCTTCTTTACGAAGTTTAACGTAAAAACGCAGATCCCGGCGAGAAGGAGCAGGGCGAGCAGGATACAGATCAATGAACGTGCTGTTATCTTTTTCATCTAACTGTCCCTCCTGTCGTCGTCGGCATTGTAGTCGAAGTAGTAGCTCCCGGTGTCGTCCATGAGTTCATCGCTGAGATCATACGCGCCGGAGAAATCGCTTCCATCGTCGAACTGGCTGAGGAAAGCATCTATCTCATCCTGATTCTTCCGCTGTGTTTCCAGATCCTGATCTGTAAGGCCGGAGGACTGCAGCTCGTCGGGCTTGAATCCGCGGGTATCGCGCGAGAGTCCTTCCTCAGGAGGCGCTTTGGAAAGTCTCGAGAGGATCGTGTTTTCGCTGATGTCCTTCATTCCGCTATTTCTCTTTATGAACCTGGTCTTCTGGAATTCTGACGAGCCTCTGGAAGCATCAGGATCGCCGGCGCCGGAAGTTCTATCATCTACATTTCCCGCGCTTACGTCAGCTCCGCTGACAGGGTGGTAGCCCGCCTCTTCAGGAGTAGCCGGTACGACAGCCTTGCGGCGTACCGCGAAGCTTGCGTTCTGGCGGGTATCCGCCGCTTTTATAAAGGCTAGCAGACACCAGGAGGAGATCATCGAAGATCCGCCGCAGGATACGAACGGGAAAGTGACGCCGGTGAGCGGAAGCAGGTCTACTGAGCCGAACACGTTGAGTATGGTCTGGAACACGAAGAGTGATGTGGCTGAGCAGGCTGCTATAGCGTAGTAGGAAGACCTGCCGCTGTGCACTACTCTGTAGGCGAACAGGGAAAGCGCTATGATGCTCAGGACCGCCAGGAGGGCGATGATGAGTCCCCATTCCTCGCAGAGTATGCCGAACACCAGGTCGGTATTAGAGGCGGCGACATTGTGAAGCCAGCCGTTGCCTGCTCCTACTCCTATGAAGCCTCCGCTGGAAGCTGCGGACATAGTGCGCACCTGCTGGTAGCCGGTCGTGTTGGCGTTTTCCCAGGCGTGTCCCCATACAGCGAAGCGGTTTGCTATATACGGCTTGAACCTGATGACCATCAGGGCCGCGCCGGCTACAGCTCCGCAGATGAGAGCGAGGGTAGCGAAATCTCCGGAACGCATAAAGGCTATTACCAGGAATACGACGAAGAATATGGAAGCTGTACCGAAGTCGCCGGTTATAGCGAGCGCTGCCAGGCAGAATCCTGAAAGGAGCATAAAGCCTATGAGATTTCTTTTTACAAAGAGCCTGTCGAGCGTCGCCGCTCCCGCGAATATGAAGCATACCTTTGCCAGCTCAGAAGGCTGCAGGGAAATGCCCATGATATGCACCCAGTTCTGCTGGCCGAAGTGGACCTTTCCGAAGACTATATTTATAAGGAAGAGCAGGACGCAGAGCCCGGCGAACACGTATCTGGCTTTGACGACCCTGTCCAGATCCCTGAGGAACCAGCCCAGGAACATATATCCTATCATGCCCAGCAGGATAGCTGCTGTCTGTTTTAACATTGTCGACGGAGTCGACGTGGCGGTAACTGCCATATTCAGGGTACAGGCAAAAAAGGCCAGCAGCTCAGGCTCGAAGCCGCGCTGTCCCATCTTCTGCGCGAATAATATATACAGCCACATGACTGCTGTGTATATCGCGAAGCATCCGGTTATAGTCGTTATGCTGTCGTGTCTGGTCACCGCGAATTCTATGACGGTGAGTATCTGGAAAACGGTGAGCAGTATGAAGGATTTCCACGGTGTGCGCGGGCTGGCGTCGGATCTTCTGCGTTCCTGTACAGCCAGCTCTTTGGCGGTTATAGGGTGGAAGGTGAAATCGACGCCGCCTATGGTGATCCTGTCTCCTGGATCAAGAGCCGCAGTACCGTCGACGACGCTGCCGTTTATAAGGGTAGTGTCTCTCATGCTCAGGTCTCTGATCCGCCAGTTTCCAGAATCATTGCGCATAAGGGCGCACTGAGTCCTTGAAATTGTCGCGAACTTGACTATGATGTCGCAGTGCCGTGCCCGGCCTACTGTGCATTCCCAATGGTTTACAGGGAACCGGCCTAGTGAGTCGTTATATAGATAGCCCCATGTTTCGTCGGGGTTTTTGACCCTTATCATGCGTATGAGCACAGAAAAGAGGATTATGAGAGCCAGCACCGGCATGACCCAGCGGATCAAGGCCAGGAATACAGTACCCGGGGGGATGCTGCCGCCTGAAGCCAGATGGAAGAAGTATTTCAGATATGAATGAATGCGTGTCCACAGGTCGGAGAGCGCCGGTCCCGCCTGCGCCGCCGATGAGGACAGATCCTGTAAAAAATTCATGATATATACCTTGTTCTGATCGTTGATATTAAAATTGATTATTATGAGAGTCGAGTTCCTGTTTATTTTAACATACGGCAGATGAGTTTTCACAGAATCGGGGATGATTTAAGGAACGGTGGAGTTTATCCCTGTCGGATAGGAAAAAAGCGGGCACCCTTCATAGAAGGATGTCCGCCGGATCAAGGATCGTTTATCGCCGTTTATGTTTATCTGCTGTTTCCGGTATCAGTCACCAGATCTATAAAATCGGAGAAGACCTTTTTCTGTTTCCTGTCGAGCGAGAGATACTTTTTCATGACTCTCGCGTCTTCTTCATCGGACAGGTATTTTATGACCTCGTCGTTAACGCGGGTTTCAGCTTTATGCCCGAGGATATAGTCTGTGGAGACGTTAAAGAAATCGGCAAGCTTTATCAAAGTAGAATACTCCGGCTGAGTATCGGAATTTTCATAGGAGTTTATGGCCTGCTGGGTAACACCCACCGCGTCTCCCAGCTGTTTCTGCGTTATTCCCTTTTCCGCTCTCAGTTCTTTAAGTGAATCAAGCATACTGCTACCTACCGTTACTAAAATCGCATTAGATAAATTACATATTGATGTTAGCAATAAAACGATCAAAAGTGTAAAATCTAGTATTTGTTAAGTTAACAAACGAGACTTGTTAAAGCGAGCGATATTATTTATTCGTGTGAGCGATGTGAATTCATGATATAATTTATAGAGTATGCGTATAGGAGACCAGTAGAGGCAGCTACGCATAAATATCAAGTTTATCAGTTTTAGCAGGCATTTCGCGAAGGTGCAGAAAGCTGAGAGGTTAAAATGGAACCAGTATATAAAAGAATAGTTCTTAAGATAAGCGGAGAAGCTCTCGCCGGAGACCAGGGATTCGGTCTCAACGAGGATGTGCTCGCTTCAGTAGCCGCGGACGTAAAAAAAGTCCATGATATGGGCGTACAGGTCGCGGTAGTAGTCGGAGGCGGAAACTTCTGGCGCGGACGTACAAGTAAAAGCATGGACAGAGCGACCGCTGACTACATGGGCATGCTCGCTACAGTCATCAACGCGCTCGCCCTTCAGGACGCTTTTGAGGCAGCAGGCCTGTCGGCCAGGGTGCAGACAGCCATCGAGATGAGAGAGGTAGCGGAGCCTTATATAAGGAGAAGGGCTATCAGCCAGCTCAACAAGGATCTGGTAGTCATCTTCGGAGCAGGAACAGGCAACCCGTTCTTCTCGACAGATACTACAGCTGCCCTGCGCGCGGCAGAGATAGAGGCGGACATCATCCTTCTCGCCAAGAATATAGACGGCGTATACGACAGCGACCCCAAGGAGAACCCGGATGCCGTCAGATACGATACCCTCACTCACCAGGAAGTCCTCGAAAAGGATCTCAAGGTCATGGATTCGACGGCGGCTTCCATCTGCAGGGACAACGGCATCAAGATCCACGTGTTCGCGATCTCGGATCCTGACAACATAGTCAGGGCTGTATGCGGTGAAAAGATCGGAACATTTATTTCCTAGTCACTTCAAGCCACAAGGTTATCATTTATAGAAAAGGAGCATAAAATGAGCGATATACTCGACAGCTATAATGAAAAAATGGAAAAGACCATTTCCGTACTGAAAGAGGACCTCAACACAGTAAGGGCAGGACGCGCCAACGCGGCTATCCTCGACAAGGTAATGGTAGATTATTACGGAACCCAGACACCTCTGAAGAACGTTTCCAACATTTCAGTGCCTGATCCTCGTTCCCTTCTCATCACTCCGTTCGATCCATCGAGCATAAAGGATATAGAGAAGGCTATCAACGAAGCCAACCTCGGCCTCAATCCTTCGAACGACGGCAAGGCTGTAAGGCTGGTAGTGCCTCAGCTGACAGAGGAAAGAAGAAAAGAGCTCACAAAGACGACAAAGAAGATGGGCGAGGACGCTAAGGTAGCTGTAAGAAATATCAGAAGAGATGTTAACGAAGCAGCTAAAAAGGCTGAAAAGAAGGGCGAGATGACAGAGGACGACCTTAAGGGAACTCTCGACGATGTCCAGAAGGCTACAGACAAGCACGTAAAGGCGATAGACGAGCTCATAGCCAAGAAGGACAAGGAAATCCTGGAGGTATAATGTGGCATCTATGCCGGACGTACTCGGAATGAAACTCGAGCACGCGGAGGAGAAGCTCAGGGAGGCGGGCGTCGGCTACACTGTTAAGACGCTCCGCCCGCCTGCCGGCGCTAAGCTGCCTGATGATACAGAGACCAGAGTCATCAGGCAGACCAGGCTTCCCGACGGCGGAGCCGTCCTGTTCGTGTGCGAAGTTTAGGCGTATGCCTGATTTCATTCGTATAGATATTTCTGGTTTCCAGGAGAATGACTATGTCATCAAATGAAGAGAAAAATATCCCTATGCCTGAGCATATAGCCATAATAATGGACGGCAACGGCAGATGGGCGACTAAAAGGGGCCTGCCGAGGACAGCAGGTCACAGCGCCGGGATGAACGCGCTCGAGAATATCGTGCGTTTCTGCTCAGACAGCGGCGTAAAATACCTGACGGTCTACGCTTTTTCCACTGAGAACTGGAAGCGGTCTAAGGCTGAGGTAAACGGCATCTTTAAGATAATGGTGCTGTATATAAAGAAAGAAATAGACGAGCTGGACCGTAAAAACGTCCGCATGTGTCCGGTCGGCGCCTGGAACGATATCCCGGGAGCAGCGGCTAAGAGCATGCAGTACGCGGTCGACAGGACGAAAGACAACGACGGGCTGGTATTCAATATAGCGCTCAACTACGGCGGCAGGCGCGAGATCGCGGATGCTTTCAGGAAGATCGCGGAGGAATACAGGGCTGCCGGAAAAGAACTCAGGCCGGAAGACATCGACGAGGATCTGATCTCGAAGCATATGTACGCACCGGACGATCCTGATCCGGATCTGATAATAAGGACGGGCGGAGAGAAGAGGATAAGCAACTTCCTGCTCTGGCAGTGCGCCTACAGCGAGTTCGTCTACAGCGATGTGCTGTGGCCGGATTTTGGACCTGAACAGCTCATGGACTGCGTTAAAGAGTTCAACGGCCGCCACAGGAGATTTGGAGGGCTTGACAAAAAATGAAAACAAGAATCATTTCAGGCTTGGTGATCGCGCCTCTGCTGATACTGGTCCTTTTAGGAGGACCGTGGATCAAGGGCGCGGTATTTATTATCACGGTACTTGGACTGTACGAGTTCTACAGAGGATTTCACAACATGGATGTCCATCCGTCCTACCCGATAGGGATAGTATCCGTATGCCTGTTGTATTTTATCAATATAATCACATTTTACGTGCACCCGTTCACGCCCGGGATGACGCCTTATCTTTACATGATGTGGCTGTTCATCTCAGTGCTGATATGCCTGCTTTATATGTTTAAGATCGAGGAGAGGAATCTCTCCGACGCTATGGCGACGATAACGGGTATAGTCTATGTAGGCTTTTTCCCATATCACGCGGCTCTTGCCGAGGATACCTTCGCGGTGCTCTGCGGAGTCAGCCCTGTATGGCTGATACTCATAACCGCTTTCTGTACCGACATATTCGCTTATTTCGGAGGGTATTTCCTCGGAAAGCACAAGCTCTGCCCAAAGATCAGTCCCAAGAAGACAATAGAAGGTTCTATCTGCGGCACACTGGCCAGCACGGTATTCTGCGCGGCTTTCGGCTACGCTTTCATGGACAGGGAGTATATGCTGGCATTTATCCTTACAGGTCTGGCTGGCGGCATCTTCTCGCAGTTCGGTGACCTGACGGCGTCTATATTCAAGCGCAAGATGGGGATCAAGGACTACGGAAATCTCATCCCGGGACACGGCGGGATCATGGACAGGTTCGACAGCGTTATTTTCACCGCGCCGATGATCTTCTACATACTGATGATCTTCTTCGCGGATAAACTCTAAGGACAGCTTAAAACAGGAGATGGCATAATGAAATCCATTTCGATACTGGGTTCCACCGGTTCGATAGGAACACAGACTCTGGAAATAATACGTGATAATCCGGACAAGTACAGCGTAAGGGCTCTGACATGCGCTAAGAACGAGAAGCTGCTGGCTGAGCAGATAAAGGAATTCAGGCCGGTCTTCGCGGTGATCAAGTCGGAGGAAAGCGCAGGCAGGCTGGCTGAGGCTTTTCCGGAAACGACGGTGTTCAGCGGCAGGGAAGGACTTATCAGGGCCGCTGAGGACCAGGGAGCCGATATAGTTGTAAATTCCGTAGTGGGAATGGCAGGGCTCGTGCCGACCTATCACGCCCTTAAAGCGAAAAGGACGATCGCTCTCGCGAACAAGGAAACTCTGGTGGCGGGTGGCGCGCTCATAATGAAAACAGCCGCCGAGAACGGGGTCAGCATCCTTCCCGTGGACAGCGAGCACAGCGCTGTGTTCCAGTCACTGCAGGGCTTCGACAGAAAGCAGGTCCGCCGGCTGATACTTACGGCCAGCGGCGGCCCGTTCAGAGGCAAAAAAAGGGAAGAGCTGAAGGATGTCAAGGCTGCCCAGGCTCTTAAGCACCCCAACTGGGATATGGGAGCCAAGGTAACTATCGATTCCTCGACATTGATGAACAAGGGCTTTGAAGTGGCAGAGGCCAGGTGGCTCTTCGATATGCCTGAAGACAAGATAGACGTCGTAGTCCATCCGGAGAGCATAATCCACTCTATGGTAGAATACGAGGACAGGGCTGTGATGGCGCAGCTGGGTACGCCGGATATGAAGATCCCTATCAGCTATGCTCTGGGATATCCGCAGAGGATACCTAACACCATGGATCCGCTGGATCTGACAAAGGTCGGCAGGCTGACATTCGAAGCTCCCGACATGGAAACATTCAGGTGTCTGGCTCTGGCCAGACAGGCTCTGAGAGCCGGCGGCACTTACTGCACGGCGCTCAACGCGGCTAACGAAGTGATGGTAGGGGCTTTCCTGCGCGGAAGCGCCGGATTCCTCGATATACCGGAGGTCCTGGAAAAGGTACTGGACGCTCACAAGAGCGGCGACCCGCAGGATCTCGATTCTATTCTGGAAGCTGACAGGCAGGCGAGAGCGTCCGCTGAGAAGCTGCTTTCCGAGCTTTAACGGCTTATGGGACCGGATGCCGGGATATCCGCAGGGATCCTGTCCGCGGAGCGGTCGAAAGGCGGCAGCGGAAGGCCGGATGCTTTATGATCTCGTATAAGTTAATATTTTTTAAGGCCGTGTTTTGCCGCGCGGCCTTTTTTTAACACAATGATCACCTGCCGGATGATATAATCTAGGCAGGTAAAGATTTGAGGAAGAGAGATCCGGGGTAAGTGAGATATTTGGGATCGACAGATATTACTGATCAGGAGGATATCATTTAATGCATATTATTTTGGGACTCATCGCCGCAGTGATCATATTCGCTGTGCTCGTGGCGGTTCACGAAGGAGGGCACTTCTTCGCGGCAAAGGCTGTCGGGGTGCAGGTGAACGAATTTTCCATAGGCATGGGTCCTCTTATTTATAAGAGAGAAAAAAACGGGACAGAATACTCTTTGAGAGCCCTCCCTATAGGCGGCTATGTGGCTCTGGAGGGCGAGGACGAGGATTCCGATAACGAACACGCTTTTAACAACAGGCCGGCCTGGGCAAAGGCTGTCGTTCTGGTGGCAGGAGTATTTATGAATTTCGTGCTGGCGGTCTTGATCCTGGCGGTGCTGATCACATATTTCGGCACTTCGGTCACGCCGGACATAGCGAAGGTCGAGAAAGGCTCTCCGGCTTATGAGGCCGGGATAAGGGCTGGGTCTACGATCACGGCTGTGGACGGCAGGTCGACGCCTGAAGGCGAGGATGTGAGAAAGGCCATAAGCAAGGCTGCTGGGGACGGCGATTCGACTGTCATAACCTTTATAGACGCTGGCGGAAATAAAAAAGAAGAGACAGTCGGCTTTTCTGAGGATGAGAATGGAAATAAGATCATCGGCGTACAGTTTAAGGCGGGCCATAATCCGCTGATCGGACTGAAGTACGGGCTGATAGATTCAGTTAAGATGGAAAAGGAAATGCTGGTCGTGCTGGGGCAGATGGTCACCGGCCAGGGGTCGGCAGGTGATGTGGTCGGTCCGGTAGGTATAGTCGATGTGGTCGGGAAGACGGCGCAGACGGGATTTATAAACATGCTCTACCTGCTGGCGCTGCTCAGCCTCAATCTGGGGCTGGTGAACATACTTCCTTTCCCGGCGCTTGACGGCGGCAGGCTGCTCTTCGTTATCATCAGGGCGGTCACGGGAAACAGGATCACTGACGAAATGGAAAACAGAGTGAACTACGCGGGGATCATGGTTCTTTTCACGCTTATGATCCTCATAACTGTTAAGGATGTATATACTTTTATCCTAAAATGACGGCGGATCGGCGCGATTTACGGCAGGTGAGATTTATTGAGAAAGATGACAAGGCAGACGGAGTGCAGGGGCGTCAGGATAGGCGGCGGCGCTCCGGTTTCGGTCCAGTCTATGACCAACACAGACACACACGATGTGGAAGCGACTCTGGGCCAGATAAAGAGGCTGGAGGAGGCCGGCTGTGATATCGTGAGGATAGCGGTATCGGATCAGGCGGCAGCAGAGGCTTTCGGCGAGATAAGGAAGAAGACGGATATGCCGCTGGTGGCGGACATACAGTTCGACTACAGGATGGCTGTCGCTTCCGCTGAGCAGGGCGCGGACGCTGTAAGGATAAATCCGGGAAACATAGGGTCGAGGGAACGTGTAAAAGCGGTCGTCGACGAATGCAGGGCCAGGAGGATACCTGTAAGAGTGGGTGTAAACTCAGGCTCGGTCGAGAAAGATATTCTGGCCAAATACGGCGGCGTGACGCCGAGAGGGCTGGCCGAGAGCGCCATGAGGAATGTAAAGCTTCTAGAGGATCTGGATTTCGGGGACATAGTCATTTCGGCCAAGGCGTCGGATGTCAGGAAGAATTTCGAAACATACAGGATACTGTCGCAAATGACGGACTATCCGCTTCACATAGGAGTTACAGAGTCCGGTGACAGGATGCGCGGAGCCGTCAAGAGCGCCGCGGGACTGGGAGCCCTGCTTTTGGAAGGCATAGGCGACACTATGAGAGTATCGCTGACCGGAGATCCGGTCGATGAGATACCGGTCGCCAGGGAGATACTCAAGTGTACCGGAAATCTGGACAGCGGGATAAACCTGGTGTCCTGCCCGACCTGCTCGAGGTGTAAGACAGATCTGACGCAGATAACTTCAAAGGTTATGGAGGCGATAGAGAGCAGGGAGCCGGCCCTCATAAAGAGCGGGCGCAGGATGCTCACCGCAGCGGTGATGGGATGCGCGGTAAACGGTCCGGGAGAGGCTAAGGGTGCCGATCTTGGAGCGGCGTGCGGCGATGGAAAGGCTGTTATATTCTCCGGCGGCAGGATCATAAAGACCGTGCCGGAGGAGCAGATAGCGGAAGCGCTGACAGCCGAGCTCGACAGGATCATAGAAGAAGGAGTCTGAACCGGCCGTAAGGCGGTAAGTGATTTAAGATACAGCTGAAGCAGGATACTGGAATGTGGAGGAGCAGGATATCATGGCAGAGTTTTTTGACGCGCTGCCGCTGAAGGTCTGGATATGGATAGCGGCGGCGGTGATATTCCTGATGATCGAAGGAGCGACTCAGGGACTCACATCTATATGGTTCGCGGCCGGGGCTGTCGTATCGGCTCTCGTCGCCATGGCAACTGATAATATCATCGCTCAGATAGCGGTCTTCGCGGCCGTGTCGCTGGTTCTGGTGATATTTACCAGGCCGCTGGCTCAGAAAAAGCTGAACAGCAGGACGGTAGCGACTAATGCTGATTCGCTGATAGGGCGGACCGTGACCGCTTCGACAGACATAACGAGGGAAAACGGCGGCCAGATCAGGCTTGAAGGAACGGTATGGACGGCGGTGCCTTCTGATGATTCTCAGGATATCAGGAAAGGCGACGCTGTTAAGATATTAAAGATCAAAGGAGTAAAGCTTATCGTCAGAAAGGAGACGCAGTTATGGTAGTATTTTTGATCGTGATCATCGCCATCGCCATAGTGCTGGTAGTGACTAACATCCGCATAGTGCCGCAGGCTAACGCTTTCGTCATCGAACGCCTCGGAGCGTACAAAGATACGTGGCAGGTAGGCCTTCACGTAAAAGTTCCTCTCATCGACAATATAGCTAAAAAGGTATCGCTCAAGGAAACAGTGATCGATTTCCCTCCTCAGCCTGTTATCACCAAGGATAACGTAACGATGAAGATAGATACTGTTATCTATTATCAGATCACGGATCCAATGCTCTATACATACGGCGTAGCCAATCCTATGGCGGCTATCGAAAACCTGACGGCTACCACCCTGAGGAATATCATCGGCGAGCTGGAGCTGGACGAATCCCTGACCAGCCGCGAGATAATCAATTCAAAGATAAGGATAGTGCTCGATGAAGCGACAGACCCGTGGGGCATCAAGATAAACAGAGTAGAGGTAAAGAACATCATGCCTCCGCAGGATATCCAGGAAGCCATGGAGAAGCAGATGAGGGCCGAGAGAGAAAAGAGAGAGGCCATCCTCCGCGCTGAAGGCGAGCAGAAATCCGCGATCCTCATTGCGGACGGCGAAAAGCAGTCCAAGATACTGGCGGCGGAAGCTGAAAAACAGGCTACTATCCTCGCGGCAGAAGCAGCCAAGGAATCCGCTATTAAGAGGGCAGAAGGCGAAGCGGAAGCCATCAGGACAGTACAGCAGGCACAGGCTGACGCCATCAGGATGATAAACGAGTCCAACCCGTCTAAGCAGGTGCTCACTCTCAAGAGTCTGGAGGCCTTCCAGAAAGCGGCTGACGGTCAGGCGACCAAGCTGATAATCCCGTCGGATATCTCGGGTGTGGCAGGTCTCGCCGGCTCCATCAAAGAGATCGTGACAGAAAGCAAGTAATATCAACAGGACAGAATAAAATATGCAGGAAACATTTAATAATATTCTGAAAGAGGCCTGCCTTGCGTCCGCTCACGCGGACCAGGCTGCCTCCGGCAGAGCATGCAGCGCTTCGCTGAAGGATGCTGCTTTTGACCGCGGTTCAGGCAGACTCGACATCTCGCTGGAGATGAATTTCATCATGGACTACGGTGCTTACGAGCATATGCTCGATGCTGTCAAAGAAAACCTTCCATTTGTGAGCAGCGTAAAATGCAGGACTGTGTATAACGATATCGAAGAAGATACGCCCGCCATCATCCGCGGCATGCTGCCGTACATGGCGGGTTCTGTATCGGGTGCCGCAAGCCTGATACATACAGTGGACTGTAGCTCGATAAGACTTGAAGGCGGCAGGGCTGTAGTCGGAGTACTTGGCGAGAGAGCAGAGAAGCAGCTCAATGACGCTGTGGCTCCGGCGGCTTCGAGGATCATGAGAGACCGCTTCGGGCGTGATGTTCAGATAGAATTCTGCAATATAGACAACCGTTACGACGAGCGGGTCAAGGATAAAGAAAGCAAAAATGCCCAGGAGCTGGAAGTACTGAGGCAGGAAACAGAGACCGCGGCCCGTGAAAATGCAAAAAAGGCAGCAGCCCAGGCTGAAAATTCCCAGCAGAAGGGATACGGAGGATACGGCGGAGGAAGCTGGAACGGCGGTGGAGCTTCAGGCGGTCAGCCCAAGCGCAGAAAACGCGCCTACGAAGGTCCGGTGAAGGGAAATCTGATCCTCGGCAAGCCCATAGACTGCGATCCGATACCTATTAAAAACATAACAGGCAGCGAGCAGCATGTTGCAATAGAAGGAACTGTTTTTGCCAGTGAGGAAAAGGAGCTCAAGAACGGAGGCAGGTTCATACAGACCTTCTGCGTTACAGACAACACAGATTCTATCTGCGTGAAGTGCTTTGTGTCTGCACAGAAGAAGGCGGATTTCGACGAATATATTCCCAATAATGCCTATGTCAGGATCGCAGGACACGCGGAATACGATACTTTCGAAAAGATGACGGTCATCATGGCTGACAGCATAGAGCTGGGCGAAAAGCCGGAAAGGCACGATACCTGCGAACGCAAAAGAGTAGAGCTTCATGTTCATACAAAGATGAGCCAGATAGACGGGCTGATGGACGTTAAGGACCTGGTAAAGCAGGCTATAAAATGGGGCCATAAGGCTGTGGCGGTCACTGACCACGGAGTGGTCCAGGCTTTCCCTGACGCTGCGGAGGCGGCCGGAGACGATATAAAAGTTCTGTACGGCTGTGAAGGTTATCTGGTCAATGCCATAGAACATCCGGACGGGACACTCGATTATAAGAGCAATCCTTCATATCATGTGATCCTCATAGCGAAGAACCAGACAGGCCTGAAAAATCTCTATAAGCTGGTCTCATTTTCATTCCTCGATTACCATTATAAGCGCCCGAGGATGCCTAAGCAGGTGATCTCCCAGTACAGGGAAGGTCTGATCATAGGCTCTGCCTGCGAGGCCGGCGAGGTATTCCGCACTATGGAGAGCGGAGCGTCTGATGAGGAGCTGGAGAAGGTGGCATCATTCTACGACTACCTTGAGGTACAGCCAAGGACGAACAACTGGTTCAAGCTGGAGAAGGGCCAGGTCCAGAGCGAAGAAGAGCTGCTGGACTACAACAGGCGCATAGTGGCGCTGGGAGAGAAGCTGGGAAAACCGGTAGTAGCCACTTCCGACGCTCACTATAAAGAGCCGGAGGACTATATCTACAGGAATATCATCATGGCGGCCCACGGTTTTAAAGACCTGTCCGAAAGCCCGCGGCTCTGGCTGCGCACTACAGATGAGATGCTGGAGGAGTTTTCTTATCTGGGCAGGGAAAAGGCCGAAGAGATAGTCATAGACAATCCGCAGATGATAGCGGATTCAGTCGATGTGCTCAGGCCTGTGCCTAAGGGAAAATTCCCGCCTAAGATAGACGGCGCCGAGGAAAGACTGCGCACCCGCTGCTACGAAAAAGCTCACAGCATCTACGGCGACCCGCTGCCGGAGCTCGTAGAGCAGAGGCTGGACAAGGAGCTTCATTCTATAATCGACAACGGCTACGCTGTCATGTATGTAGCGGCCGAGATGCTGGTCCAGAAATCCTTGTCAGACGGTTATCTGGTAGGATCGCGAGGATCGGTAGGCTCTTCTTTCGCGGCTACTATGGATGGTATAACCGAGGTAAATCCGCTGCCGCCTCATTACGTATGCCCTAAGTGCAAGCATTCGGAATTCATGCTCGACAGCGATTACGGATGCGGAGCGGATATGCCGGACAAGGTCTGCCCGGTATGCGGCACAAAATACAAGAAGGACGGCTTCAACATCCCGTTCGAGACATTCCTTGGATTCAATGGAACGAAGGAACCTGATATAGACCTGAACTTCGCCGGCGAGTACCAGCCTGTGGCACATAAATATGTAGAGACCATATTCGGGGCAAAGAACGTTTTCAAAGCCGGTACGATCAGTACTATAAAAGAAAAGACGGCGCAGATGTACGTAAGGAAGTACTTCGAAGAGCGGGGCAGGACAGTGAATAAATGCGAGCTGCAGAGGCTGGCGCTGGGCTGTACCGGCGTCAGGAAGACGACCGGCCAGCACCCGGGCGGTATCGTAGTAGTTCCGGACGACCACGAGATCTACGAGTTCTGTCCGGTAATGCACCCTTCTGAAGGTGCCGTAAAGGATATCACGACGACCCACTTCGATTACCATAAGATAGACCAGAACCTGCTTAAGCTCGATATACTGGGCCACGATGTCCCTTCCATGATCAGAATGCTGCAGGATCTGACCGGTGTGGCACCGGAGGACATTCCTCTGGACGATAAAAAGGTCATGGATCTCTTTCTGGGGACTGAGCCGCTGGATATCAAGATAGACGATTACCGGCAGAGGCACGGGACCTTCGGCATACCTGAGTTCGGCACCGCTTTTACAAGGCAGATGCTGGACGAGACTAAGCCGGCCAAGTTCGATGCCCTGGTAAGGATCTCCGGATTCTCGCACGGCACAGATGTGTGGAGAAATAACGCCGAAGAGTTCATCAAGAGCGGAGAGGCGACCATGGATGATGCTATCGCCACCCGAGACGACATCATGAACTACCTTATCGCCAAGGGGGTGCCTAAGGCGGAGTCCTTCCAGATCATGGAGAAGGTAAGGAAAGGAAAGGGACTCACAGAGGAACGCGAGGCTCTTATGAGGGAGCATGACGTCCCTGAATGGTATATAGAGTCATGCAAGCGCATCAAGTACATGTTCCCGAGGGCGCACGCCGCAGCTTACGTCATGATGTCATACAGGATAGCCTACTTTAAGGTCTATTATCCGCCTGAGTTCTACGCGACTCATTTCACGACCAAGATAGATTTCTTCAACGCTGACGTGATAATGGGCGGCATGCAGTCTGTCCTCGACAGGATGGACGCCATCAGGAAGATGGGCAAGGATGCCACCAATAAAGAGCAGGAAGAAGTTCTCGTATATGAGGTGGCATATGAAATGTATGCCAGAGGGTACGAATTCCTGCCGGTTGAGTTCGGCAAGTCCAGAGGTCTGAAATTCTGGGTCGAGGACGGAAAGGTAAGGCTTCCTTTCAGAGCTCTGGAGGGAATGGGCGAAACAGCTGCCCAGAGCATAGAAGAAGAATACAGCAAAAGGGAGTTCAGCTCTGTAGAGGATCTTGTTACCCGCACGGGCGTAAACACTAACAACGTCGAGGTACTGAGAAGTCATGGAGTCCTGGACGGGATCCCTGATTCAGACCAGATAAGCCTGTTTGATCTTGCTTGCAGTATGTAGGCTTCTATGTTATAATGCGAAATGTATAAGTCAAATACAGACTTTATCACAGAGAGTGGGGATTTCTCCACTCTCTGTGTGCTGTCAGGCAAAAAACGGAAAGACAGAGGATCATATGGCGAAAAAGAAGATAAAGGATATAGCCGCTGAGATGCTTACGGATTTTCTCGCGGAGAACGGCCTTGAACTTTTCAATATTGAATATGTCAAAGAAGGAAAACAGAGATTCCTCAGGGTGTATATAGACAAACCGCCCGCTGAGGATGGTACAGACCAGTACATAGATATCGAAGAATGCGAAAAAGTGAGCCGCTATCTTTCAGACAGGCTGGACGAAGCCGACCCTGTAGAAGAAAACTACACGCTTGAGGTTTCTTCACCGGGTCTGGACAGGCCTCTCATCAGGGAGTCGGATTATGTCAGATACGCCGGCAGGCTCGTAGATGTGAAGCTCTATAAAGCCCTGAACGGCCGCAAGGAGTTTTCAGCTGAGCTGGAGGGGCTCGAGGACGGCACCGTCTGCCTTAAGGACGGGGACGAAGAACTCAGGATCCCGCTTGACAGCATATCTAAGATAAGATTGGCTGTAGTCTTTTAAGGAGGAAATGATCAATGAACAAAGAATTTATCTCCGCTATGGACGCACTTGAGAAAGAGCGGGATATTTCAAAGGAAGCACTGCTCGATGCCATCGAACAGGCCCTGATATCTGCCTATAAAAAGAATTATGCCAACTCGCAGAACGTCAGGGTCAACATAGACAGAGAGACCGGCGACATCGAAGTATATATGATAAAAAAGGTAGTGCCTGATGAGGAAGTAATGAACGATTACGACGAACTCACTCTCGATGAGGCTCATGAGATCGACCCTAAATACCAGATCGGCGACATCATAGAGAAGAAGGTAACACCGAGAAACTTCGGCAGGATAGCGGCGCAGACCGCTAAGCAGGTCGTAGTGCAGAGGATCCGCGAAGCTGAAAGAGGGGTCATCTATGACGACTTCTACAGCAGGCAGGGCGAGATCATCACCGGAGTGGTATCGAGAGTCAGCAATGGTACCGTTTTCGTGGATATGAACAAGGCTGAAGGTGTGCTTTCGGTAAACGAACAGGTTGAAGGCGAAGACTACAGCATCAACAATCGCATAAAAGTCTATATAATGGATGTGCGCAAGTCCAGCAGAGGAACACAGGTATACGTATCCAGATCCCATCCGGGTCTGGTAAAGAGACTGTTTGAGCTTGAGGTCCCTGAGATAAGAGAGGGCGCTGTGGAGATCAAGAGCATCTCCAGAGAAGCCGGCTCGAGGACAAAGATGGCTGTAGCAGCAAATGATCCTGACGTAGACGCAGTAGGCGCCTGCATAGGCCCGAGAGGCTCCAGGGTACAGGCGGTAGTCGACGAGCTCTTCGGAGAAAAGATAGATATCATAGCATGGTCAGACGACCCGGCTGAGCTCATCAGCAGCGCTCTAAGCCCTGCTTCTACAGAAGAAGTATTCGTCAATACCGAAGAAAATTCAGCGACTGTTATAGTACCTGATTTCCAGCTTTCCCTGGCCATAGGCATGAAAGGCCAGAACGTAAGGCTGGCGGCAAGGCTCTGCGGATGGAAGATAGACATAAGGAGCCACTCCCAGTTCGAGGAAGAAGGCGGCGCCGAGGCCTTCGAAAGAAAGCTCGAGGCAGAAAAAGAACAGGCAGAAGAGCCTGAGGCTGACGACAGCTCCGCTGACAGTTCCGCTGATGCGGAAGCGCCTGCGGCAGAAGACGAGGGCGGCGACAGCGATATTTTCATCGTATCAGATGAGGATAAATAAATGAAAAGCAGAAAAGTGCCTATGCGACGCTGTGTAGGCTGCATGGAATCTAAACCAAAGAAAGAGCTCATCAGAATCGTCGGGGATAAAGAAGGTCATATCTCGCTGGACACTACGGGCAAAGCCAACGGCAGAGGAGTATATCTCTGCCCGGACCCGGCCTGCTTCGAGAAAGCGCGCAAAAAAAACGCTATATCGCGGAGCCTGGGAATGCGTGTGAGCCAGGAAGACCTTGACAGAGTCTTTACGGAGCTTGTTCATTATGAAGAAAAAGACACCTGAGGGTTATCTCGGACTCGCCAGAAGGGCGGGGAAGATCGTGTCCGGATACCGGACATGTGTTCACATTATAGGCAGGGGCAGTATCAAACTGATGATCGTGGCGGAAGATGCCTCGGACAATACAAAAGATAAATTTACTGCCTTGTGTAAAAAATTCGGCGTTCCGTGCCTGATCTACGGCACGGCCGAATCACTTTCCCGTGCCGCGGGACTCAGCGGCATAGGAGTGTTCGGCATAACGGACAGAAATTTTGCGGATGTGATGATAAAGGAGATCAGCAATGAGACGATAGTTACCGATTAGCAGGAGGTGCGGTTATATGAGAGTATACGAGCTGGCAAAGGAGCTGGGGATCACCAGCAGAGAAGCTATAGAAAAGCTCAAGAATAATGGTGTTGAAAATATCACCAGCAATATGAATTCTCTTTCGCAGGCAGCGGAGAAAACGCTGAGAAACGCTGTATCAGGTGCTAAAAAGCACTTTGAAGACGGATCGAAAGAGAAGAATAGTAAAAATGAAAATGCCGGCAGAGGCGGCAGGGACAACAGAGAAGGCAGAAAGAACCACGGCGGGGACAGGCAGTCTCAGCCGAAAAATGCCGGATCCGGAGATAAAAAACACGAAGCCTCAGGACGCCAGGACAGAAACAACGGCAGAAATAACAGAAATAACGAATCTGCCGGAAACAGGGACAGCAGACAGTCCGGAGAACACGGACAGTCAGGCCGCCAGCAGAAGAATCAGTCAGGAAACGGACAGCAGTCCGGCCGCGGCGGAAGCTTCAGGAAATCAGCCCCTTCAGGAAACGGCAGAAACAGCGGAAACAGCAGAAACGGCCGTGGATCAGACAACAATCACGGCAGGAATAACGACAGGAAAAATGGAAACAGCCGTAACGGCGGCCACAAATTCAATACTATGAAAGCAGAAAAGCCGACTCATTCTCATAAGAGAGACCACAGAAAAGAACAGCGCAAGGAAGCTCAGCGTCTTGCTGAGGAAAGGGCGAACGCTATTCCTGAGGGCGCTATAGCTATCACCGTACCTATCACGGTAAAAGGATTTGCGGAGCAGATCGATGTAAGTCCGTCAGAGATCATCATGAAGCTGATGAAGATGGGCATCATGGCCAATATGAATGAAAACCTGGACGCTGACACAGTTCAGATCCTGGGCGACGAACTCGGCAAGCAGATCGTCATCGGAGACGTAGAGGAAGAGCCTAAGGAAGAAGGAATCGAAGACTTCGAGGACAAGGCTGAAGACCTCAAGCCTCGTCCGCCTGTAATCACTGTAATGGGACACGTAGACCACGGTAAGACTTCGCTTCTGGACAAGATCAGGAAGACGGATGTGACAGCCAGCGAATCGGGCGGTATCACACAGCATATCGGTGCTTCCGAGATCACATACAACGGCCAGAGGATAGTATTCCTCGACACCCCGGGCCACGAAGCCTTCACTGCCATGAGAGCCAGAGGAGCGTATATCACAGATATCGCCGTACTGGTAGTAGCCGCGGACGACAGCGTAAAGCCTCAGACAATTGAGGCTATCAGCCACGCAAAAGCAGCTAACGTACCTATGATCGTAGCTATCAATAAGATAGACAAGCCGGGTGCCAATGTCGAGAGAGTTAAGGAAGACCTCTCAAAGAACGGAATCCTGGTCGAGGAATGGGGCGGAGATACCATCTGCGTTCCTGTATCGGCAAAGACAGGAGAAGGCCTGGACAACCTGCTCGAGATGATCCTCCTGCAGGCTGAGATGCTGGAGCTCAAGGCAAATCCGGACAGGCTGGCTCTCGGTACAGTAATAGAAGCAAGACTGGACAAGCAGAAGGGCCCTATCGCGACCCTCCTCATCCAGAACGGCAGCCTGAAGAAGGGCATGTCGGTCGTAGCCGGAAACTGCTACGGCAGGATCAAAGCCATGACAAACTACAAGGGTATGGCGCTTAAGAAAGCCGGCCCTGCCACAGCGGTAGAGATCCTCGGTCTCGACGATGTGCCTCTGGCAGGCGATACCTTCAACGCCGTCAAGTCGGATAAGGTAGCGCGTGAGATCGCCGAGAACAGAAAAGAGAAGCAGAGAGAGCAGGTGCTCCACGAAAAGGCCGGCGTATCTCTGGAAGAACTCTTCAACCAGATAAAGCAGGGCGAGGTCAAGTCCCTCAACCTCATCATCAAGGCTGACGTACAGGGCTCCGTAGGCGCTCTCGTATCATCGCTCGAGAAGCTCAAGAACGATGAGGTAGCGGTAAAGATCATCCATACAGGCGTAGGCGCCATAAACGAATCCGATGTAATGCTGGCCAGCACTACTGAAGCCGTAATCATTGGTTTCAACGTACGTCCGAGCGCGGCAGTATCGGCTCAGGCTGACAGAGATCACGTCGAGATCAGGACATACACGGTCATCTACGAGATCATAGAGGATGTGGAAGCAGCCCTCAAGGGTATGCTCGCTCCTACCCTCAGAGAAGAGGTCATCGGCAGCGCCGAGATCAGGAGCACCTTCAAGGTACCTAATGTCGGCACTGTAGGCGGAGCCTACGTAATAGACGGAAAGATGGAGAGAAACGCCGAGATCAGGCTCGTAAGAGACGGTATCGTTATCCACGAAGGCAAGATCTCCTCACTGAAGAGATTCAAGGATGACGCAAGGGAAGTAGCAAAGGGCTACGAATGCGGCATAGGCATAGAGAACTACAATGACATCAAGGAAGGCGACGTCATCGAAGCCTTCAAGATGGTCGAAGTTGAGAAATAAAGATTTCTTTAGGGTGATATAAATGGCAAAAAGCTATAGAAAAGGCCGTCTCGGCGAGGAGATCAAGAAGATCATAAGCGACATGCTCCTCAAAGATCTCAAGGACCCGAGACTTACAGGCAAGATGATAAGTATCACTGATGTAGACGTTTCCCCTGACGGCAGCTACGCGACTGTGTACATCACGGTTCTGGGCAGCTCCATCTCCGGAAATACGCCTGATGACGAGAAGAAGGAAGCCATAGAAGGCCTTACCAAGGCATCCGGCCACATCAGGAAGACTATCGGCCGCCGCGTCAAGATAAGGCACGTGCCTGAGCTCACTTTTAAAGTAGACGAGTCGCTGGAATACGGCCGCCATATGTCGGCCGTGCTCGACAGCCTCCATATAAGCAAGGAAAAAGAACCGGACGGCTCCGATGACGACGGAGAAAGCGACTTCGCGGCTGATGAAGATTCAGAAAAAATGACCGGAGAAAAGGGAAAAGATCCAGACGACAGCTCCGCTGACGAGGCCGAAGAGACTTCTGAAGCGGCGCCCTTCGGCGAAATAGACTACAGCGAGACCGGCGAAAATGGAGTTCCTGTAACCGATAAATACGGTTACGACCTGACTCCTGACGACTATCAGCACTTCAGGCCGGCCTATGTGCTGGAGCCTGACGACAGGACAGCGGATATGGCAAGGATAGCTGACCTGCTCAGGGAATCAGAGTCCATGTACATCTTCCCTCATTACGTAGCGGACGGCGACGCGATAGGATCGTGCGCTTCTCTCTGCTGCATGATGAGAAGACTGGGCAAGGAAGCTGATATCCTCATGGAGGACGAGATCCCTGACAATCTCAGGTTCATGGATAAAAACTATATCAAATACACAGATGACAGCGAAAACCTGCCGAAGAGAGATCTCTGCATAGCTCTCGACTGCAGCAACTTCGACAGATTTCCTAAGAGGCAGAGGCTGTTCTCGGAATGCGGAAGGCATACTGCCTGCATAGACCATCATCTCGCTCATGTCGAGTTCGCGGAGGTAAATCTGATAGATCCAGACGCTTCCGCTACGGCAGAGATAATGTACGAGCTCTACCTGTACATGGGACTGGAGCTGAATCCGGAAGCCTGCGAGGCCATATATGCCGGTATAGCAACCGATACAGGCAACTTCCAGTACACAAATACGACGAGGAAGACTCATCTGATCACAGCTGACCTGTATGCGCAGGGGATAGATACTAAGAAAGTCAATATCATCCTCTACCAGAGCGACAGGCCTCAGAAGCTCAGGCTTCATGCCATGATCATGAGCCATATGCAGATATTCTGCGGCGGCAGGGCTTCAATAGCCTATGTTACACTGGCTATGTATCAGGAAGCTGACGCCAAGACCAGCGAGAGCGACGGCATAAATTCTGCCATCAGGGATATCAAGGGCGTAGAAGTCGCTGTATTCCTCAGGGAGAAGCATGAGCACGAGATAAAGGTCGGCTTCAGGAGCAAGGACTATATAGACGTATCGTCTATCTGCGTAAAGTTCGGAGGCGGCGGCCACGCCCACGCTGCGGGCTGCACTATGCTGATGACGATGGATGAGACTATCCCTGTCATCATGGACGCGGTAGAGGAAGCTCTTAAGCAGTATGATCTCGATCATCCTGAAAAGGCTGCCCTGCTCAAGGGAGCGGAGTCATCTGGGGTTACTGGAGAATAAAAAGAAGTGGACGGATTCATAAATCTGCTCAAGCCCGCGGGAATGACATCCCATGACGCGGTCGGAGCCGTAAGACGCATACTGCGCAATAAAAAAACAGGCCATACCGGCACGCTGGACCCGCGGGCATGCGGCGTCCTCTGCATATGCACAGGCCGCGCCACGCGGGCTGCCGAATACCTGGAAAACAGCAGAAAAGCATACAGGTGTGAGATGAGGCTAGGTATCACCACTGATACAGGCGATATCTGGGGCACACCTACCGGCGGGGATATGGAGGCGGCAGCCTCCGTCGTCCGCGGAGCGGTCGAAAAGGCTATGACAGAGCTTACGGGCACCAGGCTGCAGTATCCGCCCATGTATTCGGCTATAAAGGTAAACGGCAGGAAGCTTTACGAGTATGCCAGGAACGGCGAAACGGCGGAGATAAAGCCCAGGGAGATCACCATTCACAGCATCAGGCCTGTGAGCATATTTGATGAGCCGGGTGTGATCATGTTCGATGTGGAATGCTCCAAGGGCACTTATGTGCGCACTCTCTGCGAAGAGATCGGAGAACTGCTGGGATGCGGCGGCACAATGACCATGCTGATCAGGACAGCCGCCGGGAACATGAGACTGGAGGATTCGGTCACCTTCGAAGAGATGCTGGACGCGGTGGGCGAGGCTGAAGGCCTTACGCGTGACGAGATAATGTCGCAGCGCAGGGACGAGCCGCTCAAGGCTGATATGAGCAGGTTCATAACGCCGATAGACGCCATGCTCCCGGATTTCGGAAGGATAGACCTGAGCGGGACAGAGATAAAGAAATTTATCAACGGCGGAAAAGTCTCAGGCAGGGCTTCTGTTCCGACGGAGCCTGACAGGCTGCCTGAGGGCTCGGCTTACAGCGGGATATATAAGATATACGGGCCGGACGGTTCGTTTTACGGTACAGGAAAAAAGAACAGAGAAAACGGAGTTCTTACAGCGGATAAGGTGTTTTTCAGATGATAATTTTCAACAGCTTGGATAAAATCGATATTACGGGACCTGCCGTGGTGGCTATGGGCAATTTTGACGGAATTCACAGAGGCCACAGGGCGCTCATAGAGCAGGCGGTCAAGGATGCGCATTCTATCGGAGCTGCCAGCGCTGTATTCACTTTTTCCGAGAATCCGAGGAATATACTGGCCGGTCATACGGTCGTGAGGAATATAGTTTATCCGGAGGACAAGATAGAGCTGATCAGGAAGCTCGGGGTCGATTACCTCTTCTCGCTGCCCTTCGACGAGTACCTGATGAAGCAGATGCCGGAGGATTTCGTAAAGGATATACTGATAGGAAAGCTTCATACGGTGGAAACGGTATGCGGTTTTAATTTCACTTACGGCTACAAGGCCGGCGGAAACGCCGATACACTTAAGGCCGCGGGAGAAGAGCTGGGATTCAAGGCACAGATAGTTCCGGCGGTGATGGACGGCGGCGATGTCATAAGCAGCACTCTCATCAGGCAGAAGATAACCGAAGGCGATGTGGAGAGAGCTTCTAAACTGCTGGGCAGGAATTATTCCATAAAAGGCACGGTAGTACACGGAAATCATATCGGCAGGACTATCGGGTTCCCGACCTGTAATATCACGGTCGACGAGACGATGATAACTCCGGCTAACGGCGTATACTTCACATACTGCCATGTAGACGGGGAACGCTGCTGCAGCGTTACGAACGTAGGAAACAAGCCGACTATCGGCACATATGATAAAAATATAGAGACTAACATCCTGGATTTCAACAGGGATATCTACGGCCATACGGTGACGATAGAATTCCTGAAGAGACGCCGTACTGAGCGCAAGTTCAGCGGTCTCGACGAGCTCCAGCAGGAGATAGACAGGGACAAGGCGGCCGCCAGGGACTATCACAGGGCAAAGGGTCCTGTCATGCGCTCTTGACAGGAATTTAAGCACTGTGTATAATCTTAAGGAATGTTTGTTCTAAGCCCGATAAGGGCTCGTACCATAAGCTTAGCAGTTTGCTTCTCCGGCTTACAGCTCAGCTTTAGGTGAATTTAAAATAAGGAGAAATAAAAATGATCGACCAGAAGAAAAAGGCAGAAATCATCCAGGAATACGCTACTCACGAGGGAGATACAGGATCCCCTGAGGTTCAGATCGCTATCCTTACTTACAGGATCAATGAGCTGAACGAACACCTCAGAGTCCACAAGCAGGACCACCACTCAAGAAGAGGACTTCTTAAGATGGTTGGTAAGAGAAGAAACCTTCTCGGCTACCTCAAGAGCAAGGACCTCGAAAGATACAGATCACTCATCGCGCGTCTCGGACTCAGAAAGTAACTCTAAGCCCATTCGCGTGCTGTCAGGACGCTTCGGGCGTCCGTCGCATAATGCTGACGAAGCGGAGCATGGTTACTGTGCTCCGCTTTATGTATATTACGAAACAATTTTTATCCATTTTCATCCATCGGGTCAATGACTTGAGAATCGGAGACATCGCTGCGGGGACGTCCCGGATTGTCAAGTCAGATCAGGTGGAAATTCAAACGATCGGAGGAAACGAATGAAGTTTGAAGATTATCATACTTTCAGGACCGCGCTGGGCGGAAAGCTTCTGCAGATAGAGATCGGCAAAGTAGCTGAACAGGCTAACGGCGCCTGCACGGTACGTCTGGGAGATACTGTTGTCAACGTTACGGCTACAGCTTCAGCTGAACCGAGAGAAGACATAGACTTCTTCCCGCTCAGCTGCGACTATGAGGAAAGAATGTACGCCGCGGGCAAGATCCCGGGAGGCTTCATCAAGAGAGAGGGCAGGCCTTCTGAAAAGGCTATCCTCTGCTCGAGGCTCATCGACAGGCCTATCAGGCCGCTCTTCCCTAAGGGCTATTACAACGACGTGGTTGTCGTAGCTACTGTACTCTGCGTAGATAACGACTGCCCGTCTGATATCGCGGCTATGATCGGTTCGTCCGTAGCTCTTTCTATCTCTGACATCCCGTGGGGCGGCCCTACAGGTTCGGTTCGCGTGGGCAGAGTAAACGGCGAATACATCATCAACCCTGACCTGGCTCAGAGCGAAGAGAGCGATATGAACATCACAGTTGCCGGCACAAAGGACGCTATCATGATGGTAGAAGCGGGAGCTAAGGAAGTCCCTGAAGAAGAAGTCCTCGAAGGCATCATGTTCGCTCATACTGAGATAAAGAAGCTGGCCGAGTTTATCGAAGAGATAGCTGCCGAGGTAGGCAAGCCTAAGAAGCCTCTGCCTGAGCATGTTATCCCTGAGGGACTTGAAGATGCCATCCGTGAATTTGAGACTGCCGACATGAGACAGGCTATCATGATCCACGAGAAGGCTGCCCGCCAGGAAGCTATGGATAAGGTAGAGAACGCTGTAAGAGAGAAGTTCGGCGAAGAATATCCTGACAACGGCAGAGACATCGAAGATGTCCTTTATAAAGTGAGAAAAGAGCAGATGAGAGACCTCATCCTCCACGAGGGTGTACGTCCTGACGGAAGAAAGACTACAGAGATCAGACCTATCTGGTGCGAGACTTCCTTCCTGCCGAGGACTCACGGTTCAGGCCTGTTCACAAGAGGCCAGACTCAGGTCCTCACTGTAGCTGCACTCGGACCTCTCAGCGATTCGCAGACTCTTGACGGAATCTCCCCTGAGACTGAGAAGAGATACATACATCACTACAACTTCCCGCCTTACTGCGTAGGCGAAGCGAGAACTTCCAGAAGCCCTGGAAGACGTGAGATCGGACACGGCGCCCTCGCCGAGAGAGCCCTGCTCCCTGTCATCCCTTCAAAGGAAGAATTCCCTTACGCTATAAGACTGGTATCAGAAGTGCTTTCATCCAACGGAAGCTCCTCACAGGCATCTGTCTGCGGTTCCACACTGGCTCTCATGGACGCCGGCGTACCTATCAAGCGCCCGGTATCAGGTATAGCTATGGGCCTCATCAAAGAGGGAGACGAAGTAGCTATCCTGTCAGATATCCAGGGTATGGAAGACTTCCTCGGCGACATGGACTTCAAGGTAGCAGGAACTGAAAAGGGCGTAACAGCCATCCAGATGGACATCAAGATCCACGGTATTTCCCGTGAGATCCTCTCCAGAGCTCTCAAGCAGGCTCACGAAGGACGTAAGTTCATCATGGACAAGATCCTCGACGCTATCCCTGAGCCGAGAAAAGAACTCTCACCGTACGCTCCGCGCATCATCTCAATGCAGGTAGAGAAGGATAAGATCCGTACAGTCATCGGTTCCGGCGGCAAGACTATCAACAAGATTATCGACGAGACCGGCGCCAAGATCGATATAGACGACGACGGCCAGATCTTCATCGCCGCTCCTGACCTCGAAGCCGCTGACAAGGCTAAGAAGATGATAGAGCTCATCACAGCCGACGCGGAAGTAGGCAAGACTTACGAAGGTACAGTAAAGAGGATCATGCAGTTCGGCGCCTTCATCGAAGTTCTTCCTGGCAAGGAAGGCCTGCTCCACATCTCCAAGATGGCGGATCACAGGGTCGAGAAGGTTGAGGATGTCATGAACATCGGAGACAAAGTCGAAGTAAGAGTATACGAGATAGACAGCCAGGGCCGCATCAACCTTGAGCGCCCGGGCATAAAAGGCCACGGCGCTCCTCAGAGAGGCGGAAACCGCGAAAGACGCGGCGGCGGACGCAGATTCAACTGATCTCGTTTACTGATCCCGGATACGGGAATATATAAAAAGTATATAAATAAATGAATTAGATGCCCTGACCGGAGGCCTGTGCCTTACGCGGACTCCGTCCGCCGGGAAGGGCATGTTTTTTACGGCGGAGGAAATGCCATGAAAGACGAAGCTTATTTAAGACACGCCGAGCTCGTAAACAAGCTGGATGAGCAGCATGATCTCTCAGACAGCGAGCTTAAGGAGCTCATAGAATCACCCTGTGAAGATACAGATCTCTTTGCCGCAGCCGACAGGCTCAGAAGAAAGATATACGGTGAAGATGTATATATAAGGGGTCTGATCGAGTTCACCAATCACTGTAAAAATGACTGCTATTACTGCGGTATAAGGCGGGATAACGAGGCAGTTGACCGCTACAGGCTGACAGACGACCAGATTATGGACTGCTGTGCTGCCGGCTACGATCTGGGTTACAGGACTTTCGTACTTCAGGGCGGCGAGGACCCTTATTATACCGACGACAGGATCTGTGAGATAATTTCGAAGATAAGGAAAGCTTATCCGGACTGCGCTATAACTCTTTCCATAGGAGAGAAGCCGAGAGAAAGCTACCAGAAATATTTTGATGCCGGCGCGGACAGGTACCTGCTCAGGCATGAGACCGCGGACGAAGCGCATTACAGAAAGCTCCATCCCGCTTCTATGAGCCTTGAAAACAGGAAGAGATGCCTGTTCGACCTGAAGGATATAGGCTACCAGGTGGGTGCCGGCTTTATGGTCGGTTCGCCTTATCAGACTACGGAAAATTACATAGCGGACCTGCGTTTTATGCAGACTCTCGATCCGGATATGATAGGTATAGGACCTTACATCACCCAGAGCGATACGCCTTTCAGGGATATGCCGTCAGGCAGTCTGGAGATGACGCTGAGGATGCTGGGCATACTCAGGCTCATGTTCCCAGACGCTCTGATACCGGCAACTACTGCTCTTGGAACTATCGATCCTCAGGGACGCGAAAAAGGCTTCAAGGCCGGCGCCAATGTCGTCATGCCTAACCTTTCGCCGACAGCAGTCCGCGATAAATACCTGCTCTATGATGAAAAGATCTGCACAGGCGAGGATGCCTACCAGTGCAGAGGATGCCTCGAGGGCAGAGTCTACGGCGCCGGCTACAGGATGGTCTGTGACAGGGGAGACCGCAGGCATGCTCCTCGGGAAATATTGAAAGGCTGATTATGACAAGAGCTCTTATAGCTATGAGCGGCGGCGTTGATTCCAGCGTCGCTGCCCTTATGATGAAAAAAAGAGGATACGAATGCATAGGTGTGACCATGAAGCTCTATGATAACGGCGAGATAGGCGTCTGCAATGACCACACCTGCTGTTCTGTAGAGGATGTGGAGGACGCCAGAGGCGTCGCGGCCAGACTGGATATGCCGTATTATGTGTATAACTTTGCTGACAGGTTCAGAGAGGATGTCATAGACAGATTCGTAGACGCTTACCTGAACGGCAGGACTCCTAATCCATGCATAGACTGCAACAGATACCTTAAATTCGGCGAGCTCTTCGCCAAGGCTGAGGATCTGGGATGTGAATATGTCGTTACCGGTCATTACGCCAGGACTGAATATGATGAAAAGTCGGGCAGGTATCTGCTGAAGAAGGGCCTGGATCCGGATAAGGACCAGAGCTATGTCCTCTATTCCATGACCCAGGATCAGCTGGCTCATGTACAGTTTCCGCTGGGTGAGTACAGGAAGACAGAGACCAGAGAACTCGCGGCAGAGGCCGGCCTTGACACTGCGCAGAAGCACGAGAGCCAGGATATCTGTTTTGTACCGGACGGCAAATACGCCGATTTTATAGAAAGATTTACCGGAAAGAAAAGCCCGGAAGGTGATTTCGTAGATGCTGACGGCAATGTACTGGGCCGCCATAAGGGGATCATAAGGTATACGATCGGACAGAGAAAGCATCTGGGCATAGCTCTGCAGAAGCCGGCATACGTGTGCCGTGTGAACGCCGATGACAATACCGTGGTACTGGGCTCGAATGACGATCTGTTTGTGAAAGAACTGACAGCTGGAGATGTGAACCTGATAGCTGTAGAGAAGCTGCAAGACCCTATGGAGGTCACTGCCAGGGTGAGATATCACCAGAAGGAAAAGCCGGCAGTAGTGTATCCGCTTGACGGCGGCAGGATAAGGCTTGAATTTAAAGAGCCCCAGCGTGCTGTCACGCCGGGGCAGGCTGTAGTCATGTACAGCGGAGATACAGTGATCGGAGGAGGGGTTATCGAACAGGGGGGCTGATGACCCCTCCCCCTTTTTCACAGATTCAGGCACCTTTTCTTTCTTCAGTGTCGGTTTCGTCGGAGTAATTCATCTCTCTCGAGAGAAGCTGTGCTTTCTTTGAGAGAGGAACCACTTTGTCGGTCGGCGCCCCGCATACAGGGCAGTAAACTGTTTCTTCAGTGATCTTTGCTCCGCAGCGTTTGCATAACAACATATGAATCCGCTCCTTTCTCAGGCCTTTCAAAAGTACGACCAACTGTATCCAGTGGAAATGGAAGGGAAATTTATATCAGCTGTATCAACAGCTGTTGCTAACTATCTTCGTTAATAATATATCATGAAAGATAACGTTAGTACACATATTATTTGTCAAAATACAATTATTTTTTTCAGTACATTCTTTTACAAAAACCTTATAAGTTGCCAGATACCCATCATAGCTTCAGACGGTATGAATTTAGCCGCTATGCGGTGTATAAAGCAGACCGGCCCGGGTGTCGATACCGGAAGGCCCAGCCTGCTGTCGTTCAGCGCCATGACAGCGACAGATCTTTTATGTGAGGCTAAGGGGAATCCCTTGATATGGCCGCTGCCGGAGCTTTTCTTCGCTGTAGGGATGAATTCGGTGTCTTTTATCCAGTAAGGACAGACAGCTGTGACTTTAATGCCTCTGCCGAAAAGCTCCTGGCGAAGGGCTCTGCTGTACCTGTACAGGAAGGATTTTGAAGCGGCGTATACGCTCAGGTAAGGAAAAGGCTGAAAGCCGGCGGTCGAGCATATTTCCATTATGCGGCCGCCCTTTTTTATGTACGGAAGGCAGATCTGGGTGACGTCTACAGCCGCCCGGCAGTTGAGATCTATCATCCTGTCTATATCGGTCCTTGAGATTTCGTCGTACCTTCCTATCTTTCCGAAGCCAGCCGCGTTTATCAGGAGCCTGATATCCGGCTTTTCGTCCTCCAGCATCCTCTCGAGCTCCTGGATGCTTTCTTCCTTTGTGAGGTCCATGGATATAGGACGGACGGGTATTTCAGTTATATCCTGAAGGGCTTCCAGGCGTTCGCGGCGGCGTGCCACCGCCCAGATCTCATCGAAGTCTTTATTATTCAGATGTCTGATGAACTCGGCTCCGAGACCTGATGAAGCGCCGGTCACCAATGCTGTTTTCTTCATAGTTTTCATATCTCCATGTGCTTTTGCATATCTTTTCTTACATAAATATAAGCGATGGCTAAGAAGATGCCCGCGGTAAGCCATGCCGCCGGATCGCAGAAGACCGCCAGGGTATAGCTTTTAAGATGTATGGCGGCGGCAGCGGCAGCCAGCCTGGTCACCAGCTCCACGACTCCGCCCAGCATAGGCAGTATAGAGTAGCCGCAGCCCTGCATAGCGTTCCTGAAGAGGAATATCAGGCTCAGCGGTATGTAGAAGGCGACACTCATCTTCATGTATATCTCAGCCATGGGATAGATCTGGGACATATCGGTGTCGGGCGAGAAAAACAGAGCCATGGTAGGCTGGAGCAGGAGAAGACCCGCGGCAGCGGCGGCCAGAGAGTAAACGGTCTCGGCTATAGCGGCCTGTTTTACACCGGTCCTTATCCTGTAAAGATCCCCTCTGCCGTAGTTTTGCCCGCAGTATGTTGCCATAGCCTGTCCCATTGAGATCATTCCCTGCATCAGCAGGCTCCCTATCTTGGAGGCGGCGGTGTAGGCGGCGACGGCGGCAGCTCCGCAGATATTGATAGCGGCCTGCATGATCATGGTTCCCGAAGCAGTGATCGCGAACTGCAGGGCCATGGGTATCCCTATCCTGAGCTGATGGCCGGTATCAGACCTGTTGAGCCTGAAGCTGAATCTGTCCGGCCAGAGCACCGGCATCCTGCGGCGTATATATATGTAGCACAGCACTGCCGATACCCCCTGGGCGATGACGGTAGCCAGAGCCGCGCCCGCTACTCCCATAGAAAATGTTATGATCAGGAGCAGGTCCAGGACTACGTTGAGCACAGCGCTGAATATGAGGAAGCAGAGAGGCATGATGGAATTTCCGACCGCCCTCAGGAATGACGAGAGCAGGTTGTTGAAAACCGTAGAGACCGTTCCCAGGCAGATGATCAGGATATATGTATATGCCATAGAGAAGATCTCGTCCGGTGTGTTCATGAGATGCAGCAGCGGCTTCATCGCCAGCGAGCTGACCAGAGTGACTGCTATGGTGACAGCTATCGACAGCAGGATCCCGTTCTGCACGGATCTCTTTGCCCGGTCGTATTCGCGCGCTCCGTAGCACTGGGAGGTGAGCACGGTGAAACCGGCGGTAAGTCCCTGGGCGAAACCCACCACCAGGAACATGATGCTCCCTGTCGAGCCGACAGCGGCAAGGGCTCCGGCGCCGACGAACCTTCCAACTATGACTGTATCGGCCATATTGTAGAGCTGCTGGATCACATTGCCTATCAGCAGCGGTATCATAAATTTCAAGATAACGGGCAGGATCCTGCCCTCGGTCATATCTGTATCCATATTTCTCCTTTTGCTAATACTTCTGTCGAAACAGTCTAACACGAAAAGGGGAAAAAAGAAGCATAATAATGTAAAAAGAATCGTTCCTTACGACGGCTCCGCCGACAGGGAGCGGACGCCTGCTTGTAAATATCTTTCCGGTGATATATCATATTATGTAAAAACAGGGTATGAGCCTTTTGCGGCACCTGCCCGGGAAAAGAGGGAAACAATATGTATTTAGACCAGAAGATCGCGATAGTAAGAGGAAAAGATAAAGTCGACTGGCTCACAGTCGAAGAGACTTTTAAAGAATATATGATGACCAGGGACGTTCCCAGCCAGGCTGAGATGATAGACAAAGCTATCATGTTCGGAGCTGATCCGTCAGAGGTTCCTGACAAGGAGGCCGCTGTCGACTACTTCGTCAATAACATCCGCAGGGAGTCGCTTATCTACGAGATAGAGCGCTATGGCGGCATAATCACTGTGTATAACTATCTTGCGTCAGGCATGTCCGAGGAAGAATACGAGGAGAAGGTAAAGGGCAAGGTCATGATCAGAGACCGTTTCCCTGCCTCATATAAAGGAAGCTCGTATATCAATATCTATTTCATCAAGCAGTACCTGATCTGGAGAGAGACCGGAGAGATCACCGACGATTTTTCATATTCCAGGGACGAAGCAAAGCAGTGGAAGCAGGAAGCTAAGATGAACGCTCTGCTCAGGAGAAAACACGCTGGCAAATAGGGCTTTTGCCGCGGATATCTATGATATGCGAAAATTTTGATTTTTGGATTGACATAAGGTGATACAGGGTATAATATAGTCAGACCAAGCGGGTCAGCCGGCCCGCGCCCTATTTGGGGGTGTACAGGTTTCGACGGGGGTGTTGAAGCCGGAGAAGCGAGCCGTAGTCTCCCAGTCTACGTTAAAAGGGGAACTTAAAATTAAACGCTAAGAACAACAACTCTTACGCAATCGCCGCTTAATTAAAGCAGGCATTTATCGGTCCGTGCCCACCTGCAGGCGCGGGTTGCCGGTATAATATATGCAGGAAACTCCGCGTGAAATCCCGGCAGCGCGGGGGACTTACGGGATAGCTGATCTGACAGCCTGACTATGGGCGGTCTGAGAGGCGAAATCTAAATCACAGTCTGCGCTCGGAGAAGCTCCTGTGGACGTGCTTTCGGACATGGGTTCGATTCCCATCACCTTCACCAGATAAGAAAAGACCGCTGAGATCATGCTCGGCGGTCTTTTTATGTTGTTTACTATCTAATTTACTAATTTTCCTATCACTATATAGCGGCTTCTGCCTTTGTCGGCGCAGGTAGAGAGCGTCAGCGTCCTGTCAGCGGAGCTGACGTCGACATCGGACTTTACATCGGAACGTGATCTCATATTTTCCAGCCATGCTTCATAGTCGTACTGGTCTTTGAAGGCTGCGCGCCAGGGGCCGGTATCTTTGCCGCTTTCGGACGGTGAAGCCTTGAAGGCTGAGAAGAACATTACTTTATACCTGGCGTCCGGAGTGACCAGATAGGCGTAAGGATGTTCGTCCAAATAGTCCTGGTTCCTGAAACGGAGCAGGTAGGCGAACATGGAACCGTTTTTCATGGCGTGTCCGTAGACTATGGTGTTCTGGTCGGAAAAGTCAGGCCTGTTCTGGGCTTCGATGAAGATGCTGCCGGCTTTTCCCGGTTTCCTGTTATATAAATGATCGAGATAGAAATCGTCGTCATCGGTATAAGTGACCGGGTAGTTTATCTCGGTGCCGGGGATCTTTATCCAGGCTTTTACGTCAGGACCTTCAGCGGTAAGAGCCGCGAAGTCTATGTTGGGAAAACCCTCTTCAGTCTGTCCGGAATCGGCCTGAGCGGTTTCTGTTTCTGTGCCGCCCGAGGCGAAAGTGACTGCTTCCTTATATACGTCGTCGTTTTCTTTATACTCGGCCAGCTGCTTTACTATGAACAAAGCGCTGGCTGCCGCCGTTATGGCGCAGACGATCATGAGCAATATTATGATCTTCCGCGATGTTGTGTTGTCTTTTTTTCTGTTATTACTTCTGCTTCTGCTCATATCACCGGCCTGAGTCAGGGTCTGTCCGGCGCGGCGCCAGGGTTGGGCGGCGCGGGTGCCGGAGTTTTCTTTTTACTGTCGAAATATGATTTTACCAGGGCTATCATGACGGCGTCCTTATCTGAGTCGTCCAGATCTCCGCCGGCGAATATGCTGCTGAGTCCTGTTACCAGCTGCATGGCCTGATGCCTGGCCTTTGCCTGGCTGTCGTCGCCCGGCATGCTCAGGGCGGATTCGTCGTTTACATATAAATAATTTGCATCGACATCGTAGAGGCGGGCTAATTTTTCATAGACATCTCTCGAACGCGGATACCTTCCGTCCCTTTCGTATGAGACGTAGGTCCTAAGTGATCTGCCGATATAGTTTGCCGCTTCCTGCTGTGTTATTCCGTGCTGTCTGCGCAGGCGTACCAGTTTTTCGCTGAAATCCATGGTCAGCCTCCTTTTTCATACTATGTGTAATTGTAGTCAAAAAGATATGCGCAGTCAAATGGTTAATATATGGTGTTTTTTCACATAAAAGCGATATCACACAACATTGTTAAAGGAAATACATTTAACATGGACTTAATATAAGACCGATATGCGCTTTACAAACCTGATCTATCATGTAGCAGAAAAGTAAAGAAAACTGTAAGCATGGAACTTTACAAATGTTTAGGAGGAAAAAAGAAATGCTTAAAGGCAAGAAAATCTTAGCTGTAGGACTTACAGCTGCTATGTGTCTCGCTGCTTTCACAGCATGCGGATCAGGCAGCAATTCAGGTTCAGCTGCATCGGATTCATCAGCTGATTCATCAGCAGCAGTATCCGGAACTATCACCGCTTCAGGTTCATCAGCTCTTCAGCCTCTGGCTCAGCAGGCTGCGGACGATTTTATGGCTGAAAATCCTGACTGCACAGTAACCATCAACGGCGGCGGTTCAGGCGAAGGACTCAAGCAGGTTGCTGACGGCGCTGTAGATATCGGAAACTCAGACGTATTCGCTGAAGAAAAACTCGACGCTGAGACTGCAAAGGGTCTGGTAGACCACGAAGTAGCACTCATCACTGTAGCTCCTGTAATCAATAAGGACCTCGGCGTAAAGAGCGTAACTACTGACCAGCTGAAGGGAATCTTCACAGGCCAGATCAAGAACTGGAAAGAAGTAGGCGGTCCGGATCTCGACATCATGCTCGTAACAAGACCTTCTTCATCAGGTACAAGAGCCCTCTTCAAGGAATATGCTCTCCAGGGCGAAGAGGAATCTTCAAGCTCAGCTCTCGAAACAGATGACTCCGGTACTCTTATGGAGACTATCTCACAGAACAAGGGCGCGATCGGTTATGTAGCTCTCTCATACCTCGTAAACAACGAGAACGCTGTCGCTCTCAGCATCGACAACGTAGAGCCGACTCTCGAAAACACTTACAGCGGCAAGTACAACGTATGGGGCTATGAGCACATGTACACTAAGGGCGACGGTTCCGACGCTGCCCAGTCATTCATCAAATACCTCTCAGGCGACAAGTACGCTGAGAGCGTAGAGAAGCTCGGATACGGCGCTATCGGCAAGCTCTCAGATGAAGCTAAGAAGGCTCACGAATCTTCAGCAGCTGAATCCTCAGATTCAAGCGCAAGCGCTGATTCTTCAGCAGAAAGCGCTGACGCAAGCGCAGACTCATCAGACTCATCAGACGCAGGCGCTGATTCTTCCGCTCAGTAAGAAAAGCGGTATTTAGCTAAAGATCAATAATTGAAGTCCGATTTCCTCATGGCAGTATCCGCCATGAGGAAATTTTGGCAGAACAGACGATATGTTTACATCTGGAGGCGCGCGGCGCCGGTCTTCTTCAACTTTTCAGGAAACGTTCAAAAACAGAAAGAAACAAGGAAATTCAGGATTATGGGAAGTAAAAACAGCAGCGGGATGTTTAAAAAAGAATATCTCGGAAGGTCGATAGTGACGATCTGCGGTATCCTGATCATCGCTCTTACTCTTATCATTACGATATTTCTCGTAATAAAGGGAAACGGAACATTTACGACATACCACCATTCGGTATTCGAGTTCCTGTTCTCGGGCGAATGGAGCCCGAGCGATGTCACAGGAAAGGGCGGCGGCCATGTCGGAGCCAGGATATATATCCTCGGATCTCTCATGACATGCGGTCTGGCGCTTTTGATTGCGCTGCCTTTCAGCCTCGCGGCCGCGATCTTCATTTCTGAAATATCTCCGGAAATAGGAGGTAAATATCTTCAGCCTGCCATTGAAATCTTCGTTGGTATCCCATCTGTAGTTTACGGCTGGGTTGGCTTAAGAGTACTCGTACCTTTCATCAGGGACAAGCTTCATGCTCCGATGGGCGGTTATTCAGTACTTGCGGCAGGCATAGTACTTGCGATAATGATCTTCCCGACCATAACGACTCTGTCGGCGGACGCCCTTCGCGCTCTGCCTGATTCATACAGACTCGCGTCATATGGTCTGGGAGCTTCACGCTGGCAGGTAATTTATACAGTACTTGTGCCGGCGGCTAAAAACGGTATATTATCGGGCGTTATCTTAGGCCTGAGCAGAGCTTTCGGTGAAACTCTGGCGGTTGCGATGGTAATCGGAAAGACACGCGTACTGCCTAAGGGCATACTCTATCCTACGAACAACCTGACCGCAGCCATAGCGGCAGATATGGGAAATACAGCTAACGGAAGTGAATACAACCTCGCTCTGTGGTCCATGGCGCTCCTGCTGTTAATAATCTCGCTCGTATGTATTATTCTGATACACGTTATCTTAAGAGATAAAAAAGAGAAAGATGATTAGGGAGGCGTACTGTGGACGAAAGAGACGCTAGACATAAGCGGGTAAAAACAACTGACCGGGTAATGACCGGAGTATTTTATGGAGTAGGCGGATTTTTCATCCTCCTGCTGATCGTCCTTGCAGCGTACATAGTTATCCAGGGCATAAGGAGCATCTATCCAGGCGTGTTCAGCTTTACGCGCCAGGGAATAGGCAACCAGTTCTTCAATACTGTGTATCTGGTACTGATAGCGCTTGTCATCAGTACTCCTCTGGGAATAGCCGCAGGTGTATACCTTGCGGAATACGCTAAGCAGGGCAAACTTACAGAAGCGATAACGATGTCTATCGAGGCACTTTCTTCGCTGCCTTCTATCGTGATCGGCCTGTTCGGCTATCTGGTATTCATCCTCATGACAGGAATGAAATGGAACCTCATCGCCGGTGCTCTTGCTGTAACTATCATGAGTATCCCTCTGATAACTACTACTACAAGAGACGCTCTTAAAGCACTGCCGCCTGATTACAAGAGCAGCAGTATCGGCCTCGGCGCAACCAGGTGGCAGACAATGTGGCATGTGCTCCTTCCGGCATGCGTTCCACGTATCGTAACCGGGATCATCCTCGTAGCAGGAAGAGGCTTCGGCGAAGCGGCAGCACTCATGTACACTGCCGGCCAGAGTACAGTCATCAACTGGGCGAACTGGAATCTCGCATCTCCTACATGCGCGCTCAACCCGTTCAGACCAGGTGAAACACTCGCCCTTCACGTATGGGTAATGCGTACAGAAGGAAGCATGAACCCGCATTCTACTGAGATCGCGAACGTATCGTCAGCTGTGCTGATCATACTCGTGCTCGGCTTTAACCTTCTCGCCAGATATCTGTCGAGACGCATAGACCGCAAGAATTCGGGCGAATAAAACGGACAATAATCAAAGCAGCTATAAAAGATTCATATTCCATTTAATGAGGTGTTTTAATGGATAATAAAAAACCTGCTCAGAAGGACAAGATCACTATTGAGCATATGGATCTGTATTACGGCGATTTCCACGCTCTGAAGGATGTAAACCTTCATATCCCGCCTAATCAGATCACAGCATTCATAGGACCTTCCGGATGCGGAAAATCTACACTTCTGAAATCCCTCAACAGGATGAACGACTTAGTAGACGGATGCAGGATCACCGGAAAGATCGAGATAGACGGCACAGATATCTACGGTGATATCGACGTCAACCTCCTCCGTAAAAACGTAGGCATGGTATTCCAGCAGCCTAACCCTTTCCCGATGTCGATCTACGATAACGTAGCTTACGGACCTCGTACTCACGGCATCAGGAGGCGCGCCGATCTCGACGAGCTCGTCGAGAAATCGCTCAGGGGCGCCGGCATCTGGGACGAAGTAAAGGACAGGCTCAACAAGAGCGCCATCGGCATGTCCGGCGGTCAGCAGCAGAGGATCTGCATAGCCAGAGCTCTGGCGGTGCAGCCTGACGTACTGCTCATGGACGAGCCTACATCTGCCCTCGACCCTATCTCAACTTCGGTCATCGAAGACCTTGCTATAGAGCTTAAGAAAAATTATACTATCGTTATAGTAACACATAACATGCAGCAGGCTACCCGTATCTCCGACAAGACAGCATTCTTCCTCCTCGGAGAGATGGTGGAATTCAACGATACGGACAAGCTTTTCGCTAATCCTCAGGACAAGAGGACAGAAGAATACATAACAGGGAGGTTCGGCTGATGGCACTGCGCGCTCGTTACAATGGGCAGCTTGAGACTCTTCATCTTCAGCTTATCAAGATGGGAGCTCTCAGCGAGGACGCTATAGACTCTGCGATGAAATCGCTTTTCAATCATGACAGCTCTATGGCGGAGAAAACATTCAGTATTGAAAAAGATATAGATGAACAGGAAAAGGACATTGAAAACCTCTGCATCAAGCTCCTCCTCGAGCAGCAGCCGGTAGCGTCCGACCTGAGGATGGTATCGTCAGCGATGAGGATGATCTCCGATCTGGAGAGAATAGGCGACCTGGCTGAAAACATAGCTGAAGTGACCAGATTCATCAATAACGACGACGTGGTATCCCGCCTTCCTTTAAAGGCTATATCAGATACCGCGACGGAAATGGTAGCCGAGAGTGTCGAGTCCTTCGTAAGAAGGGACGCGGAGCTGGCTCAGAAAGTCATCGACAGCGATGATACAGTCGACGAATATTTTATTGAGATAAAGAAAGCGCTCATGGAAGAGATAAAGGCTGACAGCGACAACGGCGAAGCCTGCCTTGACCTGCTCATGGTATCAAAATATCTCGAAAGAGTTGCTGACCACGCCGTAAACGTGGGAGAATGGGTAATTTACGCCGTAACGGGCGAACACCCGGCCAATAAAGAACAGTAGTTTTTTATCTGCGGCCGGAGGCCGCGGGATTTACGGCAGTTATGAGGTAGATATATGATTTATATAGTAGAAGACGACGCAAGCATAAGAGAACTTCTGGAATATTCATTCAACAACAGCGGATTCGAAGCAGAGGGCTTTGCCCTGCCTTCTGAATTCTGGGCAGCCATGGGGCACAAGAAACCTGAGCTCATCCTGCTCGATATCATGCTTCCTGAAGAGGACGGCATGCATATCCTCAACAGTCTGCGGAATACGTCTTCTACCTCGTCTATCCCTGTTATCATGCTTACCGCGAAATCAGACGAGTACGATAAGGTGATGGGTCTCGACAGAGGCGCTGACGATTATGTCACTAAACCTTTCAGTATCATTGAGCTCATTTCGCGTGTAAAGGCTGTGCTCAGGAGGACGTCGGCGGCCCCTGAAGCGGAATTCAGCGTGGGCGATCTCACGCTCAACAGGGACAGGCATGTCGTAACTGCCGGCGGCAAGGAGATCTCGCTCACTTTTAAGGAGTTCGAGCTCCTCAGCATGCTGCTGGAAAACAAGAATATAGTTCTGGAAAGAGACAGGCTGCTCAAGAATATATGGGGATACGACTTCGACGGGGAGACCCGTACAGTCGATGTCCATATAAGGACGTTAAGATCGAAACTCGGTGAATCAGGAAAGTGTATCAAAACAGTAAGAGGTGTGGGTTACAAACTGGAGGATAAAGAAGATGAATAAGAGGATATTCGCCGCGATATTTACCACGGCTATAATCGTCCTCACACTTAGTCTCAGCCTTGTTCTCGGTTCTGTTTACACATACTATTCCGGTCAGTATTCTCAGGAACTCCGTACAGATATAGCATATCTGTCGGACGGAGTCGAGAGGGAAGGTCTGCCGTACCTGCAGCGCATTTCTGATGAAGAAGCGGCTAACAAGGTAAGGATCACCTGGATAGATACCGACGGCGCGGTCCTCTTTGACAACAAAGCAGATGTTTCCACAATGGAAAACCACGCTGACCGCCCTGAGATAAAGAACGCCATGAAGACCGGGAAAGGAAGCGGATCGAGATACTCGAAGACTATGTCTGTGGAGACACATTATTACGCCCAGAAGCTGGACGATGGCACAGTGCTCAGGATATCGGTCGACCACCATACATGGCTGTCGAACATCATGGGCAATTTCACGGCAGTTCTGGCTGTCATCCTGGCGGCCATAGCGATCTCTGCGGTCGTTGCCTACAGGGTATCGCACAGGATAATCGATCCCCTCAACAGCATCGATCTCGAAAACCCTATGGATACCGATGTTTACGAAGAGCTGCAGCCTCTTCTCAGGAGACTGGCAAACCAGAACGAGCAGATAGAGAAACAGGTCGACGACCTGTCTCAGCAGCAGCGGGAATTCACGGCTATAACCAATAATATGACGGAAGGTTTGATAGTGATAAACGAAAAGAACGACGTTCTTTCGTGCAACACGAGCGCGCTCGATATCCTGAACGCGGAAAAGCCTGAAGGCCGTACAAATATCCTTGAGCTTACGCGGAACAGCGTAGTACGCGAGGCAGTTGAAACAGCTTCTGAAGGCAAGCACTGCGAGCAGTCTATGAAACTGGGAAACCGCGTGTACAGCGTTATCTCGGCGCCGGTCTATGTCAACGGCGGAAACGGTGGGTCTCCGGAAAAGGAAGCCATCAAAGGCGCCGTGCTGGTATTTATAGATACGACCGAAAAGGAAGAACGCGACAGGCTCAGGAGGGAGTTCGCGGCGAATGTTACACATGAGCTGAAGACTCCGCTCACATCTGTCATGGGTTTCGCGGAGCTCATGAAGTCCGGGCTCGTCAAAGCAGAGGACACAAAGGTCGTCGCCGGAAAGATATATGATGAAGCCAGGCGTCTTCTCAGCCTGATAGACGATATACTTCATCTGTCCCGACTCGAAGAGACAGATCCGGAACAGAAGATCGAGGAAGTGGATCTTACTCAGGAGTCTCTCGATGTCATTCAGAGACTCAGCACTGTAGCTGCGAAAAACAGTATATCAGTAACATATCAGGGTAAGGACATAAAAGTGCAGACCATACCGCAGGTGCTGGACGAGATCATTTACAACATCGTGGAGAATGCCATCAAGTACAATAAACCTGGAGGCAGTGTGACCATAGATGCCGGCATCAGAGACGGCCGGCCTTTCCTGAGCGTGGCCGATACCGGTATAGGAATTTCCGACGACGAGCAGGAGAGGGTATTTGAGCGCTTTTATCGTGTGGACAAATCCCATTCGGATGTCATCGAGGGCACGGGACTGGGTCTGGCTATCGTCAAGCACGGAGTCAGAGTCATAGGAGCCGAGCTCGAGATGGAGAGCGAAAAGAATGTCGGTACGACAATGACGATACTGTTCTGATATTGAGCATCCGCCGGGGCAGGACGCCTCAGAACATACGCGCAATGAAGAGAGAACACCAGGGATACACTGCCGGGTGTTCTTTTTTTATCCCAGGATAAGCGTATTGACAGAAAAACGCAGCCGGCTTAATATAATATATATTAATATTTTTTCATGACGGCGTGAGCCGTCGTTTTTAAAGAATGTACGTTAGTCATTTCTAACAGACAGGGAGCTTTTGCGGAAGTCTTTGATGAAGATTTATCAGGAGTGAAACCTTCTGGCATTGACTGCTGTCAGCAGTATCCGTCTGGATTTCTTCGCGAGGAAGTTAGTTGGAACAAACGTTCTGGCATATCTGAAGGTTAGATGAAACTAATGTTCGTTATGACAGGAGGAAAGAGAATGAACAAGTGGGGAGCAGGAGCTATAGGTGTCCTGATAGGATCATACGGCATAAAGATACTGACAAGCCAGACCATGAAATCGGCTTACACACATGAGCTTTCAGTCATACTCCGTATGAAGGATGAGGTCGTAAAAGACTTTACAAGGCTGAAAGAAAACTGCGGAGATATTGCCGCTGACGCTAAAGATATCAACCAGAAGAGAAAAGATGCTGAAGAAGCGAAGATCATCGAGGACGCAAGGGCTGTTGTAGAGGAAGCAGATGCCAGGGCTGCAGCTGCGGTTGATGCCTAGAGCCGGGAAAGGAGACTGACCGGAAATGAAATGCAAGATTCTGCATCAGTCATCCGGAAGGCTCAGAGTGCGCTTCTATCAGTATCAGATGTCATTTGAGCAGGCAGACACTCTCGAATTCGCTCTGGGTAAAATACCGGGAGTGAAAAAAGCGAAAGTCAATGACAGGACTCTGGATGCAGTGATCACATTTGAAAGCGGCGCGGAGGACAGGATCATAAAAGCTCTGTCAGAGTTCAGCTGCGAGGACGCGGAGCCGGCTCCGGAGCACTCGGGACGCGCGCTGGCCAGAGAGTACGAGGACAGGTTCTTCTTCCTGATACTCAGACGGTGTATAACCAGATTTGTCCTGCCTGCCAGGATATCCGATGCCGTAACAGCATTACACGCTGTAAAGTATATTTACAATGGCATAAAGAGTCTGGCGTCAGGCCATCTTGATGTATCTGTCCTCGACGCGACGACTATCACGGTCTCGTCTCTGAGAGGTGACTTCAGGACGTCAGGCACTGTTATGTTCCTGCTGGGAGTAAGCGAGCTGCTTGAGGAATGGACTCACAAAAAATCCGTCGATGATCTGGCGCAGAGGATGTATCTCAATGTGGACAGAGTCTGGGTCAGAAAAGACGGTACAGATGAGCTTCTGCCAGTAAATGAGGTCAATGAGGGAGATCACGTAGTAGTAAGGACCGGAAATCTCATACCGCTGGACGGAAGGGTCACAGAGGGCGAGGCGTCTGTAAATCAGGCCTCCATGACAGGCGAGTCTCTGCCGGTCTTCAAGAACGCGGGCAGCTTTGTTTACGCAGGCACTGTCGTCGAGGACGGAGAGTGCGTGATAGAGGTTACAAATGCCCAGGGCAGCGGCCGCTACGACAGGATAGTCAGCATGATAGAGGACGCGGAGAAGCTGAAGTCAGCGACGGAGAGCAGAGCTTTCCATCTGGCTGACAGACTTGTGCCGTGGTGCCTGGGAGGCACAGCTCTTACCTGGCTTCTGACGCGCAATGTCACAAAGGCCATGGCTGTTCTTATGGTGGATTTCTCCTGCGCTCTGAAGCTGGCGCTGCCTATAACAGTGCTTTCGGCTATCAGGGAAGCCAGTGATCATCATATAGACGTAAAGGGCGGCAAATATCTTGAAAATGTAGCTCAGGCAAAGACCATAGTGTTCGACAAGACAGGTACGCTTACGTATGCGCAGCCGCATGTGGCCGATATCATAGCATTCGACGGTTATGACAGGGACGAGATGCTCCGCCTGGCTGCGTGCCTGGAGGAACACTTCCCTCATTCCATGGCAAATGCTGTTGTGGCTGAGGCAGAGAAGCGCGGACTCAATCATGCTGAAAAGCACAGCGAGGTCGAATATGTCGTGGCGCATGGCATAGCCAGCTCCATAGACGGCCAGCATGTCTGCATAGGCAGCTACCACTTCATTTTTGAGGATGAGAAATGCACTGTCCCTGAAGGTGAAGAACACCGCTTTGAGGAGATACCGGCTGAATATTCCAGACTTTATCTGGCTATCGGCGGCACTCTCTCAGCCGTCATCTGTGTGGAAGATCCTATACGCGAAGAAGCTCCGGCAGCTATCCGGGCACTGAAGGAAAGCGGCTTTGACAAAGTCGTCATGATGACCGGCGACAGCAGGACGACAGCGGCAGCTGTCGCGGCAAAGGTCGGCGTAGATCAGTTCTTCGGCGAAGTTCTGCCTGAGGACAAGGCCGCCTTTATACGCTCTGAGCACGAAAAAGGTAGAAAGGTCGTCATGACCGGTGACGGCATCAATGATTCTCCGGCTCTGTCGGAGGCTGACGCGGGCATAGCAGTAGCCAGCGGCGCGGCTATAGCCAGAGATGTGGCTGATATAACCATATCGGCTGAGAGCCTTTACGAGCTGGTGGTTATGAAGCGCCTGGCTGACGCCATGATGGGCCGCATACACAGAAACTATTCTACGATACTGATATTCAATTCAGCGCTGATATTTCTGGGGCTGTTCGGCATACTTCCTCCGACGGTCACAGCCACTCTGCACAATCTTTCAACGCTGCTCATAAGCATGAACAGCATGAGGGATCTGCTGCCGGAAGGAGCGGACGCGTAAGCTGTTACTGAAGACGGAACAGATATTATGAAATAACATAGAAGCGGGCCGGAGCGGCGTCTTTGATGGTGCTGCCCCGGCCCGCATTTTTGCGCGCTCCGCGCGCGGCCGTCAGCGGAGCTGACGTAAAAACAGATCTATTACTGAACTTATATTTCTTTTGATCGCTGAAATGTATACATAATAAATTGCGACTTTCAACCCACAGACTTGACTGCAGCAGCAGTCAGATGATATAAAAAACTGAAAAATCTTCTTGTTTTTCGAAAAATAGATGTTGCATCTGTTAACGTATTAACATATAAAAGAGGAGTGGGAATCCGTGCAGCATTTTTGCGGCATGGATCTGGACGCACAGCGGGAGCGGAAAATTCATGGCCTGCTGCTGGTGCGTATCCGTATCTACTAAAGGAGGAAGCAGTATATGGCAAAGATAGTCAGCGCTGAAGAAGCCGCGAAGCACATCAAGGACGGATCTATCGTCATCTTCGCGGCGGACGGCATGGTAGGGTATCCGAACGAGCTGGTCGACGCGGTCAGGTTCAGATACGATAAGGAAAAGCATCCGGCAGGGATCACAAGCTTCAGATCCACAGGCATGGGAAATTTCACCATGGACCATTACGGTGAGGAGCAGTGGTGCGTCGACGGCCTGCTGACCAGGTCTATTTCTGCCTACGTAAGCGTGGCGCCTGGTATGGGAAAGCTCATAGAGGAAAATAAGATACAGGGGTATATGTTCCCTCTTGGCCCGCTCATGCAGGTGACAAACGACGCGGCCAGGGGAATGCCGGGCATACTCACTAAGGTCGGTCTCGGTACCTTCATGGATCCGCGTTACGGCGGCGGCAAGCTCAATAAGCTGACTGAAGAGGAAGGCGAGGATTTCGTAAAATACATCCCTGATTTCGAGGGAGAGGAGTATCTCTGGTATAAGGCACCGAAATTCAACGTATGTCTGCTCCGTGCCACAACTGCCGACGCTCACGGCAATCTCAGCTGTGAAAAGGAAATACAGCGTCCGGGCATGCTCCCGGCGGCCCAGGCTGTCAAGACCAACGGCGGTATAGTCATCGCCCAGGTCGAGAGGATAGCCAGCGTCCACGAGATCCATCCGAGGATGGTCGAGGTCCCGGGTATCTACGTTGATTACGTCGTAGTAGAAGAGCATCCTGAAGACGTTCCGCAGACCATGGCCAGGCTGCACAGCGAGGATTTCAATCCTGCTTTCACAGGTCAGGAGATAGTTTCGCTTAAAAAGAATAAGGAAGTAATGCCGCTGAACATCCAGAAGGTCATAGCCAGGAGAGCGGCGCTGGAGGTGCCTGAGGTCTGCAACGCTAATTTCGGACTGGGAATGCCGCAGAATGTCCCTTCTATACTCGAAGAAGCGGGTAAAGACAAGAACGTCACGATGATCTCGGAGACAGGCGTAATAGGCGGAGTTCCGGCCCAGGGCAGGGATTTCGGTGCCCACTACAATCCTGAAGCCTTTGTAGACAGAGGCTGGCATTTCCAGTATTTTGACGGAGGCAACCTGGATATAGGCATCTTCGGATTCAGTGAGGTCGATTCCACAGGATCCATGAACACCAGCCATCTCAATGGAAAGCTGACCGGAATAGGCGGATTCACCGATATCTCGTCCTCAGCTAAGAAAGTAGTTTTCATGGGAACCTTCACGGCCAGGGGCTTCAAGGCTGAGATAAAGGACAAAAAGCTCAACATACTCAGCGAAGGCCATTACAAGAAGTTCATAGATAAATGCGCCAAGGTTTCATTCAACGGCCCGCAGTTCTTCAAGACTCACGACAGTTACCTTATCATCACAGAAAGAGCGGTCGTCAGAGTAACTAAAGACGGATTCATCCTCGAGGAGATAGCTCCGGGCGTAGACCTGCAGACACAGGTTCTCGACATGAGCGATATAGAGTTCATCATCCCTGAGGGCGGTCCTAAGCTCATGGATGTCGGTCTCTTTACGGAAGACGGCTTTGTGATCGAATAAATATAAAAAAATAAAAGGCGCGGATCGTATCCGCGGACGCGTAAGCGGCATCGTTTGACGGTGCCGCTTTTCTGGTTTTTGCCCGCTGCCGCGCTCCCGACAGCTCCGCTGACATACGCGGCATTGCAGGCAGCTGCGGCAGAGGAGCGAGCGTGAGTGTATCGTTTCACAGGAGTTAAGTGATATGGATTTGTCCTGTGAAATGATACCTCAGGATCGCGACATACAGGCAGCTGCGTCAGAATAGGCAGTTGCGGCAGAGGAGCGGTCGTATACGTTTGCGTGATTTACATACATGATCATAGGTGCATTTGAGCTTGACAGATATTTGTCAGTTTCATATAATGTAATCACAAAGTAATACATCATACGTTTGATGACTAACGACTAATGTATAATAAAAAATACCGGACGGGACAGGATTTATCCGCTGATCACGTGATCTTCTGAAACGGTCCGGTCTCACAGGAGTGATCAAACGGTGATGGAAAGTTTATTCAGCTGTATGCCGGCTGCGCGGCCGCCGGGAAAGCGGACGCGGGAAGGCAGGAGAAAACGAGACAAAGGAGGAAAACATGGATATTTTGAAAGATCTGGCGGAAATAGCAGGTTCGGAAAATGTAGTTTCTGATCCGGCTGTACTCGGCAAATGTTCGTCCGATCTCAGCCTTGTTAAAGGCGGCGCTCCGGAAGCGATCGTATATCCGGGGAGCACCGAGGAGGTGAGCCGTATCGTCAAGTGGGCGAACGAGAACAACGTACCTCTGATCCCTGTTAGTTCACCTGTTCACCTCTACGGGTCTACCGTGCCTAAGCAGGGCGGAGTAGTAGTAAACATGAGCCGTTTCGATCAGATCTACGAGATAGACAAGACAAACAGGTTCGTTCGTTTTGGAGCGGGCGTTTCCTGGAAGAAGCTCACCGAAACACTTGCCGCTGAAGGCATGAGAGTAGTAATGCCGCTGGCACCGCGCGCTGACAGGTCAGTACTGACAGATCACCTGGAACGCGAGGTTATCACAAATACGGTATATGACTACGGAGAGCCTACACAGTCGATGGAGGTCGTTTTCCCTAACGGCGATGTCTTCCGCACAGGATCGGCCAGCGCTCCGAAATTCCCTTACGCTTACGCGAAGGGCGCCAACCCTGCCGGCCCGGGACTGGATTTCTACAGGCTGCTGCAAGGAGCCCAGGGCACCATGGGCATAGTCACGTGGATGTCGCTCAAGATCCAGAGCATCCCTAAGATAGACAAGATAAAGTTCGCGCCTGTAGATGACCTCGATTATATGGAAAAGTTCCTCTTCAGGATCATGCCGAGGAGGATAGGCCAGGAATTCGTAGTCCTCAACAACGTCGATTTCGCGGCCCTGCTGGCTGACAGCACGGAAGAGTTCGAAGAGCTTAAGAAGACTCTGCCAAAATACACTCTGGCTTTCATCATCAGCGGACTCATCAGAAGGCCTGAAGAAAAGATCGCTTACGAGGAGCATTTCCTGAGCGATGTCATCAGGCACGAATTCCCTAATATAAAGCTTACAGACGGTATGCCCGGATTCCCTCAGGCGGCTGACAGACTCAAGAGCATTCTCAGGAATCCATGGCCGGCTGACAAGACTTACTGGAAGGCTCTTCCGGAAGGAAACTATCAGGACCTCTTTTTCATAGCGAGACCCGAAAGAGTTCCGGAGTTCATAGATGTAGTGAGAGACACGGCTTCCAGGAATGGGTATCCGTTCGAAAATATCGGCATCTACGAGCAGCCTATAGAACACAACAGAGCATGCCAGCTGGAATTCACTTTCATGTACGACGGCTCCGCCGACGGCGCTGACGCTGAGATCTACGATATATACTACAAGACCTTCAAGGCTCTGCACGCGGCAGGCGCTTACTTCACCAGACCGTACGGAGACATGGGCGAAGAGCTTTACCAGAGGGCCGCTTCGTACAAGGCAGCGCTCTTAAAGGTCAAGAAGCTGTTCGACCCTAACAATATCATGAATCCTGGAAATGTATGCTTCTAAGATCCGGCAGAGGACTTAGAAGGCAGATCTGATGACCGGAAGCCGCGGCTGATGCCGCGGGCAGAAATGAAAAGGAGATAAAAATGTCGGTAATAGATAAAAAAAATCCGGACCGCTATGATACTCCGAAGGAGCCGTTCGCGCTGGATATAAACGACCTCAGCAATTTCCGCTATGATATGCAGCACTGCATCAAGTGCAAAGGATGTTACTGGGTAGACCATACTTACATGCCGGGCATGCACCATTCAGTAAGATGTCCGTCCAATCTCTGGAAGGAATTCGATTCCTACGGAGCTGCCGGCAAGATGAGGATAGGACTCGGAATGCTGGACGGCAAGCTGGAATGGTCTGACCACCTGCTCGAGATAATATACGCCTGCACCCTCTGCGGAGCCTGCGACGTAGGATGCAAGAGAAATCTGGATCTGGAAGTAGACCTTACCCTCGAAGCCATGAGAGTAAAGGCAGTCCAGGAAGGCGCCGGCCCGCTGCCGGTACATAAGGACATCATCCAGAAGATCCAGGAGACCGGGAACTGCTTCGGCGCCAGGGCCGACAGAACAGGCTGGATGGACGCAGACGTAAAGCCTGCCGAGAAGGCTGACATCATGTACTTCGTCGGCTGCTCGTCATCATATGTGAACCAGCAGGTTCCTAAAGCGATAAGCAAGGTGCTCCAGAGCGCGGGCATCCCTTACATGCTCATGAAGGATGAGACCTGCTGCGGAAATATCCCGTTCTCAGTGGGAGACCTGGACACGGCTAAGAAGATCGCGGAGGCAAACATAGCAAAGGTTAAAGAATCCGGAGCGAAAGTCCTCATGACAGGCTGCGCGGAATGTTACCGCATGTGGAAGGTAGATTATCCTAAGCTTCTGGGCATAAGGACCGATGAGCTGGGATTTGAAGTTAAGCACTTCATAGAGGTCGCTGACGAAGCCCTGGCTGACGGAAAGCTCCAGCTCACAGAGCCGGTAAACAAGAGGATCACATATCATGATTCCTGCAATGTCAGCAAGAACTGCGACCCTTGGGAGCCGTACGAAGGTGAGAGAGGCTGGATGGGATGCATCGAGCCGCGTCTGGACAGGAGAAGAGGAACGAGCGGTCTCTACGATCAGTCGAGACGCCTCATAGCCGCTGTTCCTGGCATAGACTTCACCGAGATGCCGCGTAAGAAAGAAAACGCTCTCTGCTGCGGCGGTGGAAGAGGCGCAAAGCAGGCTTTTCCTGAGATGGCAGAAAACGCAGCGCGCGACCGCTTGGAAGAAGTAAAATACGTCGGAGCCGGAACTGTAGTTTCAGCGTGCCCTTGGTGCCTGAGCAACTTCAGCGAAACGGCCGCGAAAGACGGTGAAAAGATAGATGTTCTCGATATCGCAGAGCTTCTTGCGATGGCAGTTAAATAGGGGAGGCCGCTATGAGTATCAACAGATATGCTTATGAAGCAATAAAAGCCGTAGTAGGCGAGAAAAATATAACCGATGATCCTGTCGACTGCATGGGCTACCGTTCAGGTCCCGGAGGATACGAGAGCGGCACAGGATATGAAAGAGTGATGACAAGGCTGCCGGGAGCGGTATGTATGCCTCGTACTACAAAGGATATACAGGAGATCGTAAAGATCTGCGGACGCTACGATCTGGCTTTCGTACCTTATTCGACCGGTTTCTACGGACCGCGTTCGCACCCGCATCTGGACGATGAGCTGATCATAGACATGAAGAGGATGCGCGATTTCGAGATAGACGCTGAACATTTCTTCATCACAGTACAGCCTGGAGTCATCTATTCCCAGATCCAGCAGGAATGCTTCGAGCACGGAGCGTATGTAGTAGTAGGCGGAGGCGGAGCGCAGACTTCAGCCGTAGCCAACCTGCTCAACGACGGCTGGTCGCCTCTGAGCTTCAGGATAGGGCTTCCTCAGCGCAGGATACTCGGACTGGAGATGGTAATGCCTGACGGCGAGCTGGTCAAGTTCGGATCGCTGGCTGACGGCGACGACCCGTTCTGGGGCGAGGGCATAGGCCCTGATCTGAGAGGTATCCTCAGAGGATATACAGGTCTGCTGGGATGCCTGGGAATCTGCACGAAGATGGCAATCAAGACTCTGCCTTTCCAGCCTGTAGTGCCTGAGATGCAGGGCGTTTCGCCTTCTACATCCCTGAAGCTTCCGGAAAAGCGCGTAAAATGGATAAACTTCACGATGCCGAGCCTCAAATCCATCGAGGACGCCCACATCATGCTCGGCCATGCGGAGGTCGGCGGAGCCGTCACAAAGGTACCTACTTTCTGGAGAGCTATAGCCAAGGCAAGCTGCAAGGAAGAATTCTGGGATCTCTGGTCAAAGGAGACACCGGAATCGGTAGCTAATTTCTTCCTGGTAAGAGTCATGATCATAGGCTTCACTTCAGAAGAACAGTTCGATTACGATTACAATGTACTGACCGATATCATCAACGAGCTGGGCGGCAAGGAGAGAAGGACAAAACCTTCTGACGAATCCTGGTTCAAAAACGCCGATTCAGCGGGAATGTGGCTGATGACCGGATCCTACGTATCAGTAGACTATGTAATGGATTCCTTCGATCAGGCATTCAAGCAGGGTGAAAATTACAGAGACCTGAAGGATAAGTATACTCCTCCGCTCATGCCGGATGCCAAGGATCTGGGCTGGTTCCAGTCATGCGAAATGGGTCATCTGGGCTATTACGAGTTCCTGATCTACTGGGATCAGCGTGAGGATACGAACGGCATGGACCAGTTCTACGTAGATTCCGCGAAGATGAACGTAAAGAACGGCGCTTACCCTGCTCTGCTGAGCTCGCACCAGCCTATGTACCTGACAGGCCCGGCTTACGGCCCTGACTATCACAAGTGGATCCTCGGACTCAAGAAGATATTCGACCCTAAGTGGTTGAGCCATCCTCCTCTTCCGCTGGCTCACGACGAGTTCTGCAGGAGAGCTTCCTGGATGCACGACATAGTAGACTGGCCGGTTCCGGAGAAATTCCCTTATCCGGAAAGCCTGCAGAAGAAGATGGACGCGACACACGGAAAGCTCTAACAAGACCGATCTGCCAGCTATAGAAAATGACTGCATATTTGCTGTTTTTCGGCGCGGACTCTTTATCCGCGCCGGAGAGCAGCGCATGGCTTTTGAAATTATGTATCATAAACAGGTTTTATATATTCTTTAGGAGAAATCAATATGTCTAAGGTAATAAGCTTGGAACAAGCAGCTAAAATGATAAAGGATGGAAGTATTATCGCATCGGCTACCTCAGGTGTATCTTTTCCAACGGAACTGGCGTCCGCAATAGAGAAGAATTTCCTTGAGACCGGCCATCCCCGCAATATATGGCACGTTCACGCGGCAGGCGCGGTACCAGGTGACTGCTGGGCTCATGAAGGAATGATATCGGGTACTATCTCATCGCATGAGAGTACGTCTCCTAAGATCGCGAAAATGATAGAAAACAATCAGATTGCAGGCTGGTATATGCCGCTGGGTACTATGCTGCAAATGTTCAGGGAACAGGGCAGAGGCCTTCCTGGAACTTTTTCAAAGGTAGGTCTTGGAACCTTCATGGATCCGAGACAGGACGATGGATGCCTCAATCGTAAGGCGAGAGCTATAACCGACAAGAAAAAGGCCGCCGGTCAGGCGCTTACCATTTATTATCCAGACGTTATGGACGGCGAATATATATTTTACAGAGGACTTAAATACGATATAGGCATAATCAGAGGTACTACTGCTGATGAAAGAGGAAACGTCACTATAGAGGATGAGGTATTTACACTGGAGATTGCTGATGTCGCCAGAGCCGTCAAAGCATGCGGAGGCAAGGTGATAGTCGAAGTAAAGAGGCTCGCAGCAGAGGGTTCGCTTGATCCGAAAGCTGTAAAAGTACCAGCTTATCTGGTAGATTATATATGTGTCGAAGAACACCCTGAGAGGGTCGTTCATGGATTAAAGCCGTATGATGGATCAGAAAAGATAACTCATTGGGATTCGTTTACAGGCAGGCTGAAAGTGCCTCTTCATGAAGTTATAGAAAAGATGCCGTTCGGACCTAAGAAGGTCATCGTAAGGCGTTCTGTTATGGAAGCAGAATACGGCTGGATATGCAACTTCGGAATAGGAATGCCGACCTACTGCGGATCGGAATTTTACGAAGAAGGAGTATTCGACAGGTTCCTGATGACCTCAGAGATAGGTGCTGTAGGCGGAGTTCCGGCAAGCGGAAGGGATTTTGCCTGCCATTATAATGTTGAGGCGTCAGTAAGTACTACTGACCAGTTCGACTGGTTCGACGGAGTAGGTCTCGATTTTGGCGTATTTGGACTGTCCGAAGCTCAAGAAGACGGATCCATCAATACATCCAGGCTCAACGGAGTAACCCTTGGAGTAGGCGGATTCGCTAACATAGCTCTAGGCGCTAAGAAGTCGGTATTCATGGGAACCTTTACAACCAAAGGACTGAAGGAACACATAGAAAACGGCAAACTGGTCATAGACCAGGAAGGAAAGCTGCCTAAATTTGTTAAGAGGAGCGACCAGCTTACTTTTGTTGCCCCGGAAGCTCTGAAAAAGGGACACGAACTTATATATGTAACTGAAAGATGCGTATTTAAAGGTACGCTGGAAGGTCTCGTATTGACAGAGATCGCTCCTGGCATCGATCTTGAAAAAGATATACTGGCGCATATGGGATTCAAGCCTATAATTCCAGAAGGCGGTGTAAAACTGATGGATCCTGCTATATTCCAGGAAAAATGGGGAGGCCTCAAAGCTATCCTTGATGAAAAAGAAAAAGCTAAGAAAGAGGAATAAGTAATATAGCCGCGACACACGGCAAGCTCTAAATCCACAATTTATGATCCGGAGGATCTCGAGTAACCGGAGGTTTCCGGAATAATAAATATACCTGCAATGTGCATGGCGCGGTTGTCTTTACAGCCGCGCTTTTGCCTTTTATGACTGAATACATCATTATTAATGTAAACATTACGACAGCTTCGCTGACGGAGACCTGCGGAGCCCGGGCAGCCTTGTTCTGCAGCATCGAGACGACAGTATATCTTCCCGGCGCCAAGCGGCCTGAGACGGTGAAGCGGATTTAAGTTCTCATAACTTAAATCCGCAGCGGCGCACGTGTCCGAAGAAAAAACACATCGGTGTTTTTTCAAGATGCGGCGCAGTTCGCCGTCTCCCGCGAAGGCGCCGCGCAGGTTAAAAGGAAGATAACGGTCGGATCGCCGGCTGCAGAACAAGGCTGCCCCGGCTCCGCATGAGTTTCAGCGTCAGCAATGCCCGCGGAGCGGGCGTGAGCGTACCGCTTCACAGCAGATAAATCTTTTGTTTACATAAATATTGAGATATCGTTTTCGTTAATATATAATAACTGAGTTCGCAAAATACAGAAAAGAGGAACCGATATGGCAAGAACTTCACTTTCTCAGCAGACAGCTGACAAGTTATACGAAATGATACAGAAGCAGTACGAGCCAGGCAGCAAGATTCCTACTGAAACAGAGCTGACTCAGTTTTTCGGGATAAGCAGGACGACCGTACGTGAAGCGGTCAAGATCCTCTGCTCAAAAAATATACTCGAGATACGCAGAGGCAGCGGCACCTTCGTAAAGGATAATCCGGGTATGCCGGAAGATCCGCTGGGGATAGAATTCGATGACCAGGACGAGAGAAAAAGAGAGATGTTCGAGATAATCGAGCTGATCCAGCCGCCGCTGATGAAGATGGCCGCCGAGAAAGCGGATGACGAAGATATAGCGCGCGTGAGGAGAGCTTACGATGAATCTGTAAAAACACTGGAGCGCTACCGCGACGGCGAATACGTCAGACCGGGAGATTTCAGGAAGCTGGACGTGAGATTCCACCTTCAGATCATCAGCTGCTGCCACAACCTGTTCGTGGACCGGCTCATAGAGTATTTTATGGCAAGCTGCCACGATCTTTACGATGTGTGGCTCAGCCTGGAACTCGACAGATCGCTGGAGATCTTCAAGAAGTACCATGACATGATGATGGCGGATCTCGAGGCTCATGACGGAGAAAAGCTCTATGAAGACGCTATGGAGCACAGCCGGCAGATAGCCAGCCTTTACAGGTCATGCGTCAATTCAGCTGGGAACTGACGGCTCTTATAACGGAGGAGATCAACTTAATGGATTCAGTCATAAACTATATAATGGCCAGGCTGATCATACTGCCGGGAATTCTGGTCGGACTTTCCTTCCACGAATTCGGCCACGCCTGGGTATCATATAAGCTCGGTGACCCGACACCTAAAGCTCAGGGAAGAGTATCCCTGAATCCGGGAGCGCATCTGGATATCATAGGTTTCATAGCCCTGCTCCTGCTGGGATTCGGCTGGGGCAAGCCGGTGGAGATCAATCCCGCCTATTACAGACACAGGAGGAGGGACGAGATGCTGGTGGCATTCGCCGGCGTCTTCAACAACCTGATCATCGCTATAGCGACAGCCGCCGTCATGAAGCTGCTTTACGTGCTGGCGCCGGAATTCATAGCCAGCAGGACCGGCTCTGTGATTTGGCAGATCCTTATCGGCATGCTGCAGATAAATATAGTGCTCATGCTATTTAACCTGATACCGCTGCCGCCGCTGGACGGCTTCGGCATAGTGACCCAGATCTTCAAGCTGGACCGCTATTCCTGGTATCCGAGATTCTATCAGCTGGGACCCATGTTCCTGCTGCTTATAATCGTATTCAACCTGACGGACATAATACTGACCCCTCAGGTGTCCTGGCTGTACAATTTCATAACAGGATTGTTTTTCTGATCCCCTGAGACGGGAGAAGATGATCCAAAAAACACAGAAGGGAGGACCCGCGGGTCCTCCCTTTTTCGTGCGCTCCGCGCACAGGATGATCATATGTGTCAGAGATCTTTTGCATCAGAGATCTTCGCGGCCGCACTGTATGGAAACAGGTTTGGTATGCCAGATATTGTCAGCATATTCGCGTACGCTGCGGTCTGCCGAGAAGCGGCCGGCTTTGCCTATGTTGACTATGGACATACTGTTCCAGCGCGCACGGTCTTCGTACGCTTTCTGGATGTCATTGTGAGCCCTGCAGTAATCCTCGAAATCCATGATGCACATGTAAGGATCGGCTATGCTGTATGACGGCTTTGTCAGGTAATCAGCAAGGTCTGTGAAGCTTGTGCCGGCGAAGCCTTTTCTCATCTCGTTTATAACGTCCCTTATCTCTGGATCGGCATCAGCCATTGAAGCGGCGTCGTAGCCGTTCTTCAGATTCTTTACCACATCTTCCTCACGCTGGCCGAAGATGAAGATATTGTCGTCTCCGACAGCCTCCCGCATTTCGACGTTGGCTCCGTCAAGAGTACCGATGGTGACAGCGCCGTTTATCATGAGCTTCATGTTTCCCGTACCGGAAGCTTCCTTGCCGGCCAGGGATATCTGCTCCGAGATATCAGCTGCCGGCATCATGTGTTCGGCCATGGAAACGCTGTAGTTTTCAAGGAATACGACCTTAAGTTTGTTTGAAATGGCCGGATCCTTGTCTATCTCTTCGGACAGCTTGCAGATCAGGCGGATTATCTCCTTTGCCATGTAGTAGTTAGGCGCTGCCTTTGCCGCGAAGAGATAGGTTTCCGGACGATCTATGTAATCGTGGTCGTCCCTCAGGTGGATGAATCGGGATATGATCCTCATGGCGTTGAGGAGCTGGCGCTTGTATTCGTGGAGCCTCTTGGCCTGGACTATGAAGAGAGAATCCGGGTCTATCTTTTTGCCTGTTTTGTCAAGGACTCTGTCAGCGAAGCGGATCTTGTTGAGGTGCTTTATCTTCTCAGCTTCCTCCTGTACCGCTCTGTGTCCGCTGAATTCAGCGAACCTGTTCAGCTCGGCGCCGTTCGTCTTCCAGCCCTCACCTATGCAGTCCGTGATGAGATCTGAGAGCCTGGGATTGGACTGGCAGAGCCATCTGCGGTAAGCTATGCCGTTTGTGACATTTGTGAACTTGTCAGGCCAGGCGATATAGAAATCGTGGAAGAGCTTGTCTTTGAGGATCTCAGAGTGCAGGGCGGATACGCCGTTGACCCTGTGTGATCCTATGACGCTGAGATTGGCCATGTGGACCATGCTTTCTCTGATAGGAGCCATGTAGTCCACCTTTTTTTCATCTCCCGGGAAGATCTGCTTCATATCCTCGCGGAAGCGGCGGTCTATCTCTTTGATGATCACGTAAATGCGCGGCAGTACCGTCTCTACCAGATTGTCGTTCCACTTTTCCAGGGCTTCGGCAAGGACTGTGTGGTTTGTATAGGAGACTGTCTTAGTTACCTTTTCCCAGGCGGTATCCCAGTTCATCCTGTGCTCGTCTATGAAGATGCGCATGAGCTCCGGGATGACAAGGGCTGGATGTGTGTCGTTTATGTGTATCGATATCTTCTGCTCGAAATTATCGAGTGTGCCGTAAAGGCGGATGTGGTTCCGGACAATGTTCTGGCATGACGCGGAGACCATGAAATACTGCTGCTTGAGGCGCAGAGTCTTTCCTTCCACTATATTGTCGGCAGGATAGAGGACCTTGGAGAGGAGAGAAGCCCGGCTGGCCTGCTGCGAAGCTCTGGTAAAGTCGCCGTTGTTGAAGGAAGTCATATCGAAATCCTGGGTGTTTGTGCCGCGCCAGAGCCTGAGAGTGTTGACAGCCTTGCTGCCCGCTCCCGAGATATACATGTCGTAGGGCACAGCTTCGACCACTTCGGGATTCTCTACTCTCGGCTGCATGCCGTCTTCAGTCCATTCTTCCTTGTATTTGCCGTAAAATTCCACACGGAAGGTATCCTCCGGATGGTCTTCCAGCCAGACGCGTCCGCCGGGCAGCCAGTTGTCGGGCATTTCTACCTGCCAGCCGTCGACTATGCGCTGTTCGAAGAGGCCGTACTCGTAGCATATGGAGAAACCTGTGGCATCGTAGCCCTGCGATGTCAGAGCGTCCATATAGCAGGCGGCCAGACGTCCCAATCCGCCGTTTCCAAGGCCGGCGTCAGGCTCGCAGTCGAAGATATCGTCCATGGTAAAGCCGCGTTCTTCTATCATATTCTTTACCATTTCGCTTTCGCCCAGGTTGTAGAGGTTGTTCTTGAGCGACTGGCCCATGAGGAATTCCATACAGATGTAATAGACCTTTTTACGGTCGTCATTTTCGCGCTCCTCCTGGATGCGCTTCTGGCTGTATTTCCATTTTTTCCTCTTGAGCTGCTTGTGTACGAGTTCGGCAAGGGCCTGGTAAAGTTCTTTAGGTCCAGCTTCGTCGAAAACTGTATTAAAATCATTCAGGAGAATATCATCCAGCTCTTCTCTGAATCTGTTTCTGGTCATAAAATATCGCTTTCCTTTTCCCTTCTGGTTTTATTTATCTGCGTGCCCTCCGGGCACAGCTGCCTTACGGCAGGGCCGCGGTCTCCGCGCGTCAGCGCGGCCGTCGGCGGAGCCGTCGCAGGCTGCCGTACAGCTATTTCTGCGCGGCGCGTTCGTATAGTTTCATGTATTCCAGCGCTGATCTGTTCCAGCTGAAATCCTGCTTAAGGTCGTATCTTACAAGGGCTTCCCAGCTCTTTTTGTTCCCGTAGAGGGAGATGGCCCTGGAAAGCGCGTCGGCGAACGAGCTCATGTCGTAGTTTTCGAACACGAAGCCTGTGCCTTCGCCCATGGTACAGTCGGATACTGAATCCCTGAGGCCGCCGGTCGCCCTTACTACCGGGACTGTGCCGTATCTCATGGCTATCATCTGGGAGAGTCCGCAGGGCTCTGTCTTGGACGGCATCAGGAAGATGTCGGATGCCGAGTAGAGCTTGTGGGAGAGCTGAGAGTTGAAGGTGATGAAAGCTCTGACTTTGTCCGGGTATTTGGATTCCAGATACCTGAAGAAGTCCTCGTATTCCTGATTTCCTGTTCCCAGAACGATGAGCTTGAAGTCAGCCTGGCTGAGCATTCCCTCGATAGTACCGCGCACCAGGTCTATGCCCTTTGCCGGTACCAGCCTGCTTATCATGGATACCAGGGGAGCACCGTCGTCCGGAAGTCCTGCTTCGCGGAGCATGCTCTTTTTGCATGTCGATTTGCCGGAAATGTCAGCGGCGCTGTATGTGGCAGCAATCATTTTGTCGTGCTCCGGATCGTATGTCTTCACGTCTATCCCGTTGAGTATGCCTGTCATCTTGTGCTTTGCGCTGTTCACTATGCCGTCCAGGCCGTAGGCGAAGAAGGGATAGCTGAGCTCGTCCGCGTAGGTAGGGCTGACTGTCGTCACTATGTTCGCTGTGTCGATGCCGCCTTTGATCAGGTTGGCGCCGCCGTTGAACTCCAGCAGGTGGTCCGCTCCGGCGGGAAGGCCGATGACATCGCCGATGACTTCAGTGCCGTAGTAGCCTTGGTACTCTATGTTGTGGATAGTGAAGATGGTAGACAGGAAGCGGCGGTGATAGATGGCGTCCTGATATACGGGAACCAGCGCTGTCTGCCAGTCGTTGGCGTGGATTATGTCGGGGATGAAGCCGGTGAAATCTATCGACTCGAAAACGGCGCGGCTGAAGAAGGCGTATCTCTCGCAGTCGTCGTAAAAGCCGTACTGGCCGTCTCTCTTAAAATATTCCTCGTTGTCGATGAAGTAATAGGTCACTCCGCCGCGTCTGAGGCTGAAGACTCCCATGTATTTGCTGCGCCATGAGACGGGGATGTCTTTATATCCGAGGAATTCCATGTCTTTTCGGTATTCCTGCGATATAGAGCCGTATAGAGGCGATATCACCCGGCAGTCTATGTTTTTCTCAGTGAGCCTGTTGAGAGCGGCGGGCAGTGATCCTGACACTTCTCCAAGTCCGCCTGTGCCTGAGAAAGGTGTGACTTCAGGTGTGCAGAAAAGAACGCGCAGGGCGTCCTTCGCGGGTGTTTTTGTCTTATCTTTTTTTATCATAAATATGCCTCCTGGATTCCCCTCTGCATGATGTGGGAATTATATCACAATCGTGTTTTTCAGTCTATCAGAGGCAGCCGCTGTGATTGTATTTAACGCTTTGTGAAACAGAGGTGTGAACCGCAAAAGCTTACATTACAATTATTCAATTGTGTTCAGCAAATATAGGCGGATTCATAAATACAATCTGTTTTGTGATAATATATAAAATAGAAACGGAAACTGTCGGAAGGGAGGGAAACAAATGACTGAGAGAACAGGTAACAGTGTACATAAGTACCTTTTTCATCAGGGCCGGGATTTCAGGAGCTACGAATATTTCGGAGCCCATTCCACAGGGGACGGAGAAGGCATACGCTTCCGCGTATGGGCTCCGCGGGCGGAATCGGTCTCTGTCGTCGGCGACTTCAACGGCTGGGATCCTTCTGCTGACCCCATGAAAAGGCTGCACGACGATTCCAGCATCTGGGAGACTGTGCTGGACAATATACATGTGGGCGACCTTTATAAATACGTTGTCGGGACAGACGACGGGCGTTTGCTTTATAAAGCTGATCCATACGCTTTCGAGAGCGAGAAGGGGTCCGCGGAAGAAGGAGGCCAGAAAGCGTCTCGCGTGAGCGACATAGCGTGGGGATATCAGTGGAAGGACAGGCGCTGGATGGAGGAGCGCAGAGGAAAGGACCTCAGGCGCGAGCCGGTAAACATCTACGAAGTGCACCTGGGATCGTGGAAGCACGGCGAGGCTGGAGGAACGCTGACCTATCGCCAGATCGCGGATGAGCTCATCCCTTACGCCAGAAAAATGGGCTACACCCATATAGAGCTGCTTCCGATCATGGAATATCCCTACGACGGCTCCTGGGGCTACCAGGTCACAGGCTATTACAGCGTGACTTCCCGTTATGGAAAGCCGGAAGACTTCATGTATCTGGTGGAGACGGCGCACAAAAACAGGATAGGCGTGATAATGGACTGGGTCCCTGCGCATTTCCCTAAAGATGCCCACGGGCTCATAGAGTTCGACGGCCACCCTCTCTATGAAGACAGTGATCCGCTGAGAATGGAGTACAGGGAGTGGGATACCCGAGCTTTCGACCTGGGCCGCAAGGAAGTGATGAGCTTCCTGATCTCCAGCGCTTTCTTTTATTTCGATGTCTACCATGTGGACGGGCTGAGAGTGGACGCTGTAGCGGCCATGCTCTATCTCGATTACGGAAGGAAAGAAGGAGAGTGGCAGCCTAACCGAAAGGGCGGACGAGAGAACCTGGAAGCGGTAAATTTCCTGCAGAACCTGAACAAGGATGTGCTCACGGCGTTTCCGGGAGCCATCATGGCAGCAGAGGAATCTACAGACTGGCCTATGGTCACAAAGCCGCCGGAAATGGGCGGGCTGGGCTTTAATTTCAAGTGGAACATGGGCTGGATGAACGACAGCCTGGAGTATTTCCAGACAGACCCTCTGTTCAGAAGCGGAATTCACAATAAACTTACATTTTCCATAACTTACGCATACAGTGAAAATTATATACTTCCAATATCCCACGACGAGGTGGTGCACGGGAAGAAGTCCCTGCTGGACAAGATGCCGGGCGAATACGACCAGAAATTCGCGGGACTGAGAGCTTTCTACATATATATGATGACCCATCCGGGCAAAAAGCTGCTCTTCATGGGATGCGAATTCGGCCAGTTCATAGAGTGGGACGAGAAACGCGAGCTGGACTGGATGCTGCTGGATTACGACAGGCACCGCCAGATCCAGGAGTTCGTAAAGAAGCTGAACCACTTCTACCGCAGACACTCGGCTCTGTGGAAGAGGGATGACGCCTGGGAAGGATATACCTGGATAGATGCTGACAACGCCCCTGACAACACCTTCTCATACTACCGTACGGACGATAGCGGCGAGAGGCCGCGGGTGGAAGTTGTTATCCTGAATCTGTCGGGCAAGGACTTTCCGGAGTACGACATAGGTGTGCCTTTTAAGGGCAGGTACGAGCGGACCTTAGATTCCGACGATATAGAGTTCGGAGGCAGAGGTCTGAGGACCAAAAAGTCCTACAGCGCAAGAAAGGGCAGCTGCAACGGCCTTGACCAGCATATAACCGTGGAGCTGCCGGCTCTGTCGGGGATGATACTTTCGTGGCGGGCGCCTGCCAGGAAGAAGTCTGCCGTCGGTAAAGATACAGCTGAGTCCGCAGCGGGTAAAAAGTAATAGAGAAGATCCAGTTCCCGAACGGACACAGTTTAAATACAAAAAGGAGAGTGAAATGAACAAGAAAGAATGCGTTGCGATGCTTCTGGCCGGAGGCCAGGGAAGCCGCCTGATGCCTCTAACGCGGAGCACGGCAAAACCATCAGTACCTTTCGGAGCGCTTTACCGGATCATAGATTTTCCCCTGTCCAACTGCATAAACTCGGGAATAGACACCGTAGGCGTACTGACCCAGTACAGGCCGCAGGATCTCAACGCTTATCTGGGTCAGGGCGATCCCTGGGACATGGCCATAAAATTCGGCGGCCTTCATGTGCTCCCGCCTTACATGACGGAGCATGACGCCAGCTGGTTCAAGGGAACGGCGGATTCCATCTACCAGCATATGAACTTCATAAAAAAATACGATGCCAAGTATGTTCTGGTGCTCTCGGGCGACCACATCTACAAGATGAACTACGATATCATGCTGCAGGAGCATATACAGAACAAGGCGGCCTGCACTATAGCGGTCATAGACGTTCAGATAGAGGAAGCCAGCAGGTTCGGCATCATGAACACTGATAAAGACGGAAGGATAGTCGAATTCGAGGAAAAGCCGGCCCATCCTAAGAGCACCCAGGCTTCTATGGGCGTGTATATATTCACAGCGGACAAGCTGTACGAATATCTTGAAAAGGACGCGGCTGACGAGAGCTCCGCTCACGACTTCGGCAAAAATATAATCCCTGACATGCTGAATTCCGGCTGCAGGATGTTCGCCTACCTGTATAAGGGCTACTGGCGCGATGTAGGAACGCTCAACTCCTACTGGGAGGCTAACATGGACGCGATCGATATGGAAGGCAATGATTCGCAAAAGCTGATCCTCGACGATCCTCTCTGGAAGATATATTTCAGGCACGATATCGTATATCCTCAGTTCGTAGGGGAAAAGGGCGACATAAAGAGGTCTATAGTCGGAGACGCATGCGAGATAAACGGAAAGATAAGGCATTCGGTCCTCTTCAACAGCGTTATCGTCGAAGAAGGAGCGGAGATCCGCGACAGCCTGGTGCTTTCTAACTGCGTTATACGCAGCGGAGCCGTATTAGACCATGCCATCATTTCTGAGAACACAGAGATAGGAGCCGGCGCCAGGATAGGCGTTGACGGTCAGGAAGCTGAGACGGGCAAGGCTAAACTGCCTGACGGCAAGGTCCTCACGGTCGTTGCTGACGGCCTTAAGATAGGCGGCGGTGTTTCGGTCAGCGCCGGAAGCGTTGTCGATGAAGATCTTTAAGCAGAGGAGGGTATGAAAATGACAGTTGCAGGAATAATATTTTCTGACGCGCATAATACCAGACTGGGCAGTCTCCTCAATGAGAGGACCCTGGCGGCGATACCTTTCGCGGCCAGATACCGCCTCATCGATTTCCCGCTTTCCAGTATGGTCAACGCCGATATCAGAAATGTCGGGATCATAGTAAAACAGAATTACCACAGCCTGATGAACCATATAGGCTCAGGCGCTCCGTGGGATCTGGACAGGAAAAACGGAGGAGTACAGATCCTGCCGCCTTTCGCGACTAAGGACAATACAGATACGGTATATAAAAACAGGCTGGAAGGACTGATCGCCAACAGGACCTTCCTGAACGATATAAAAGACGACTACATCATTATGACCAGCGCCGCCAAGATAGGTTCTTTCGATTTTAAGGGACTGCTCGATGAGCATATAAAGAGCGGGGCTAAGATAAGCGTTCTCTATTCGGATGACCCGATACTGTCCGAAAGCAGCGGCTTCGAAAGGGAATTCATAAGCTGCGATGAAGAGGGACATGTAACAGATGGCACTCAGGCTGCCGAAAAGCCGGAGGGTATGCATTATTCTCTGGAAACTTACGTAGTAAGCAGGAAGGATCTGCTGGCTATAGTCAACGAAGCGGTCAGGGAGAACAAGCTCAGTCTGAGAAGGGATTTCTTCGATCCTATGATGGCCCGCGGCGAGATGCACGCGGTCAAAGCGAAGACGACAGCGGTTATCATAAATACGGTCGATGACTATCTGACAGCCAGTCTCGCTCTTCTGGACGCTAAAGTCAGAGCCAGCCTCTTCAAATCCGAAAACGGCCCTGTCATGACAAAGATCAAGGACAGCCCTCCGACCGTATACGGGAAGGATGCCTGCGTGGAAAACTCGCTGATCTCCTCAGGCGCCAATATAGAAGGAACGGTAAAGAATTCGATAATATTCAGAGGCGCCCACATAGGAAAGGACGCAGTTGTGGATCACTGCGTAGTCATGCAGAACGCGGTCATCTCGGAAGGCGTAGAACTCAATTACGCGGTCCTCGACAAAAATGTATACGTAAGCCTGGGCTGCAGGCTCTCTGGATATATCACACATCCGTTTACAGCAGAAAGGGACGAGCGGATATAAATGCTGCCTGACATTGCACAGTTGATATTTGATTCCAGGGACGAATGGTACAAGTATCCTGCAGGCCCTATGAAGTCCGGTCAGCTGCTGAGGCTGAGGATACTGGCGGCCGAAAGACTGGAAGTCTCCGAGGCTCGTGTCGTCGTGAAGTTCGACAGGAACGGCAGTGAGGCGCGCTACCCCATGAGCTGTTCCGGCTCCACAGAAAAACCTGCAGGATACCGGCAGTTCGAGGGCAGCTTTCGCATCTGGGATACAGGGCTGTACTGGTACTATTTTGAGCTGAATACAGGACACGGCTGGATATCCGCGGGAAGATCGGAGACTGGAAACCAGGCTGTTCCCGCCGGTCCGGGGACGGCGGACAGCTGGCAGCAGACCGTCTACAGCCGCAGATATCAGGTGCCGGAATGGCTCTGCGGAGGCGTGATCTACCAGATCTTCGTCGACCGCTTTTATCACGCCGGCGATTACGTAGAAATGCCTGGGAAGATAACCCGGAGAGACTGGGGCGGAATGCCGCGTTTTAAGCCGGACGAAAATGGGAGGATCCTCAATAACGATTTTTTCGGCGGAAATCTCAGGGGCATCATAGAAAAGCTTCCTTACCTCAGCGATCTGGGCGTGACCTGCCTGTACCTGAGCCCCATATGCGAGGCCTATTCCAATCACAAGTACGATACCGGCGATTACCTGAAAGTCGACCCTATGTTCGGTACAGAAGACGACTTCAGAGAGCTCTGCGAAAAAGCAGGCGACCACGGCATGAGAGTCATCTGCGACGGGGTATTCTCGCATACCGGTTCCGATTCAGTGTATTTCGACAGATACGGCCATTACGGAACAGACGGAGCCTGGGAAGATCCTCAGTCTCCTTACAGGGACTGGTACTATTTCAAGGAAGACGGCAGCTACGAATGCTGGTGGGGCATAGATACCCTGCCCCGGCTCAATAAAGAGAATCCCGCTTACCGGAACTTTATCTGCGGCCCTTACGGTGTGGCACGTCACTGGCTCAGGCTGGGAGCGTCCGGCTGGCGTCTGGATGTGGCGGACGAGCTCCCCAACAGCTTTCTGCAAGCTCTAGTGGCAGGAGTGAAAGAGGAAAAGCCGGATGCCGCTGTCATAGGGGAAGTCTGGGAGGACGCCTCCAACAAGATCTCCTACGGCGAGCGCAAAAATTATTTCGAGGGAGACAAGCTGGATTCGGTAATGAACTATCCTCTGCGTACGGCGATCATAAATTTCGTAAAGAAGGGCGATGCGGTCGGGATCCGGGAAACAGTTGAGAATATAATGGAAAATTATCCGCCCGAAGTCGTGAACTGCCTTATGAACAGCCTGGGAACACATGATACTGTGAGGATACTTACAGAACTGGGCGGAAAAGATCTGGGCCCGGACCCTTCGCGTGAGGAACAGGCGTCCGAACACATGACCGCCGGCGAGTACGAGCGCTCCGCGCACATGTTCATGCTGGCGGAAGCCCTGCAGATGACCCTGCCGGGAGTGCCCTGCGTATACTACGGCGACGAAGCCGGCCTGCAGGGCTACAAGGATCCCTTTAATCGTCAGTGCTATCCCTGGGGACATGAGGACAAGCGGCTGATAGCGTGGACAATGATGCTGATAAGGTTCAGACGTCAGCACGAAGTATATAAAAAAGGAAGGTACAGGACAGCCGCGGCAGTGAGAGCCCTGTATGCCTTCGAACGCTATGATGAGAAAGAACAGATCATGACCGCCGCCAACTGCGGCAGGCGCTCTGAGAAGCTCACTGTTTACAGGCATTGCCGCGACCTTCTGACCGGAAATGAATATGAAAATGAAATGACCCTGCCGGGAGGCAGAGTCGTGATACTGCTGAACGAAGATAAAGAAGACCCTGAGGACTGACAGCTGATCCTGCTGCCGCAGCCTTAAACGCGGCCGCAGGTTTCAGACAGACGCTGCAGCTTTCCGGCATATTCTGTAAGGCTGAGCCCTGTGCCCAGCTCGAAAGTCCAGTTTCCGGAGGCGATACCGGGAGTGTTTATTCTGGCTCCCGAACCAAGGCTGAGAATGTCCTGAAGCGGGAGAAGACAGAGGCCGGCCTTTGAGGACTGGGCGATCATTGTGAGCGCTTCAGCGATCTCGCTGTTCCTGATATCTGCCCGCGTCCATCTGCGGAGCCTGTCAGGCGGCAGGAGGCTGGTGAAAGCAGCCTTACGGTGCTTCAGCAGATAAGCGCTTATGAAATGGCGGATCCTGTTCCTGCGGCGGGGGCTGAGACTCGAGTACCAGCCGGCTGTCGTATCATTGTCGTGAGTGCCTGTATATATAACACAGCGGCGGCCGAAATTATCCGGCAGGTAGGGATTTGTCCTGTCGGAGTCGAAAGCGAACTGCAGGATCTTCATGCCGGGCAGCCTCAGACTGTCCCTGAGTTTAAATACTTCAGGAGTCAGGCTGCCCAGGTCTTCTGCTATGAATGAGCCGGAGGGAAAGGCTTTCTCAGGCAGGCTCCTGAAGAAGTCAGCTCCCGGCCCTTTTTCCCAGTGTCCCAGAGCGGGATCCGCCCTGTCTGCCGGGATAGAGAAATAGCTTTCGAATCCTCTGAAATGGTCCAGGCGGAGCATGTCCACGGTCTTAAGACTGTGGGCCAGCCTGGCAGCCCACCAGGCGGCAGTCTTTTCGGGAGCATCGTGCCACCTGTATAGAGGATTGTTCCAGAGCTGGCCGCCGGGGGCGAATGCGTCAGGCGGACATCCCGACAGCGCTTCAGGCTTGAGGTCTTTATCGAGCTGAAATATACCGGGATGGCTCCAGCAGTCGGCGGATTCGCAGGCGGTGTAGATGGGCAGGTCGCCTATCAGTTTTATGCCCGCGGAGCGGGCGTAAGCATGCAGGCTTTCCAGCTCTCTGAAAAATTCGTACTGCTGGAAGCGGATAAATTCTGTTTCCCTGGAATTTTCCCGGTCGAAGGCAGCGAGAGCCTCAGGATCCCTCAATCTGTATTTCTCTGGCCACTGGGACCAGTTATCGCCGTATTCTTTTTCCAGCGTTTCAAAAAGCGCGTAGTCGTCCAGCCAGTCTTTGTTTTCCCTGGTAAAACTGTCGAATCCTGTCCTGTAGGGGGAAGCGGCAGGAAGCCTGAGAAAGCCCTCGTATGCCTGGAGGCGCAGTTTCAGGCGCGGCGGCAGCACGGAGACGTAGTCGATATTTCCATAGATTCCGGATACAGAAAAGGGAGACACTGATCTCTCGAAATCGCTGAACTGTTCTTCAGTGACCAGACCGAGCCGCAAAAGTTCCTCAGGGTCGATGAATTCAGGGTTTCCGGCGAAGGAAGAAGGTGCCTGATAGGGCGAACGGCTTTCGTTCACGGGTCCGAGAGGCAGTATCTGCCAGTAGGACTGGCCCGCTGACCTGAGGAAGTCTATGAAGGAACGGGCCTGGTCCGAGAAGCAGCCCATTCCGTATTTTGAAGGGAGCGAGAATATCGGCAGCAGTATGCCGCTGCTCCGTTCTGGAAATTTCTTTTTCATAACCGTCACCGCCTATCAGATACAGGTACTGGATCCGCTGACCTGTCGGGCAGGCAGCGGACGCGATTTTAATAAAAGTTTAGGAATATTTTACGGCGCTTTTCGATAAAGCTCCTATAATAGGTAAGAAACCATTTATTATATTTTAATACAAAAGGAATCATACATTTTTATCTGATGGCTATAAATAATAGAATAGAACAATTGTTTTGAAATACAGTCGCCGGAGCAGCAGCCGGCGCGAAGGAGATATGGGATGAGTGTCAGTGTATATCTTGAAGACAGCGGTATAGCTGAAAGGCTTGTGGAGAGCCGCAGAGAGCAGGCGCAGGAAGCGCTGGGAAGGCTGTGGAGCGGAGAGCTCGATTTCACGGGCTGGGTGAAGCTGCCGGACAGGATCAACGAAAAGAGCCTGTCAGAGATAGAGGAATGCGCTAAAAAGATAAGGGAAGACAGCGATTTCCTCATAGTCCTTGGAGTAGGTGGTTCTTATATGGGAGCGAAAGCCGTTATAGAGCTCCTGGGCGAGAGGGCATCCGGCACAAAGGTGCTTTTCGCCGGCTATAATTTCAGCGCCAGATATGTCAACGAGATATTCGATGAGATAGAAGGGAAGGATATTTCCCTCTGCGTTATCTCGAAATCAGGCTCGACTACGGAGACACTTTCGGCTTTCGGCATCTTCAGAAAGTATATGCTTGATAAATACGGGCGCGAGGAAACGGCAAAGAGGACTTACGCTATAACAGAGCGCCGGTCCAACTACCTCTATGATCTCGCTGTCGAGGACGGCTTTACGGTCCTGGACATTCCGCTGGATATAGGCGGGCGCTATTCGGTCCTGACGCCGGTCGGTCTGCTCCCTATAGCGGTGAGCGGGATAGACATCAGGGAGCTGACAAGGGGCGCGGCTGATCTGGCTGATCCTGAGAAATTCAGGGGAGACGCGCTCGATTACGCTATAACAAGGCAGCTCATGTACAGCTTCGGCAAGCGCATAGAAGTCTTCGAGTTCTTCGACCCTTACGCGGCATTCTTCGGCGAGTGGCTCAAGCAGCTTTTCGGCGAGAGCGAGGGCAAGGAAGGAAAAGGCCTCTTCCCGACATCCCTCATGTTCAGCCGCGATCTCCATTCCATGGGCCAGTTCCTGCAGCAGGGCGCGCCGTCTTTCTTCGAGACCTTCGTCCTCGCGGAGAACACGCTTCAGGATGTCCTCGTACCGCAGGAAGCGGGCGGCATCTTCGCGGGAAAGACCATCCAGCAGATAAACAGATGCGCTGAGGATGGAGTGTACGCTGCCCATGTAAAAGCAGGCGTTCCGGCCCTGAAGATCACAGTGGACAGCTTCTCGCCTGAAAACGTCGGCGAGCTCATCTACTTCTTCGAGACCCAGTGTGCGGTAAGCGCCCTCCTTTCCGGAGTAGATCCTTTCGATCAGCCTGGAGTAGAAGCCTATAAAGCTGAAATGAAGGCGAATATAAAAGCTCTGTAGCTTACGACCGCTCCGCGGACAAATGATAGAGCGGCTCGCTGATCGCTGTGCCAGGGTGACGCGCGGGCCGGTCTTTTTCTGTTTACAAATAATATTTTAAGTCTTGAGTTTACACTAAAAACAGCAGGGTATAATATTGTTAGCCACGACGGGTGTAGAGTGCTAACGAAGGGCGCCGGCCCGCCGGACTGCCCTCTGTCAGCGGAGCTGACGCAGGACTTGATCTTATTATATTGAAAATCTTCGTGCAGCTGAGATCTCCGGTCGGAGACCGGCTGCATGTTTATATCAGCGGAGGGGAGGCTGATCATATGGACTTCGAAAAGTTTACAGAAAAAGCGCGCGGCGCGATCGTAGACTCACAGAACATAGCTATAGAAGAAGGCCATCAGGAACTGACCGGCGAGCATCTTCACATGGCACTGATCAAACAGGACCAGGGCCTCGTGCCTAGACTGCTCGACTATATGGGGGTTCCGGGCGTTCAGCTGAGAAACGACCTGCAGGCGGAGCTGGACAAGCTGCCTAAGGTATCCGGCTCAAACGGACAGGTTTACGCTTCTCAGAGATTCAACAGGATACTCATAGACGCGGAAAAGATCTCAAAGAATTTCAACGACGAGTACGTGAGCGTGGAGCATCTCTACCTGGCTCTGCTCGGCGAGAACGGGACACCGTCGGCTAAGATATTCAGCAAATACGGCATCAGCAAGGACAAGGTGCTTCAGGCGCTGACAAAGATCAGGGGCAACCAGAGAGTCACCAACGCTAATCCTGAGGATACCTACGATGCCCTTACAAAATACGGCCGTGACCTGGTGGAAGACGCCAGAGCAGGCAGGCTGGACCCGGTCATCGGCAGAGACGCCGAGATCAGGCACACCATGCAGATCCTTTCGAGAAGGACCAAGAACAACCCGGTGCTCATCGGCGAGCCTGGCGTAGGTAAGACGGCGGTAGTAGAGGGACTCGCGCAGAGGATCCTCAACGACGACGTTCCTGAGGGACTGAAGGGAAAGACCATATTCGAGCTGGATATGGGCGCCCTCATCGCCGGAGCCAAGTACAGGGGCGAGTTCGAGGAAAGGCTCAAGGCTGTACTGAACGAGATAGAGAAATCGGAAGGCCGCATAATCCTCTTTATCGACGAGATCCACACCATCGTAGGAGCGGGCAAGACCGAAGGCTCTATGGACGCCGGCAACATGCTCAAGCCTAAGCTGGCCAGAGGCGAGCTTCACTGCATAGGCGCGACCACTCTCGACGAGTACAGGAAGTACATCGAAAAGGATAAGGCGCTGGAGAGAAGATTCCAGAAGGTAATGGTGGAGCAGCCTTCAGTAGAAGACACTATCTCCATCCTCAGAGGACTCAAGCAGCGTTTCGAGATACACCACGGCGTAAGGATCACCGACAATGCCCTTATCGCCTGCGCGACACTGTCAGACAGATATATCTCGGACAGGTTCCTGCCTGATAAAGCCATAGACCTCATGGACGAAGCGGCTTCTATGGTAAGGATAAACATAGACTCCATGCCTGCAGAGGTCGAGGAGGTCGACAGGAAGATCAAACAGCTGGAGATCGAGAAACAGGCCATGAGCAAAGAGGAGGACGAAGCGTCTAAGGCAAGGCTTGTGAGCATAGACAAGGAGCTCTCCGACCTCAAGGAAAAGAACTCGGCTATGAGAGCCCAGTGGGAGAAGGAAAAGAATGAGATCAGCGAGTCTAAGCAGGTAAAGCAGCAGATCGAGGATGTAAATCTGGAGATAGAGGCTGCTATGAGAAACTCAGACTACGAGAAGGTAGCACAGCTCAAATACGGAAAACTGCGCGATCTGCAGCAGAAGCTGGCTGAGACCAAGGAAAAGCTGGGAGACAGCGGCGACAGGATGCTGAGGGAGCAGGTCGACGAACCGGAGATAGCGGAAGTCGTATCTAAGTGGACAGGCATACCTGTGGCAAAGCTGGTAGAAGCCGAAAGGGCAAAGCTGCTCAAGCTGCCTGACGAGCTCCATAAGAGGGTCATCGGCCAGGACGAAGCGGTAGAATCCGTATCCGAGGCTGTTATGAGAGCCAGAGCCGGACTCAAGGATCCTAACAGGCCTATAGGTTCCTTCATATTCATGGGACCTACAGGAGTAGGCAAGACCGAGCTGGCCAAGGCTCTTTCAGAATCCCTCTTCGACAGCGAGAAGAACATGATCCGTATCGATATGTCGGAGTACATGGAGAAATACTCAGTCTCAAGGCTCATAGGAGCGCCTCCAGGATATGTAGGCTATGACGAGGGCGGACAGCTGACCGAGGCCGTAAGACGCCATCCTTACAGCGTAATACTGTTCGACGAGATAGAGAAAGCTCATCCGGACGTATTCAACATCCTGCTGCAGCTGCTCGATGACGGCCGCCTGACCGACAACCAGGGCAGGACAGTCGACTTCAAGAACACGATCGTCATCATGACCTCCAACCTGGGCAGCGCTTACCTGACAGAGAACATCCACCAGGACGGCACTATAGATCCGGAGGTAAAACAGAAGGTAAAGGACGAGCTGAAGAAGAACTTCAGGCCTGAGTTCATAAACCGTATTGACGATATAGTAGTATTCTCGCCTCTCACTGAAGAACAGATAGGCAGGATCATAGAGCTGGCGCTGGCTTCCCTTGAGAAGCTTCTGGTAGACCGCAGGATGACCCTTACGATCACCGACGCGGCGAAGAAGTTCATCGCCAAAGAAGCCTACGACCCTCATTATGGAGCGAGACCGGTCAAGAGATATCTACAGAAGAATATCGAGAACCAGCTGGCCGAGATGATAATCAGAGGCGATATAAAGGACGGCGATGATATAGTCATCAACGCCGACGATCAGGGACTCACATTTGAGACTTCTGTAAAATAATAAAAAAAATGTCCTCAGGGACACATGTTCAGAAATAAAATAACGGCGGGGCAGCTGCGGCAGCCCCGCCGTTTTCGCGCGCTCCGCGCGCATGGCGGACGGAGTCCGCGTAAGCTTTCAGGTTTAATAATTATTTATTTTATTGCGTTAGCGCGGCAAATCGGCATACAAACCAGCCGAACAACTACAATATTTTATGTTATATTAAAAAATACTGAAAATATTGCGGAAAAATGTACCGATAATCTGATTTATATAAAGAAAATAGGCTTATCATATTTACAATCTGTCGAAGATACAATATAATTGTATACAATAGCAGGATAAAATATTGTATTTATGAATAAAGATATTTATGTAGTCATGTCTGCGGCGCAGACTGATTTCTGTACTTTTTATGCCGGGGGGCGCAATAATGTATTACAGAGGAGTTCAGGGTGACATGGTGGCCGGTCTGCCGCTTGCCATCAGCATTTTTATTAAGCTGCGGGAGGATATACTGCGCGGCAGGATGAAAAACGGCGAGAAGCTGACGGAGCAGCGTATCTGCAACGAGTATAACGTCAGCAGAACACCGGTCAGGGAGGCCTTCAGGCTTCTGGAGCAGGAGGGCCTTATCGAGATGATCCCGAACAGGGGCGCTTTCGTTACGGGCTTTTTGCCGCAGGACATAGCGGATATGTATGATATGAGAAAGGAGTACGAGGTGCTGGCCTTTAAATGGGCCGTGCAGCGTATGACTCCGGAGGAGCTTGAGGAGATCAGGAACGCCTATGAGCTTATGGAGTTTTATACCCATAAAGGCGATATGGCCAAGGCTCAGGATCAGAACGTGCATTTCCACGAGCTGATCTACGAGGCTTCCCATAATAAACAGCTGACCAGGATACTTACAAGCTATCAGTACTATACCAAGCTCTTTAAGGAGGACGGCGATATAGAGAAGACCGAGGAAGAGGATATGGAAGAGGTCTTAAAAGAGCACGCCGAGATACTTAAATCGCTCGAGGACCGCGACGCGGAGCGTGGAGTGGCTGTAGTCAAGAAACATCTTGAGAGTTCTAAGATGAGGGCCGGATACGGTGGCTTCGAAGAATAAGAAGATCATAGAAATGGAAGATAAAAAAACACTTGACGCCGGCGGCGTAAAAAAAGTGCTGGAAATACTGGCGGAGACATATCCTGACGCTAAATGCGAGCTGGTACACGCGTCACCCTTTCAGCTTCTGGCTGCCGTAATGCTGTCGGCACAGACAACAGACAAAAAGGTCAATCAGGTTACTGATGACCTTTTTGTGTTATACTCAGACGCGGAGAAAATGGCTGAGGCGGATCAGGCCGAGGTCGAGCGCATCATCAGGCCGCTCGGCATGTACAGGACCAAATCCGCCAACCTGATAAAGATGAGTAAAATGCTCGTCGAAAAATACGGCGGTCAAGTCCCTGAGGACCAGAAGCTTCTGGAGGAGCTGCCGGGGATAGGCCGCAAGAGCGCCAACGTCGTGATGGCGGACGCGTTCGGTCATCAGCGCATAGCAGTGGACACCCACGTTTTCAGGGTTTCCAACAGGATAGGGCTGGTGCGCGAGGATAATGTATTAAATACAGAAAAAGCTTTGATGAAGGTCCTGCCGGACGACCAGTGGACAGCAAACCACCACAGGATCATATGGCACGGCAGGAGGCTGTGCACGGCGCGCTCGCCTAAGTGCGGCGAGTGTCCGCTGCTCGGCACATGCCTTCAGTACGGATTGGACGAATGATCATGAACAGCGATACTTTTATGTTTCACGGATGCGATGTCGCCGCTCTCGCGGCAAAATACGGCACTCCTCTTTACCTTGTCTCCGAGGACGAGATAAGGAAGAGATGCGCCGAGATAAAGCGCGATTTCACGGATAAATATGATAATACGAGGGCGGCATACGCCAGCAAGGCCTTCCAGACACTCGAGATGATAAGGATCATAAAGTCGGAGGGGCTTTCTCTCGACGTCGTTTCGGGAGGCGAGATATACGCTGCCGTTAAAGCCGGCTTCGATCCTGCGGACATGGTATTTCACGGAAACAGCAAGACTGCCGGGGAGATCGGAGAGGCCCTCGACGCGGGAGTAGGCACTATCGTAGTCGACAACCTTTCTGAACTGGAGCTCATGGACCAGATGGCCCGCGACAGGAACATGAAGCAGGAGGTGCTGTTCAGAGTGACTCCGGGCGTAGACAGCCATACACACCAGTACATTTCCACCGGCCAGGCGGATTCCAAGTTCGGCTTTTCGACGGAGGAGACCGTGGAGACAGCTGTGCCGGAGGCTCTGAAGATGGAAGGCATAGACCTCAAGGGTGTCCATTTCCATGTCGGCTCCCAGCTGCTGGAAAACACCTCACACATAATGGCAGTCGAGATCATCATCAAAATGCTCGAGGACCTGAAGGATAAATACGGATGGACAGCCCGCGAGATAAACTGCGGAGGCGGCTTCGGCGTCCACTACGCTGGAGATCCTTCGCGCACTAAGATCTCTGATTTTGTCGATCCGGTCATGAAGAGGATAGAAGAAGCGTATAACAGATGCGGCGACCCGAGGCCTATGGTGACTATAGAGCCGGGCAGGTGGATCATAGCTGAAGCTGGTATCACAGTTTACGAGGTAGGCTCGGTCAAGACAAATGCCGCGGGCAGGGTCTACGCCGGAGTAGACGGAGGCTTCCCTGACAACCCGAGGACAGAGCTCTATAATGCTTCTTACGAAGTCGAAGCTGTAGAGAAGCTGAAGCTGCCTCACACGGTGAAGACTACGGTGGCAGGCAAGTGCTGCGAGTCGGGCGACATAGTGGCATATGACGTCATGCTCCCGCCGCTCGAGCGTGGAGATCATCTCGCTGTCCTTGCCACGGGAGCATACAATTACTCCATGTCCAGCAACTATAACAGGATAGGACGCCCGCCGGTAGTCATGCTTAAGGATGGTAAAGACAGGCTGACAGTAAAGCGCGAGACCTACGAGGATATGCTGAGGAACGAGATGTAAAAAGAAATAAGGATCCTGCGTGCCCCCCGGGCACAGGGCCCTGACGGACAAGAAAACCTCCGGAGCCATGATCAGGCATCCGGAGGTTTTTTAGCTTAATATTCCGCGGCCGAAGGCCGCGTATGTACGCGGAGCGTTCGCCGTTCGCATCCTATCGGCTATACTGCTTTTCCGCAGCAGTTCTTGTATTTTTTGCCGCTGCCGCAAGGGCACGAATCGTTTCTGCCGATCTTCTTAGGCTTTACTACGGTCTTGGACTTTCTGTAAGCCTTTGTGATCTCGGCGCGCTTCTCTTCGGAGAGGATGTCGTTCCATTCAGGAAGGCCGTAGAGGTAGTCGGCATGAGCATCCTGCATGTTGAAATAGAGCTTTTCGAAATCGATGTCCAGCTTGAATTCGCTGTCAGATTCCATGTGCTCGAAATCTATAGGCTCGTTGAGGCTGTCGTTGATGCCGTCGAGAAAGCCGACAAAGATGCATTCTTTTACGCCGAGCTCAGCGGATTTTTCGCCTACTTTTCCGGTATAGATATTGCTCTTATGGGAGAGGATATCTCTGTAGATGCGTGTTTCCGCGCCGGAATATTCGTCCCAGAACTGATTGAAGGTCTCTTTGGTCTGATTCTCATAGAGATCGACCCAATCCTGATAAAGTGACATATTTTCTCCTTTTTAGATATCGGGCGCCTTTGTCCCGGGCGCGCCCGCTCTTTGATCAATTTTAAAATTCCTATGGATTATATCATTCCACTGTTATATAGTCAAAGATGTGTTGACGAAAAAGCTTAATATCATGGGCTTTTTGAGCTCCCGGGCCGGCGCGGCCCACAGGGGCGGACGGGCGGCCGGAATTCGGGCTGCCCTGAATATATTTACAAGGAAGGTGTGTTTTTGAAAAAAGAGACTTTTAAACATAACGCGGCGTCCGACATGATACTGGAGGCGGAAAGCTCCGCGTCGGAGCCGGAAAAAGACAGGGAATATCCATTTCATGTGGTGCTGGTGGAGCCTGAGATCCCGGCTAACACGGGCAATATATCCAGGACCTGCGCGCTGACGGGCTGCAAGCTGCATCTGGTAAAGCCGCTGGGATTTTCCATAGACGACAGGATGCTGAAGAGAGCGGGACTGGACTACTGGGATCACCTGAACATAGAGGTCCACGAAAGCCTTGAAGAATTCCTGGAGGAATATAGAGGCGAAAAGATGTATTACGCGTCGACGCACGCAGTGAAGAATTACGCTGATGTAGAATACGAGCCCGGCTCTTTCATCCTTTTCGGAAAAGAGACTGCCGGCCTGCCGGGTGAGATGGTCACTTCCCACCCGGAGACAGCGGTCAGGGTGCCTATGGGAAATGACCCGGATCTGCGCTCGCTCAACCTGTCCAATTCTGTAGCCATAGTTCTTTACGAAGCTCTCAGGCAGACTGGTTTTCCGGGGCTTATCTGAGCAGGCCGGGCGCGGCAGCGCCTCTGTCCGCGGAGCGGTCGCGATGTCATCCTTTCGCAAGTTCTGTGCCAATGTATTAAAAATTGAAAAGTAATTTATTTATTTTGCCCTTCTGAGGGGTATAATATAAATATACATATTCTAGAAAGCCTGGACGGCAGGAGGTTGGGACGACGCGCTTCCTGTCGTGAGCTTTCTTTTTTGTTCGGTTTTATTCCGTTTTTTAACGGGAGCTGATCTTTGCCCTGTTGGTTTAATGAAACCGCGAGAGGAAAAATATATGGATCTATATATAGGACATGATTTAAAAACAGAACAGACTCAGCAGCTGGCGCTCACTCCGGAGATGGTTCAGTCGCTGAATATCCTTAAATTCAGCGGAGAGGAACTGCTCGACTATATTTTCGACGCTCTGGATGAAAATCCTGTCCTCGATATAAACGAAGATGACATGAAGGACAGGCAGCTGGTGGCCGCGAGCGCGCCTTCTCCGGGTTCGGAGAGCAGTGAGGAGCGCTTTGAGGAAAGATATGAAAACGATGGGGAGTCAGGCGGCTGGGACAGCACGGAATGGTACGATTACGCCGAGTTTTCAGGCGGGGACGGCGCCTGGGACAATGCGGATTTTTCATATGATTCCAAATACCGGGACAGGAATGAGTACGACGCCGGTAATGAAGAATCGCTTGCTGAGCATCTGAGCGTACAGCTGGAGCTGACCGACGAACCGTATATGGTAAAGGCTGTGGCAGACTATATCATCCAGACTCTAGACGAAAACGGCTACATGACATTGTCGGTGGACGAGGTGGCATCTGAGCTCTGCGTGGATGAAAAAACGGTCATGGACGCTCTGGAGCTGGTATGGTCCTTCGATCCGGCGGGCGTCGGGGCCAGAAACCTGGAGGAGTGTCTGGTCCTGCAGCTGAAATCCATCGGCCAGTACGACAGCATATATCAGGATATACTCGATGATCACACTCAGGATATGGCGAGAAATCGTCTTTCAGCGATAGCCAGGAGCACCGGCGTCAAGATAGAAGAAGTTGAGAGGAGAGTTGAGCTTCTGCGCTCTCTGGAGCCTAAACCGGGCAGGGGATACTCATCCCTTGAAAATATTAAATATATTATCCCGGATGTTAAAGTGAAAAAAACAGATGGGGTTTATAATATATACGTAAACCGGGCGGCTTCACCGAGACTCATCGTCAGGGACGAATATACGGAGATGCTTTCGGATGCCGGCGCGGAAAGCGAAGTCGGATCGTTCCTTTCCGACCATATCGGTTCCGCCAGATGGCTGATAAAAGCGCTGAAACAGCGTGACGAAACCATACTCAAGGTTACAGGCGAGATAGTCAGGAGACAGAGAAAGTTTTTCGATGAAGGCCGCAGGGCTCTTGTGCCTCTCACGATGAAGGAGGTCGCGTCCGAGGTAGGCGTACATGAATCCACAGTCAGCAGGGCTGTTAACGGAAAATATGTGCTCTGTGAACAGGGAGTTTTCGAGCTGAGGTATTTCTTCACGGGGTCGGCGTCGTTCGGCAACGCGGAGACGACCGCTGAAGCCCTTAAAATGCTGATATCCGATATGGTAAAGTCGGAGGACAGGACAATGCCGCTCAGCGACCGTTCTATCGCTGAGGCGATATATATCACGGGCGTGAAGATCTCCAGGCGTACTGTGGCTAAATACAGGGAGGAGCTGGGTATACCGGCTTCTTCAGTGAGAAAGAAGAGAGTCCGTTAAAATTTTGCTGTACTGAAAATTTTTTCGGAGGACAAGAATCATGTTGAGAGTTGCTATCAATGGTTTCGGCCGCATAGGCAGAAATGTTTTCAAGATATCCCTGGACAGGGAAAAGGATTTTGAGATCGCTGCGATAAACGACCTTACCAGCCCCAGGGAGCTGGCCCATCTGCTGAAATACGACAGCTGCTATGGAGTATACGGAAGGGAAGTGTCCAGCACTGACCACAGTATCATTGTGGATGGCAGAGAGATAGAGGTGCTGAGCGAAAGCGATCCTGAGAAACTGCCGTGGAAGGAAATGAAAGTAGATCTGGTAGTAGAGTCGACCGGAAGATTTGCTTCAAGAGAAGGGGCTGAAAAGCATCTGCGCGCGGGCGCGAGGAAAGTCGTTATAGGAGCTCCGGCCTACGATGCCGACGCGATGATCGTTGTCGGTGCCAACCAGGAGATATACGATCCGGCGGCCCATAACATAATCTCAATGGCATCGTGCACGACAAACTGCATGTCCCTTTTCGCCAGGCTCATAGACGAGCAGTACGGGATAGAGAGAGGCGTATTTACGACTGTGCACGCCTATACCAACGACCAGAACCTGCTCGACAAGCCTCATAAAGATTTCAGGCGCGCCAGGGCTGCCGCGGTATCCATGATACCTACGTCATCAGGAGCGGCAAAAGCTCTGGGGGTTGTGCTCCCTCACCTTAAAGGAAAACTCACAGGCAGCGCTGTCCGGGTACCGGTGTCCGCGGTTTCCCTGACCGACGTGGTATTCGATATAAAAAAAGCAGTGACAGTGGAAGAAGTCAATGAAATGCTCAAGGAACAGGCGGCCGGGCCTATGAAGGGATTCATGGGCTACAGCGAAGAACCGCTGGTCTCTATCGACTACAAGGGAGAAGAAAATACCTGCGTTATCGACGCTCTTTCTACACTTGTCATTGACGGAACCATGCTCAGAGTTGTAGCATGGTATGATAACGAATGGGGATATTCGGGAAGAATATGCGACCTCGTGAACATCATAGCCGAAAAGGAGAAGTAGATCTATGAAAAAAACAGTCAGAGATGTAGACGTCAGAGACAAAAGGGTTTTCCTGAGATGCGACTTCAATGTGCCTCTCGACGACAGTGGAGTTATCACAGATGACAGAAGGATCGTATCGGCTCTGCCGACTATAAAGTACCTGATGGAGCAGGGCGCCCGCACCATCGTAGCCTCCCACCTTGGCAGGCCTAAGGGTGTCGCGGACATGAAATATTCGCTGGCTCCCGTAGCCAACAGGCTTTCAGAGCTCCTGGGTACAGAAGTGATCTTCGTCAGCGAGCCTGAAGTAGTAGGACCCGCGGTAAAGGACGCCGCTGAAGCTCTGGAGCCGGGCAGCGTGATGCTCATAGAAAACGTGAGGTTCAGACCCGAAGAGACAAAGAACGACCCGTCATTCTCTTCTGAACTTGCGTCGCTCGCGGACATCTTCGTAAATGACGCTTTCGGAACAGCTCACAGAGCCCACTGCTCTACAGCCGGAGTAGCTGATTTCCTGCCTGCGGTAAGCGGATTCCTTCTCGAGAAGGAGATCAGGTTCTTCAGCGGTCTCCTCGAGGATCCTGAAAAGCCTTTCACAGCGGTACTGGGCGGCTCAAAAGTAGCGGACAAGATCCCTCTCATCGAGAACCTGCTCGACAAGGTAGATACTATCCTCATCGGCGGCGGCATGGCTTATACCCTGCTCAAAGCCAAGGGTTACGAGATCGGAACATCTCTTCTCGATGAAGATTCCATCCAGCTTTCCATCGATATCATGAAGAAAGCAGAGGAGAAGAACGTAAAGATGCTGCTTCCAGTAGATACTGTCTGCGCTAAGGAGTTCAAGAACGATTCGCCTTCAGTATGCGTCGACGTGGACAAGATCCCTGCCGACATGATGGGACTTGATATAGGTGAGAAGACTCAGAAGCTTTACAGAAAAGTCATCATGGAATCAGCAACGGTAGTCTGGAACGGTCCTGCCGGCGTATTCGAAATGGATAATTTCGCGGCCGGCACAAAAGCCATCGCCCAGGCTATGAACGATACTAAAGCAGTTACAGTTATCGGCGGCGGAGACAGCGCGGCGGCGGTAAGGAAATTCGGACTCGAGGAAGGGATATCCCATATCTCGACAGGCGGCGGAGCGTCGCTGGAATTCCTGGAAGGCAAAAAACTCCCTGGAGTAGAGTGCCTGCAGGACAAATAGGATTTTAATCGCATCAGGAGGAAGAGAAATATGAGAAAGCCGTTTATCGCCGGCAACTGGAAAATGCACAAGACCATAAACGAAGCAACCGACTTCGGAGAGCTCTTCGTGCAGAAGCTGAAGGATGAGCAGGTTGATCTCAGCAAGGTGGACGTCGCGATCTTCGCGCCGTATATACACATGTCAGCCCTTAAGGTCATTTTTCTGCTCAGGGGCATAGACGTAGGCGCGCAGAATATGTTCTACGAGGACAAGGGAGCCTTTACAGGAGAGATCTCGCCGTCAATGCTGTCAGATCTGGGCATAGAGAGAGTCATAATCGGCCACTCCGAGCGCAGGAAATATTTTGGAGAGACGAGCGCGGCATGCGCCAGGAAGATAAAAGCAGCCTATACCCACGATATCAGGCCGGTCCTCTGCGTAGGGGAAGACCTGGAGGACAGGGAAGCGGGCAGCCACAAAGACGCGGTCAGGAAGATGCTCCTCGACTCCCTCGATGGAGTACAGGCAGTAGAAGCCGAGTTCGCCGCTGTAGCTTACGAGCCTCTCTGGGCCATAGGAACAGGAAAGACAGCTACGCCTGAGCAGGCTGAAGAAATGGCAGCCCTTATAAGGTCAGTGCTCGCTGAGAAATACGGCAGCAAGGTCGCGGATGATATGATCATCCAGTACGGCGGATCGGTCAAGTCGACGAACATTGCCGAACTCATGGCAAAGGAAGATATAGACGGAGCCCTGGTGGGAGGAGCCAGCCTCGACGCGGCGGAATTCGCCAAGATCGTCGCCTTCGACGACAGCGTAAAGAAAGAATCCCTCAAACAGGTATCTGTCAAAAACGTTTTGAAAAAAGACAATTAATAAGACGATAAAAGAAAAGCGTTTCCGAGAGCTCCGCTCACAGGATCGCACGCGATGAAAGGCCGCGCCCGCAGGAGCGGCCTTTTCTGTACCCGGACGCCGGCTCCCGCTGGATCCGCGCCGGCGAAAAAGAGAGCTGTCCGGCTGATCGGACAGTGGTACAATATGTACAAAATTTCACTAATGGAGGTGATCACGAAAATTGAACAAAGGAATTTTCTATACATTAAAGGGATATAAAAAAGAAAATCTCGGGCCGGACATATTTTCCGGTTTTCTCGTGGCACTGGTCTGTATCCCCATATCCATGGGATACGCGGAGGTAGCCGGACTGCCGGCGGTATACGGCCTTTACGGATCTATACTGCCGCTGGTCATCTTCGCCCTGCTGTCCACATCCAGGCAGTTCATATTCAGCGTCGACGCGGCGCCGGCGGCCATCACAGGAGCCGCGGTGCTGGCTGCCGGTTACACGGCCGGCTCGGCGGATGCCATGGCCTTCGTGCCTGTTGTGACGCTCTTCTGCGGACTCTGGCTCCTGCTATTTTATTTTATAAAAGCAGGCAGGATAGTCGATTACATATCTACGCCGGTGATGGGCGGTTTCATAACGGGTATCTCGACCGAGATCATACTCATGCAGATACCTAAGCTGTTCGGCTCAGGCTCGGGAAGCGGTGAACTCATCGAGCTGGTGAGATGCATCTGCGAGGCAGTCGTAAAGATAAGCTGGCCGTCGCTGATCCTGGGAGCCGCGTCACTGGCGGCTATCCTGATCATTAAGAAGATAGCGCCTAAGTTTCCCGGTACGGTAGCGGTCATGATAGCGGGTGTCATACTCACATATTTCCTGGGGCTGGGGGATTACGGAGTCAGGACTCTGTCGCCGGTAGAACCAGGTCTGGGACCTCTGCTGATTCCGGATCTCAGGGGTGTGGACCTGGTATCGACAGCGGGCAGAGCACTTCCGGCTTCTATAGTCATCATAGCCGAGACTCTGCTGTCAGAGAACCAGTTCGCTTTTAAGAACGGATACAAGCTGGACGATAATCGTGAGATCCTTGCCTTCTCGATAGCGAACATAGTATCTGCTTTCACAGGCTGCTGCCCGGTAAACGGCAGTATCTCCAGAACTTCAATGAACGAGCAGTACGGCGGAAAGACCCAGGTCGTGTCCCTGACAGCTGCCGGCGTCCTCCTCGTTATAGTTCTCTTCTTTACCGGATTCATAGGATATCTGCCGGTCCCGGTACTGGCGGCAATAGTGATATCAGCTCTCATGAACGTAGTAGAGTTCGACCTGGCGGCTAAGCTTTATAAAGTCAGCAGGCCTGATTTCAGGATATTCGCGGGAGCCTTCCTCGGCGTACTTCTGCTTGGTTCCATATACGGAGTAGTCATCGGCATAGCCCTGTCCTTTGCGGCCGTCATCATAAAAGGCTCAAATCCGCAGAGGGGACTGGAAGGCGTCCTTCCGGAAAAAGAAGGCTTCTTCCTGCTCAGCCAGAACCTGCTCGCCCGCCCTATAGAGCATGTCGTTATCTACAAGTTCAGCGAGAATCTCTTCTTCGCGAACATAAAAGTCTTTCAGAACGATGTCGAGGAGGCGGTGAAAGAAGATACGGAAGTCGTCATCATAGACGCTTCGGCTGTAAATTCCATAGATGTTACAGCGGCGGAAAGGCTGGAAGCTCTTGCTGAAAGTATGGAAAAGCGCGGCATAAAGTTCTATATAGCCGGCCATTCGGCAGAAGTCAATACACAGCTGCGCAGCCTGGGCATGATCTGGATGCTGGAAAAGGGCATGGCGCGCAGGCAGGTGAAAACGGCGCTTGAAGACGCCGGGATCACTCCGCCTTACAAGGTAGCTAACCCGGATAAGACAGCGGCTGTTCTGATGAAAAGCCTGCCGGACCAGTTTGAGGAATCGGTCTCAGAGTTCCTCTGGGCCTTCGGGGACAGTTCAGCTGAGGAATTCCAGAAGAGGGTGGCAGAGATCATCACGGACATCCATAACAGCGATGACCTGGAGAACGTGATAAACGGACACGGAGAAAAGTTCAGGAAAGCCTTCAGGAGCCTTTCCAAATCGGGTGAGGATCAGATGCTCCGCGAGCTGGAGAAAAGGACCGAGGAGATCTCCCGCCATATAGGCGAGGAGGACCGCCGGAAGGTAGCGCTGCTCATAGGCGAGAGAAGAAAGATGCTGGAGCATAAGCTGGAGGAAGGTGATCCCGAGCGTTACCGTCAGTTTGTAGAAAACAGGGAAAGGTTTGAAAAAATGCTCCACGAAAAGACGGAGCACGGCACGCTCCACATGACGCTGATGACTGAAGGAATGAGGCATCTGGCAGAGAAGCTGAGGGCGGCGCAGGACCATACCGGAGAAGATCCTGAGAAGGAGCCGCTGGAAGGAAATGCTGAAGGATCCGGCGCTGACGACGGCTCCGCCGACGGAGATGGAACACGGCAGTAAAGTGCCGCGGCGCGGAGCGCCTTTGTCCGCGTGAGCGGTCGCGGTTGAACTGCGTTCGCTGCTGTGGTATGCTATTTAGACACAGATTAAATTAATACCATTTTTACAGGAGGTTGTATAAATGTCTTACATCGAAGAAGTCGCAGCCAGAGAAGTTCTCGATTCCAGAGGCAATCCTACAGTTGAGGTAGAGGTATATCTCGGCGACGGCAGCATGGGAAGGGCTATCGTACCTTCAGGCGCGTCAACAGGTAAATTCGAGGCAGTAGAGCTTCGCGACGGCGACGACTCGAGGTATCTCGGCAAGGGCGTTACAAAAGCGGTAGATAACGTTAACAATATCATCGCTGACGAACTCGTCGGAATGAATCCTTTCGACCAGCCGGGAATAGATGAAACACTTATCAGGCTCGACGGCACTCCAAACAAGTCCAAGCTGGGCGCCAACGCTATGCTGGGCGTATCCCTGGCTGTAGCGCACGCGGCAGCTGATTCGGTAGAACTGCCTTTCTTCCAGTATGTAGGCGGAGTAAACGGCAAGGTCCTGCCTGTTCCTATGATGAACATCTTAAACGGCGGCAAACACGCTGACAACAATGTCGACATCCAGGAGTTCATGATCATGCCTGTAGGCGCCGCCAGCTTCAGGGAAGCTCTCCGCATGTGCGCTGAAGTTTTCCATAACTTAAAGTCAGTACTTAAGAGCAAGGGCCTCAACACCGCGGTAGGCGACGAGGGCGGTTTCGCTCCTGACCTGGCTTCTAACGCTGACGCTATCGCTAATATAGTCGAAGCTATAGAAAAAGCCGGATACAAGCCTGGAAACGATATCAGGATCGCCATCGACGCTGCTTCTTCTGAGTTCTACGACGAGGAGACGAAGCTCTATGACCTGAAGGGCGAGGGCAGAAAGCTCACAGCTGAACAGATGATAGATTACTATGAGGAGCTCTGCGATAAATATCCTATCATCTCCATAGAGGACGGACTCGCTGAAGAAGACTGGGAGGGCTGGAAGAAGCTCACTGACAGGCTCGGCGACCGCGTACAGCTGGTAGGCGACGATCTGTTCGTAACAAACACTGAGAGACTTTCAAAGGGCATAAAAGAAGGCGCTGGCAACGCTATCCTCATCAAGCTCAACCAGATAGGAACTCTCACAGAGACTCTCGATGCTGTAGAGATGGCTAAGCAGGCCGGATACACAGCTGTCATCTCACATCGCTCCGGTGAAACTGAAGATGTCACTATCGCTGATCTGGTAGTAGGCCTCAACGCCGGCCAGATCAAGACAGGCGCTCCTTCCAGGACAGACAGAGTAGCCAAGTACAATCAGCTTCTCCGTATAGAGGAAGTGCTCGGCGAATCAGCCCAGTACAGGGGACTTGAGAGCTTCTACAACATCAAAAAATAGCTCTTGTAAGTAACATATATTTGTGATAATCTATTTTAGATTGAATAGATTTTGTTATTTACACGGCCTCCGTATTTTGTATATCGGGGCGTATTTTCAGATAACATTACAGGGAGGTTGCAGGCTTTGAAGACAGCATTGATGATCGTCATGATCGTGGTTTCGCTTCTGCTCACTTTCAGCATCCTGTTCCAGTCAGGAAACAGCGCCGGACTTTCGGGTTCCATCGGCGGCGGTGCGGAGCAGCTTTTCGGCAAGAAAAAGAGCAGCGGATATGAAGCGATCCTTTCCAGGATCACTACAGTATGCGCGGTCATTTTCTTCGTAGTAGCGGTCGCGCTCACAGCTATCCAGAAATAGCGCAGTAGATTATAATGAATAAAAAAGGGCGGACTGCCGTGAGGCGGTCCGTCCTTTGGCGTTTTTGCGCGCGGCAATATCACGCGGACTCCGTCCGCGTCCGCGCCTCAGGCGCGGTCGTCTGCAGATGGCTGCAAGCTGTCAGAAGCTGCCGGCAGCTTAGGGTTTACGTATACTGTCCTGTTGTGGGTGAAGATCACGTAGCCGGGACGGGCGCCCGCCGGCTTTTTTACATAACGTGAGTTGACGTAATCCACTGGCACGTTAGCTGACTGGTTAGCCTTGCTGTGGTAGGCGGCTATTGAGGCGGCTTCGTATATCTCGTCGGCTGTCAGCTGGCGTCCTCCCGTAAAGACTATTACGTGAGAGCCCGGTATGTCCTTGGTATGCATCCAGATGTCTCCCGAGGAAGCTTTCTTGAAGGTCAGCTGGTCGTTCTCCACGTTGTTGCGGCCGGCCATGACTTTGAGACCGGTGGAGAGCGTGTATTCGTAAGGGTGGATCTTCGGCTTTTTCTTACGGCGGTTCTTCTGGTCTTTGCGGGGCTTCATATAGCCGTTTTCAGCGAGCTCTGCCCTGATCTCGTCCAGGTCTTCGCTCACAGAAGCGCTCTCTGTGAATGTGAGCACCGACTCCAGGTATTCTATCTCGCGCTCTGTTTCTTCCAGCTGCTTTTTCTTTTCTATGACGGCGGTCTTTGACTTATCGTAGCGCTTGAAATACAGCTGGGCATTTTTGGCCGGGCTGTAGCGCGGGTCAAGAGGGATCTTCATCGTCGTGCCGTCGTAGTAGTTGTCGACTTCGGCGAAGCGGCGGCCTTCTCCGATCTTGTGGAGGCTGGCTGTCAGCAGCTCGCCGTAGAGGCGGTATTTGTCAGAGTTCTCAGCGCGGATCAGATCTTCATTGAGTCTCTGTTTTTTTAGCTGGAGCTTTGACAGAGCCTGATTGACTATATGCCTTATATCCGACGATTTCTGGCGGATCCTGTTGGAAGAGGCGCGCCCTTCGAAATAGGCCCGGCAGGCTTCGCTGACGCTGGGCATCTCCCTGCGCTCGTATGAGCCGTCGTACATGGTGAGTTCGACAGCGTGGAAGTCCACAGGAGCCCCGTCTTCGTCGTAATAGATAGCTGGAGCCGTCCTTCCGGATGTCACCTGGTCTATGATGTTCATAAGCTCGTTGTAGAGCCTGTCGGCAATGCTTCCGCCGTCAGCTTTTTCTGCCCTGAACATGAGCTCCGAGGCCATGGCCGGGCTTATGCCCTGGATGGCGGATACCAGCGCTTTTTCAGTGTTATGACGCGGGTCGTCCTCGACTATCTTCCTGAAGCTCTCCCGGTCCAGCCCGAAATACGGAACCTTGCCGTGGGAAGGCGGCGCTACGTACTGCACGCCCGGCAGGGTCTGCCTGTATCTGTTGACATCGCCGGACAGCCTCTTGATAGAGTCCACTATCTTTCCGGTCCTGATGTCGACCAGGGAGATGTTGCTGTGGCGTCCCATGATCTCTATGACCAGCCGGTGATTTACGCTGAAGCCAAGCTCGTTGACAGCGTCGGTGTAGATCTCTACTATACGCTCGGAGTCGACCTGGCGCACCTCCCTGATACGCGCGCTCTGCAGGTGCTTCCTCAGCAGCATGCAGAAGGACGGCGGATTCATAGGGTTTGTGTCCTTTCCTTCTGTGAGGTAGAGGCAGGCGTGGTTAGCCGCCGATGATATGTATAGCCTGTGTTTGTCGCGCCCGTTTCTGATCAGCAGGATTATCTCCTCGGCGGACGGCTGAAATATCTTGTCTATCCTGCCGCCGGTCACGGCTTCGCTGAGCTCGCGGACGACGGCTGAGGTTACGATTCCGTCAAAAGCCATAATGCCCTCCATGCCCTTAAGGTCCGCGCCCGCTGTTATTGCACATCAGTGCCAATTATGTTATCATTTCTCGGTAACGGAACTTTTGGGATAAAATATTCTGGTCAAATATTCCGGCAGAATGAAATATTTGTATAAAATTATAATAATAAAAGAATATATAAAGGAAGAATCTGCGGTTTAAGCCGCGTTAAAGATTCGTCTTTGTGTTATTATGAAACATAACGTCCGCTCCGCGGACATTATCAGAAAAAGATAGCATATTTCAGGAGAAAAGTAAATTGGATTTTTATAAGTATCAGGGAGCAGGCAATGATTTCGCCATTGTCGATAATATGGACCTGAAGATCACCAACAGGCCGGTGCTGGCTAACCATATATGCGACAGGCACTATGGCGTAGGGGCTGACGGTTTCATCGCCGCCGAGCCGTCTAAGAGCGCCGATATAAAGATGGCCTTTTATAATGCTGACGGTTCTGAGGCGGGAATGTGCGGAAACGGCATCAGATGCTTCGCTAAATTCGTTAAAGACAGAAAGATCGTAGACAAAGATTCGTTTACAGTAGAGACCGGGGACGGCGTAAAGACAGTAGAGATACTGGAGAGCGCGACCCGTGCCACAAATGTAAAGGTCAATATGGGACAGATAGGTGAGATGAAGGAATTTACCCTTAAGCCGGCGCCGCGAAACGGCATTCTGCCGCCGGACCTGCCAAAGGATCAGGAATTCGATCTGGTGTTCACTCATCTCGGAGTGCCTCACGCGGTGATCTTCAATGATCAGCTGGGAGACGGCATGAAAGGCCTTGACCATCTGGCGCTTACTTACGGATATTCTATAGAGCACGCTCCTCAGTTCGCCCTGGACGGCACAAATGTCAACTTCGTCAGCGTTGTGAACGATTCACACATATTATGCAGCACCTGGGAGCGCGGTGCCGGCAAGACGCTCGCCTGCGGCACAGGAGCATGCAGCAGCGCGGCGGTGGCACGCGCTTATAAAAAACTCGGCGACAGCATCAAGGTAACGATGCCGGGCGGCGAGGTAGTAGTCACCTTCGAGGGTGACCAGGTATTTATGCAGGGCAGGGCTGTGCTCACTTTCGTGGGCAGCGCGCCCGGATTTTAAGGAGATGTCCTTTTATGGCTAAGAGCATGACAGGCTTCGGCAGAGGCGAGTACGCGGATGAGAAGCGCAGGGTGACAGCCGAGATCAGGTCGGTAAATCACCGCTACTGCGATGTAAATGTCCGTATGCCCCGCAAATATTCATTTGCCGAGGAAGCGGTAAAAAATACAGTAAAAAAAGAAATACAGCGCGGCAAGATCGATGTGAACATAAACGTCGAGAACCTGGGAGAGCCTGATACCGAGCTCGAGCTGAATGTGGCACTGGCCGATAAATATATGGAAAAGTTCAGGGAACTGGCCGCGCGCTTCGATCTTGACGACAACGTCAGCGTAGAGCATCTGACTTCGCTTCCCGATGTCCTGAAAGCAGTTCCCGCTGAGGAGAACGAAGAAGAGATAATATCCGCTCTTACTTCCGCGGTCGCTTCAGCAGCTGAAGTACACGATTCGATGAGGACTGCCGAGGGAGAGAGGCTGGCTGAGGACCTTATCTCGAGAGGCGCCGTTATCGACGGGCTCGTTAAGAAGATAGAGGAACGTTCGCCGGATGTCATCACTGAATATTATGACAGGCTCAAAGATCATATGAAGGAGCTTATAGGTGACGCTTCTGTAAGTGAAGACCGCCTTCTTCAGGAGGCAGCTGTCTTCGCCGATAAGATCAACGTTACCGAAGAGACTGTAAGGCTTCACAGCCATGTGGAGGAGCTGGGTCTCATACTGGCCGACAGATCGGGCCCTATCGGCAAAAAGCTGGATTTCCTGGTCCAGGAGATGAACCGCGAGGCGAATACGATAGGCTCAAAGGCCAACGATATAGAGATCACACGTTCGGTCCTGCTGATAAAGAGCGAGGTCGAAAAGATCAGGGAGCAGGTTCAGAACATAGAATAATAACAATATAGTAAAAGAGCCGCCGGGAGGCATATCAATGAAAAAAGGAAGACTTTTTGTCGTATCCGGACCGTCAGGAGTAGGAAAAGGTACTATAATCGAACAGATAACAGCGAGGCTGGGAGACAGTGTGATGCTGTCGGTCTCGGCGACTACGCGCGATCCGCGCCCGGGCGATGTCGACGGAGTGAATTACTACTTCCTTACAGAAGAAGAATTCGTCAGCAGGGTCAGCGCGGGCAGGTTCCTGGAACACGCCTATGTGCACGGCCATTATTACGGGACTCCGCTGGATCCGGTGGAGGCAGCCGTCGAAGCGGGCCGCGACGTCATACTCGAGATAGACGTACAGGGCGCCATGAAAGTCAAAGAGACCTACGGCGAAGGAGTTTATATCTTCATACTCCCTCCTTCTATCAAGATCCTCAGGGAAAGGCTTTCAGGACGCGGTACTGAGACTGCAGAGGTCGTCGACCAGCGTATGGGCAAGGCTATGGGTGAGATAGGATACCTGGACAGATACGATTACGGCGTGGTAAACGACGATCTCGACAGAGCTGTCGAGCAGGTCCTCGACATAATAAAAGCAGAACACTGCAGGGTAATGGACGGCGAAGCCGAACAGATAATCTCAGAATACAGAGAGGAGAAATAATCAATGCTTTATCCTTCAATAGATGAATTAAGAAAAAAAGTTGACAGCAGGTACACTCTGGTGATCCTCGCTTCGAAACGCGCGAGAGACCTCATCGACGGTTATCCTCCGCTCGCTGACATCGGTATAGAGAAGCCGGTTTCTATCGCTACTCAGGAGATAGCTGACGACAAGATCACATATTCGAGAAAGTTCCATTCAGAAGAAGAGGCTGAGGAACTGGCTGAAGAAGAGAACGAAAGAGAGTACGAAGCTCAGGAAGAAGCGCTTCAGGCTGAGGCTGCCGCTGAAACTGAAGCCGGCGGCGAAGCAGAAGAAGCCGCTGCTGAAGAGAACACAGAGGAAACGGAAGAGGAGTAAGGATATGGCCAGTGTGGTACTCGGAGTAACGGGCGGCATCGCGTGCTATAAATCGGCGGCGCTTGTCAGCTTTCTCGTCAAAAAGGATATAGAAGTTGATGTCATAATGACCAAAAACGCGGCAGAGTTCGTCTCGCCGCTGACTTTCCAGACGCTGTCGAAAAATCCAGTGACCACAGACACTTTCGGCTCCATTAAATATTGGGAAGTCGAGCATATAGCTCTGGCGAAAAAGGCTGATGTCATGGTGATAGCCCCGGCTACGGCAGATATTATCGGCAAGATAGCCTGCGGCATAGCCGACGACATGCTGACGACCACGGTAATGGCGACAAAGGCAAAAGTCCTCATAGCTCCGGCGATGAACGTCAATATGTATGAAAACCCGATCGTCCAGGAAAATATCCAGAAGCTCAAGGACAGAGGTTATCTTTTTATAGAACCGGAAGAAGGCCTGCTCGCCTGCGGCGATGTGGGAAAAGGCAGAATGGCCGAGCCTGAAGAGATCGCTGAATATATATTAAAGATCCTGGGAGAAGGCGGGGAAGATACGAGCGCTCCGCGCACAGCCGCTCCGCGGGATCTTGCCGGTAAACGCCTGCTGGTCACAGCCGGCCCTACAGTAGAGGACATAGATCCTGTAAGGTATATAAGCAACAGATCCTCCGGAAAGATGGGATATTCCGTGGCGGAAGCAGCCGCGGCCAGAGGAGCGGAGGTCACTCTGGTATCAGGTCCTGTAAATCTTCCTGAGCCTGCAGGAGTAAAGGTCGTCCATGTGAGGAGCACCCAGGATATGCTGGATGCCTGCGAGGAGGCTTTCGATGACTGCGACGCGGTGGTAAAAGCCGCTGCTCCGTGTGATTTCAGGATGGCCCATAAGTCCGAGCACAAGATAAAGAAAAAGGGCGACGACGGGATCACCCTCACTCTTGAGGAAAATCCGGATATAATAGCGACTCTGGGAAAGAAAAAAGGAAACAGGGTACTCGTCGGATTCGCTGCCGAGACCAGAAATCTGGAGCAGTTCGCTAAAGAAAAGATCAGGAAGAAGAACCTGGATATGATCGTGGCCAACAACGTGGCACAGCCTGGAGCAGGCTTTGACCGTGATACCAACATAGTCACTTTCATTAAGCCTGACGGCAGCATGGAGAAGTTTGACCAGATGCAGAAAACTCAGGTGGCAGACCTGATCCTCGACAGGGTCGTCGAGATGATAAATGCCAAAAACTGATCGCGTATCTTAACAGCATAAAATAACATGATCAGATGATCTGAACTTAAGCCGGTGGAAAGCCGGCTTTTTTATTTTTTGCTTCAATAACATTTATTGACATATAATGAATAAATTGATAGAATCTCAATAAATGGAGGAATCTGGATGAAGAATGATAATATGAAGCTGGGCCGCAGGGGAGAGGATATAGCGGCCGGTTTCCTTGTAAAAAACGGCTGTGCCGTTCTCGAACGCAATTACAGGTGCAGATACGGGGAGATAGATATCATCGCCCTCGACCACGGAGTCCTGTGCTTCGTAGAAGTGAAGACAAGGAGCAGGAAGGATTACGGCCTGCCCTGCCAGGCGGTCGACTGGAAGAAGGAACAGCATATCAAGCGCTGCGCTTATGTATATCTGCAGAACAGGAAAAAGAAGTACGAAGACATAAGGATAGATATCGTAGAGGTGATATGCACGGGCGGAAAATACGCTGTGCGCTGGATAAAGGGCGGCAGGGCGGCCTGACCGGGACGGCGTGAGCAATGTGGACGGAGTCCACGCAGGTCGGCAGGATCATTAATATATTATTTTTTGCAGCGGCGGAGCATGAGAGCTTCGTACGGCTTTACACAGGGGTGAAGGGATGTATTCAAAGGTAAAGAGCGCCGCGCTTCGCGGCATAGACGCTGAGGAGGTCCTGGTCGAAACGGATGTGGCTTTTGGATTTCCGGGTTTTCAGATAGTAGGGCTGCCTGATACGGCTATCAGGGAGTCAAAGGAGAGAGTGAGGACGGCTGTCGTCAATTCGGGCTTCAGTTTTCCGGATAGAAGGGTGACGGTAAATCTTTCGCCGGCGGGCGTCAGGAAGGAAGGAACTCACTTCGACCTGCCGATCGCTCTGTGTATCCTGAAGTCGTCCGGCCTGGATATGGCAGACGGCATGGAGGATTTCGCTTTTATGGGCGAGCTGGCTCTCGACGGGAGCGTCAACAGGATAAGCGGAGCGCTGCCTATGATAGCGGGGCTGAGAGACGCGGGGACAAGAAGATTCGTGATACCTGCCGGCAACAGATCGGAAGGAACTATGGTAGAGGATGTCGAGATATACTGTGCGGAATCGCTGGCGGATGTGGTGGATTTCGCGGTAAGCGGCCGCGGCCTGGAGAAGGTGGAATTTAAAGAGGTGGATTTCGAGAGTCAGGCTGATGTGCCGGATTTCGCCGATGTTTCAGGGCAGGAGCATGCCAAAAGGGCTCTTCAGATAGCGGCTTCGGCTATGCACAATATCCTTATGACCGGGTCGCCGGGCAGCGGCAAGAGCATGCTGGCTAAAAGGCTTCCGGGCATTATGCCGCCGCTGACTTACGAAGAGGCTCTGGAGGTCACGAAGATCTACAGCGTGAGCGGGATGCTGGACGAAGGAAAACCTCTTATAAGGATAAGGCCTTTCCGTTCGCCTGACCATACCGTGACGCCGGCTGCCCTCATAGGAGGAGGCGTGAAGGTCAAGGCTGGAGAGGTATCTCTGGCGCATACGGGAGTTCTTTTCCTGGATGAAGCAGCGGAATTCTCCAAACAGGCCAGGGAGGCACTGCGTCTGCCCATGGAGAACGAAAAGGTTACGATCTCCAGAGTGTCGGGGAGCGTGACCATGCCATGCAGCTTCCTTGCGGTGGCGGCGATGAATCCGTGTCCCTGCGGATATCTGGGCGATCCTAACCATGAATGCACCTGTACCGTTTCGCAGATCAGACGTTACGAGAGAAAGCTTTCCGGGCCTTTTCTCGACAGGATAGACATGTGCGTGACGCTGACGGCGCCGGGTTACGATGAAATACACGATCATAAGCCGGGAATTTCAACGGCGCGGGTGAAGGAAGCTGTGCTGAGGGCCAGGGAAATGCAGGACAGGAGATACAGGGATTCTTCTATTAAATATAACTCACAGATGAAAACGGAACAGATAAAGAAGTACTGCAGGCTGGGAGAAGACGGTGAGAGGCTGCTAAAAAGCGCATATACAGAACTGAATCTTTCGGCAAGGTCATATGACAGGATACTTAAGGTCGCGCGTACGATCGCCGATATGGACGGCAGGAATGATATAGAGACGGCAGATGTGGCAGAGGCTGTGCAGTACAGGTGCGGAAGGGAGATATTCGGATGAGCGGGATAAATATGGAGAACGCGGCGGAACATGTTGTGGAAGTGAAAAGAGGCAGCGGACCTTATCCTATGATGCTGAACGAGATCGGTGACGGAGCTCCGGAATCCCTTTACTGCATAGGGGACATATCCCTTCTCAATATGAGATGCGCGGCTGTAGTAGGAGCGAGAAAGGCGTCACAGTATGGAAAATGGGCAGCATTTAACCTGGGCAGGAAGCTGGCTGAGTCAGGAATAGTGACTGTGAGCGGTATGGCTTACGGCTGCGACGCTGAAGCTCATAAAGGAGCTCTGAGCGTGGACGGCAGGACGATAGCGGTGCTGGGAGGCGGTCCTGATATCTGTTATCCGGCCAGGAACAGAAAACTGTATAACGAGATCCTGGAGAAAGACGGACTGATAGTTTCTGAATGGAAACCGGGGACGGAAGCACGCAGAGCTTATTTTGCCCTGAGGAACAGGATCATAAGCGGGCTCAGCCTGGTCACCTGTGTTACAGAGGCAGGACTTTCGAGCGGAACTCTGATCACTGCTGAGTACGCCGCGGATCAGGGCAGAACGGTCATGGCTGTACCTTATAACATATCTAATGTCAAGGGAATAGGCTGCAACAAGCTCATACAGGACGGAGCGTCTATCATTGTGAGCTTCGCTGATGTTCTGGAGGAGCTGGGAGTGACATCCGGACCGGACGCTGCGGATAATATGACAGGGCTGGGACACGATGAAAAGGAACTGCTCGAACTTATAAAAACAGAGGGCGAGATCAGCCTGAATTACGCGGCTCTGAAGACCGGAAGAAAAATTTCGGATCTGAACTCAACGGCCGCTCTCCTTGAGATAAAAGGCTTTGTTGTCAATAGTATGGGCAAACTATATATTGCAAAGTAAAGTTAATAACAATATAATTATCGGAAATGAGACATAAAATCTACTGAGTTTTAGCGGGCTTAGGCCCGTATTTTGTCATTACGATGGAAGGCAGATCATGGCTGGCAAAAAATCTAAAACACCATCTAAAATACTTGTTATCGTGGAATCGCCGTCTAAGGCGAAGACCATAGGCAAGATGCTGGGAAGCCGCTACAGGGTAGTCGCTTCCGTGGGTCATGTGCGGGATCTCCCAAAAAGCACGCTTGCTATAGATACAGAAAATAATTTCGAGCCCCGCTATATAAACATACGCGGCAAGGGCGATATCATAAAGATGCTTAAAAAAGAAGCGAAACAGGCTTCTAAAATACTTCTGGCTACCGACCCGGACCGCGAGGGAGAGGCAATCTCCTGGCATATCGCCTACCTGCTCGGTATAGACATAAATGAGCCGTGCAGGATAGAGTTTCATGAGATAACAAAGACCGCGGTAAAAGCAGCTATAAAAAATCCGAGGAAACTCGATATGAATCTGATAGATGCCCAGCAGGCCAGGCGTATACTCGACAGGCTGGTGGGCTACCAGATAAGTCCTCTGCTGTGGAGAAAGGTCAGGAAAGGGCTGAGCGCCGGCAGAGTACAATCCGCGGCGCTTAAGATAATAGTCGACAGGGAGAAAGAGATAGAGGCTTTCGTCCCGGAAGAATACTGGACTATAACAGCGGAATTTATAAAGAACAGGACTAAATTCAAAGGCGACCTGGTTAAGTATAATGGTAAGAAGATCCGTCCGGGGGACTCGGCGGGTGCCGATAAGATCCTTTCGGAGCTTGCCAGGGGCGAGTACAGGGTAGTCAAGACCGAAAAGAAGGAGACCAGAGTAAAGCCTTCGGATCCTTTCAGGACCAGTACCATGCAGCAGGCAGCTTCCGGAAAGCTGAACTTCAGCGCCAGAAAGACCATGCAGGTCGCGCAGCAGCTCTACGAAGGAGTCGACATCAAAGGCAGAGGTACGATAGGTCTTATCACCTACATGAGAACGGACAGCGTCAGGATATCGGAAGAGGCTGACGCGGCAGTCAGAAAATTGATTTCAAATGATTATGGTCCCGATTATCTGGGAACTAATGTATATGTCAACAAGAGCAAAGGTGTACAGGATGCCCACGAAGCCATCAGGCCGAGTGATCCTGAACTCCGACCTGAAGATATAGCTGGTTCGCTCACCAGTGACCAGTATAAACTTTATAATCTAATCTGGTGCAGATTTACAGCGAGCCGCATGGCCAGCGCTGTATACGACTCATCCAGCGCGGAGATAGAAAACAGCGGTTATACCTTCAAGGCTTCTGGATCGAAGCTGAAATTCGATGGTTTTACTAAAGTAGCCGGAAGATCCGCTGAGGATAAGAAAAAGAAACATATGCCTGACCTTGAAAAGGGCGAGACAGTTTCACTGGCTAAGACGGCGGCGGATAATCCGCTTAAGGAGCAGCACTTTACATCACCTCCTCCGCGTTATACAGAGGCATCCCTTATCAGGGAACTCGAAGAGAAGGGCATAGGCCGCCCGAGTACATACGCACCTATCGTAGCGACTCTTTCCGAGAGAAGATATGTAAAAAAAGAGAAAAAAGCTCTTGTTCCTCAGGAGATCGGTATGCAGGTCGCTGACCTCATGGATAAGTATTTCAGCGACATAGTAAATGCCGGTTTTACAGCAGATATGGAAAAGAAACTGGATTCTATAGAAGAAGACGGCGTAGACTGGCATACAGTCGTATCTGATTTTTACGGAGGATTTTCCAGGGATCTGGAGAAGGCGGACAAATCTATCGAAAAGATCGTGGTAGAGGATGAGCCGACAGGGCGAAACTGCCCGCAGTGCGGCAGGCCTCTTGTGATAAAACATGGAAGGTTCGGCAGATTTATAGCCTGCACAGGCTATCCGGAATGCAAATACACGGAGTCCATAAAAGATCCTATAGGCGTAAAATGCCCTAAATGCGGAAAGGATATCCTTAGACTCCGCAGCAAAAGGGGCAGGACTTATTACAGATGCGACGGTTATCCGGAATGCGATGTATTCTATTTCGACAAGCCGACGGATCGCAGGTGTCCTGAGTGCGGTTCGCTGATGCTGGAGAAATCCGGACGGAATCATATGTATATCTGCTCTAACAAAGAATGCGGGTACAAAGAACCCGTTAAGGAAAGCAGTACAACAGAAGAAAATCTTAACGAAAAAGCGGAATGATCTGATCCGCTATGGAGGAAAAAGTGGGTAAAATAGAATTTCACGGTACCACTATCTGCGCAGTCAGACGCAACGGTGAAGTATGCATCGGCGGTGACGGCCAGGTCACTATGGGCGAGACGACTATCATGAAGTCGTCCGCGAAAAAGGTAAGAAAGATCTTTAAGAATTCGGTAGTTTCAGGATTCGCCGGCTCTGTAGCTGACGCTTTCTCACTTACCGAGATGTTCGAGAAGAAGCTGGAAGAGCACTCAGGCAACCTCAGGAGAGCCGCGGTGGCGCTGGCTCAGATGTGGCGTTCCGACAGGGGGATGAGAAGCCTCGAGGCGCTCATGATCGTTGGAAACAAAGAGGAACTCCTGGTCATTTCAGGAAACGGCGAAGTCATCGTTCCTGACGAGGATTTCGTTGCCATCGGCTCCGGCGGAAACTTCGCTTACGCGGCAGCTAACGCGCTTTATAACCACACGGATATGTCAGCAGAGGAGATCGTCCGCGAATCTCTTAAGATCGCTTCATCCATCTGCGTTTATACAAATACCAACGTATCGGTTGAAAAACTTTAGGAGGCGTAGATACAAATGAGCGAATTAGCAAGCATGACTCCGCGTCAGATCGTAGAAGAGCTTGATAAATATATAATCGGCCAGGACAGCGCGAAAAGATCCGTAGCCATTGCGCTTAGGAACAGACATAGAAGAAACCAGCTCCCTGACGAAATGAAAGAAGAAGTAACACCTAAGAACATCCTGATGATAGGGCCTACAGGCTGCGGAAAAACCGAGATCGCTAGACGTCTGGCCAGGATCATGAAGGCTCCGTTCGTAAAGGTGGAAGCCACAAAGTTCACAGAAGTAGGATACGTAGGCAGAGACGTCGATTCCATAATCAGGGATCTCGTGGAAGCTTCCATCCACCTTACAAAGCAGAACAAGATGGCTGAAAAATACGAAATGGCAGACCAGATGGTAGAAGAGCTGATCATAGACGCTATGATCCCGGGAAGCTCTTCGACTCCTGCAAACAGCGTTCCGCAGAACCAGCAGAATAATCCTTTCGCTTTTCTGCAGAACATACCTGGAATGGGACAGTACATCCCTCCGCAGAACCAGCAGCCTCAGCAGGATAACACTAACAACAGCGACGACAACAGCACCCAGCTCGCCAGAGAGCAGGTAAGGCAGCAGCTCCGCGACGGACTCCTCGAAGAGCAGGTCATCGATATAGATGTCGTAGATAACACTCCTAATACCATAGACGTTGGCGGCAACGAAAACATGAGCATCAGCATCGGCAACATATTCGGCGGCGCTGTGCCTCCTCGTACAAAAAAGAGAAAAGTCAAGGTAAAGGACGCCAGAAAGATCCTGAGAGACCAGGAAGCCCAGAAGCTTCTCGACATGGACCAGGTTACTTCTGAAGCCGTAGAAAACGCCGAGCAGAACGGCATAGTCTTTATAGATGAGATAGACAAGATCGCCGACGACAGCTCATACGGCCGCGGCCCGGGAGTATCCCGCGAAGGCGTACAGAGAGACATTCTCCCTATCGTAGAGGGAAGCGTTGTAAATACTAAATACGGCCCTGTAAAGACAGACCACATGCTCTTCATCGGCGCGGGCGCTTTCCACGTTTCAAAGCCGACAGACCTCATCCCTGAGCTTCAGGGAAGATTCCCGATCAGGGTAGAGCTCGACAGCCTCACTAAGGAAGACCTGAGAAATATCCTCACAGTCCCTAAGAACGCCCTTATCAAGCAGCATAAGATGCTCCTCGCGACAGAAGGCTGCGACCTGGAGTTCACTGATGACGCTTTAGACGAGATAGCGGAGATCGCGTATATTTCAAATGAAACTAATGAGAATATCGGTGCCAGAAGGCTCCATACTATCATGGAGAAGCTCCTGGAGGATATCTCCTTTGACCTGCCTGATCCAGATCTCAGCCAGGTGACTATCGACAAGGATTATGTCCTCGATAAGTTTAAGGACAAGGTAAGCCCTTACGATCTCGACAAGTATCTGCTTTAGTACCGATATCTGCTGAAAACGGCCGGCTTGGGCTGACGGCGCGAAAAAGGCGCGCACTGACTATGATAGAATTCAACGAAACAGCATCGGAAAAAAGAAACCGCGCCATCCTTATGGGCGTGAGCTTCGGCGAGGATATCACGGAATCAATGACAGAACTGGAAAATCTGGCCCGCTCCGCGGGCGCGGATATCCTGGGTGTCATGGACCAGAGCCGTGAAAAGCCGGAGAGCGCGACATATATGGGCAAAGGCAAGGTGGAAGAGCTCGCTGAGATGTGCGCGGCTTTGGAAGCTGATTCAGTGATATTCAACAATGAGCTTTCAGGTGTACAGATCAGAAATCTGGAAGATGCTCTCGGCGTATCAGTCATAGACAGAACCGTGCTCATCCTTGATATTTTCGCGAAGAGGGCGACCTCGTCAGTCGGCCGGCTTCAGGTAGAGCTCGCCCAGCTCCAGTACAGGCTGCCGAGGCTCACCGGATTCGGCGGAGCGCTCTCCAGGACCGGAGGCGGAATAGGTACAAGGGGCCCGGGCGAAAAAAAGCTGGAAACTGACAGGCGGCATATCCAGTCCAGGATAGACGATATCCGTCGCGAACTTAAAGAAGCGGAAAAGTCGAGGGACGTGACCCGCAGAAAAAGGGAGAAGTCTGAGATTCCTACAGCTGCCCTGGTCGGCTATACCAATGCCGGAAAATCCGCTGTAATGAACATGATGCTGGGAATGAACGAAGAGGCTGCAGGAAGCCGGGTATTCGAAGAGGACATGCTCTTCGCGACTCTGGATGTGTCAAACAGGCGCATAGATCTGGGGCAGAACAGAGAATTTATCCTGACAGATACAGTAGGCTTTGTCAGCAAGCTTCCGCACACACTGGTAGAGGCTTTTAAGGGGACTCTTGAAGAAGCGGTCTATGCTGACCTCATCGTAAATGTCACAGATATATCGGATCCTGATTTCCAGTTCAAGATGGATGTTACGGACAGGCTCCTTAAAGAGATAGGAGCTGACGATATACCAAGGATAAACGTATTCAACAAGACGGACCTGGTCGGATCGCCGGAAGATATAGTGGTGGATTCTCCTTATGAAGCGGTTTATATCTCGGCTAAATACGGTGACGGCACAGATAAGTTCAGGAAAATGCTTGAGGAAAAGCTTTTTTCTGACGAAAAGGAAGCCGAGCTCATCATCCCTTTCGATAAGGGAAACATAACTTCCTATCTGTGCGATAAATGCGCCGTATCGGAGATGGATTACAGGGCAGAAGGCACGTATTTTAAAGTGATGCTCTCGTCAGCGGATTACGAGCGCCTTAAGAAATATTTCATTTAGCAGTCAACGGAGCGGATCATGGGTTACTTTGTTCCCGCGAGGGATGTGTCTGCGGAGCAGACGATAGAAAAATCGAAATTCATCGCTTATGTCAGCAGAGTTTCCAGCAGGGAAGAAGCAGAGGCTTTTATAGCCGGCATCAGAGATAAGCACAGGGACGCAACTCATAATGTTCCGGCTTTCGTACTGGGTGAAAAAGGCACTACTAGATGGGCGAGCGATGACGGGGAACCTCAGGGTACTTCCGGGATACCTGTCCTCAACGTCATAGAAGGCAGAAAACTGACCGATACTGTGATCGTGGTCACCAGATACTTCGGAGGGATAAAGCTCGGCACAGGCGGCCTCATGCGCGCTTATACGGGTGTAGCGAGGGAGGCTCTCGACAAAGCCGGAGTCTGCGAAGTGACTGACATGCTCTCATATACGGTGAACATCGGCTACGCGCAGTTCGAAAAACTTAAGCGTTCGGTGAAAAAGAACGGTTTTATAGAGGGAGAGATCTCCTATGGCGAAGCGGTGACCTTCGAGATCCAGAGTACAGAGGATCAGAAGGAAGCTGTATTTTCTATGCTGCGGGATGTTACCCAGGGTGCTGTCACTCCTGAAAACACTGATGTAAAAAAAATAAAAGGAATACGTGAAATTTAGTGTTGACAGATATGGGGTCCTATCGTATAATGCAATAGTCGGCAACGCAAGAGGCGTTGAAAACACAGAGAGTTTAAGAATCGGTCGTTTATCGCTTTGATCTTGAATGATTTAAAAAGCGCTTTACAAAGTCTTGAAGCTGTGTTAAGATAATCAAGCGACAAAACAAAACATCATATTAAATGTGCTGGCGTGGCTCAACGGTAGAGCAGCTGATTTGTAATCAGCAGGTTGGGAGTTCGATTCTCTTCGCCAGCTCCATTTTTTCGGAGGGATTCCCGAGTGGCCAAAGGGGACGGACTGTAAATCCGCTAGCTTAGCTTTCGATGGTTCGAATCCATCTCCCTCCACCATTTTGCGGAAGTGGCTCAGGGGTAGAGCATCGCCTTGCCAAGGCGGGGGTCGCGAGTTCGAATCTCGTCTTCCGCTCCATTTTTTAGATTACAACATGCGGATGTGGTTTAGTGGTAAAACCTCAGCCTTCCAAGCTGATGATACGGGTTCGATTCCCGTCATCCGCTCCATATTTAATATATTGCTCCGCAATAAAGATATGGGCCTGTAGCTCAGCTGGATAGAGCAACGGCCTTCTAAGCCGTGTGTCCAGAGTTCGAATCTCTGCAGGCTCACCATTTTTTTTATAGGGGGGTATAGCCAAGGGGCTAAGGCAACGGACTTTGACTCCGTCATTCGATGGTTCGAGTCCATCTACCCCTGCCACTAATGACCCATTAGCTCAGGCGGTAGAGCACTTGACTTTTAATCAAGGTGTCCAGAGTTCGAATCTCTGATGGGTCACCATAAAGTCCCTAATGTGGCATTGGCTATACTTTTCTTTTTAAAACAGAATACTACGGAGAGGTATCGAAGCGGTCATAACGAGGCGGTCTTGAAAACCGTTTGGGTGAAAGCCCACGTGGGTTCGAATCCCACCCTCTCCGCCATTTATGATCAGTGGAGAAGTACTCAAGTAGGCTGAAGAGGACGGTTTGCTAAACCGTTAGATCGGGTGATTTCCTGATGCATGGGTTCGAATCCCATCTTCTCCGCCATTTTTTTATGTATAGAATATATAGGGGTATAGCTCAGTTGGTAGAGCAGTGGTCTCCAAAACCACGTGCCGAGGGTTCGAGTCCTTCTGCCCCTGCCAGATATAAACCGTTGAAACTGCAGCGTTTCAGCGGTCTTTTTTATTTTTTGATCCACAGATCTTT
>JAQYCQ010000025.1 GCA_028724585.1 Bacillota bacterium | reverse complement strand
AGATTTTTATGTCCAGTAAAAATCAGCGCAATCAACTGCAGTTACTTCTTACTGTAGCTTTTTACTGAGTATCTAAGTACGGGTTATTTACCGTTTACATTCCAGCTTAATGTATAGGGTTTGCGAAGGGGGATGAAAATATGCTGAAAAAAAAATACGGCTTGCCTATCATAGTTGCTGTGCTTGCTGTTTCGCTGATTTTCGTATTTACTGCAGCTTCATCTGTACAGCAGAAAGGGACGGAAGACGATGCTGTAAAAGAAGCGCTTACCGGAGCGATATCGACAGAAATAAATATTGGGAAATTTGAATCTGCGGATGGTTCAACTGCAACATTCAGTACCGATAAAACAGATAAGATCATCGAAGCTTATGATGCGGAAGTGGATCGCTATTTCACAAAAGACAACAGCGTAAATGAATATTATAAGTGGCTGAATAAGGATATCATTACCCGTACGGCAAAAGATACAGATAAGATCAATTATGTTATCGATGCTGAAGTGCCGAAATGCAGTATCACTCAGATAACTTATTCCGATGACGGAAATACCGCTGATGTACAGGCATATATCATGACCAGCAGCAGATGGGTGGATTACTGGCCGGAGGACAGCAGTTTTCACGTATCGAATCCTGTAGAAGTGGAGCAGGGACATTATAAACTTGTAAAGGAAGACGGTACATGGAAGCTGAAATCCGGAGATGGTGACTATGTGTCAGGAGATCTTACCGCGGCAAATGCAGTAAGCTCTGTCAGCAAATCAGCTGCAGCATCTGCAGAAAAAGTAAAGTCAGCAGCTGCTCTCAGGGATGAGATCACGGGCAGTACATATCCTGATTTTGCAAGCGCGCTCGATGCGGCGGATAAGCTGAACACATCTGTCATAACTGACAATCTTGATATGATGACCTTTGTAAATGAAACAAATTCAGGCGGTGATGTTCAGAACTGACCGATGGCGTATGCAGATATGATATGGTCAAAGGTTGAAAACATTGGAGGATCCGTTCGTTGTGAAAAAGCAAAGATAAATATGGATTGATGTAAATGGCAGTGTGCTGGCAGCTGTGCGCGGAGCGCACGAAAGTAAATATTTCCAGACCCAGACAGGGCCGCTTCCGGTTTTGGAGGCGGTCTTTTCCTGTTTTTGCACGGCAGGAAAGGATTATGATACAATTCTCTTCAGAGATAAATCGTGAAAAGAAAAAATACAGGAGGATCGGGTATGGAGGAAAACACAGAGAAGACTTATCTCAGCAGCCGCTACGATACGCTGGATAAGATAACAGAGGCCGGCGAAGAACGGCTGAAGAAGGAAGTAGCTGAAGGCGATGCTGAGGCCATGAATGCGCTGGGTATGTTGCGCGAGAGTGAGGAGAAGCTGGAAGCAGCAGGGCGCTGGTATATGCTGGCCGGCTTCGCCGGCAGCGCAGAAGGCGTGTACAACTACGGTAAAAAGCTGTTCTGGGGATGGACCGGCAAGCCGGATTACAGGACAGCCCAGCGCGTGTTCAGGATAGCCCGCGCCAGAGGCTACAAAAAGGGAGCATGCTACTTCCTCGCTGTATATGAGGAAAAAGGAATCTTTGGTGCTCCCGATCCTGAAAAGGCGATCGAGTACTATACAGAGGGAGCAGAGGACGGCGACTTCAGGTGCTACCGCGAGCTGGGCCGCATATATGCCGAGGGAGAGATTACAGAGGAAGATCCCGAAAAAGCATATTACAATTTCATGATGGCAGGAGCCATTGGCGACCCCATATCAGTCACAAATATGGCCATGTTTCTCGAGGAAGGATACGGCTGTGAAAAGAATATGGCCAGGGCAGTGGAGCTCTATCGCATGGCGGCTGAAGCCGGTGAGGAAAACGCCATAGAAGCACTTGAACGCCTCGGCATGCCAATAGAAAAAACAGCAGAATGAACGACCGCTCTGCAGACGATGTCTAGCTGCTCACAGATAAGTTCTCATAACTTAAACCCGCAGCGCCGCACAGGTTAAAGGGAAGATCACGGTCGGATCGCCGGCTGCGGAGCAAGGCTGCCCGGGCTCTGCGGGTCTCTGTCAGCGGAGCTGACAAAACAGTAAAACGATACATAAGCATGTATTTATATAAATACATGCTTAATTGTTATTGACAACAGATTCTAATGTGACTACTATGTAAATATAAACATATAAGCAATCACACATATGTTTGTAAACACAGCTGCCCGAGGCGGAATGATGCCGGGCGGACACGGAAGGAGGCAGAAAGATGCAGGAGCAAAGTAAGATCAGCGATATAGATGTATGCGACGAGCTCTGCATACATGAGGATAAGCTGAAGATAGTCACGGAGAACACTCCGAGCGATGAGGAGCTCTACGACCTTGCTGAATTCTTCAAGATCTTCGCCGACTCGACACGCGTCAGGATACTGTTCGTGCTGTTTGAGACACCTCTCTGCGTGTGCGATCTGGCGGAAGCCCTTCACATGAAACAGCCGGCCGTTTCCTACCAGCTGCGCATACTTAAACAGGCGCGGCTCGTAAAGAGCAGGCGTGAAGGCAGGACCGTTTACTACTCGCTTTCGGATGATCACGTAAGGGGCATCATAGAGATGGGCAGAGAACATCTCACAGAAAAACATCAGGAGGAATTATCATGATAAAGAAGTTCAAGATGCAGGACGTTGACTGCGCAGACTGCGCTGCTAAGATGGAAAGAAACATCAAGAAGATAGACGGCGTAAACGACGCTACTATCAGCTTCATGACTCAGAAGCTCACGCTCGACTATGAGGAAGGCAAGCTTGACCAGATCCTCCCTGAGGCTCAGAAGCGCGTATCAAGAGTAGACGCGGAAGCCAAGATCCTTTACTGATCAGTTAGATATATTGCAGTTAATAGAAAAATCATAAGAACATCGGCGGCGGAGAGATCCGCCGCTTTTCGTCAGCTCCGCTGACCGGCCGCTCCGCGGAAAAGGGCAGCAGGCTGACAGGAGAGAATGGCATGAAATCACTTACTAAGAAACAGAAAAAATGGCTCACGCGTATACTGATCGCCGCAGCTATCTACGCTGTTGTGATCATACTGGATAAGACAGGCATAATCAACGGGGAAAGATACCCCTGGCTGCTCCTCTGCCTTTATGTAGTTCCTTACCTCGTCGCGGGCTATGACGTGCTTAAAAAGGCTGCTGTAAATATCATTCACGGCCAGGTGTTCGACGAGAATTTCCTCATGACTATAGCTACGTTAGCCGCTCTGGGAGTCAGGGAATATTCCGAAGCGGCAGCCGTAATGCTCTTTTACCAGGTGGGCGAGCTCTTCCAGAACTATGCTGTAGAGAAGTCCAGAAACTCCATCACCGAACTCATGGAGATCATGCCCCAGTACGCTAACCTCGAGGTCGGCGGAAACCTGGTAAAGGCAGATCCTGACGGGATGGATGTCGGAAGCATCATCGTAGTGCTCCCGGGCGAGAAGGTACCCCTTGACGGTATTGTCATTGAGGGAAGCTCGATGCTGGATACGGCTGCTCTCACAGGCGAGTCGGTGCCGAGGAAGGTCTCAGAAGGAGAGGAGATCATCAGCGGCTGCGTAAACGGCTCCGGTACATTGAGAGTAAAGACCACCAGCACATTTGATGACTCGACAGTATCGAGGATCCTGGAGCTGGTCGAGGACGCCAGCTCCAGAAAGGCCAGAGCAGAGAACTTCATCACCCACTTCGCCAGATACTACACCCCTATCGTCACCTTCGGCGCTATCGCCCTGGCTCTCATCCCGCCTCTCTTCTTCGGAGGAGAATGGTCAGACTGGATCCAGAGAGCCTGCATATTCCTTATCGTATCCTGCCCGTGCGCGCTCGTCATATCCGTCCCGCTGGGATTCTTCGGAGGCATAGGAGCTTCATCAAAAGCCGGCATACTGGTCAAGGGAAGCAATTTCCTGGAGACAGCGTCCGAGCTTAAGACCGTAGTGTTCGATAAGACGGGTACCCTTACGAAAGGCGAGTTCTCGGTAAATGAGATAGTTCCCGCGGAAGGCGTTTCCGAGGAAGAACTTCTGGAGAAGACAGCATTTGCGGAAGGCTATTCAAACCACCCTATCGCGAGATCCATCAGAGAAGCATACGGTAAGGACTTTGACGAAAACATTGTCAGCGGCACAGAAGAAGAAGCCGGACACGGCATCATCACGCATCTGGACGGTAAGGAAGTGCTCGTCGGAAACTCCAAGCTCATGGAAGCTCACGGCGTCGAGTACCAGAAGAACAGCACTGTCGGTACTATCGTCTATACTGCCGAGGATGGAAGATTCCTGGGATCCATCGTCATCAGCGACAGGATAAAGGATAAGGCAGAGGATGCTGTATCTAAGCTCAGGGAAAGCGGGATCAAAAAGACAGTTATGCTTACCGGCGACAGGCAGGAAGCTGCTGATGATATAGCAAGGCAGATAGGTATAGATGAGGTACACGCCGAGCTGCTTCCAGGCGACAAGGTCGGCATGGTCGAAAAGCTGATAGAAAGAGAGAAGGCCGAAGGCGGAAAGCTGGCATTCGTAGGCGACGGCATAAACGACGCGCCTGTACTGATGCGCTCTGACGTCGGTATCGCCATGGGCAGCATGGGTTCCGACGCTGCTATCGAGGCTGCGGATATAGTGATCATGGACGATGACCTTGAGAAGATACCGACGATCATGAGGATCTCCAGAAAGACTATGCGCATAGTCCGCCAGAACATAGTATTCGCCCTTGCGGTAAAGATAGCTATCCTTATCCTGGGAGCATTCGGCCTGGCAAACATGTGGGAGGCCGTATTCGGCGATGTCGGAGTAGCGGTCATCTGCATAATCAATTCCATGAGAATGCTGAGAGCGAAGTAAAGGGAATAAAAAAAGATATATTAATAAATATCAGGGACCGGGAGCACCGCGAAGATGCTCCCGTTTTTTGTGCTCCCGTTCTCTGTCCGCTCCGCGGACCTATCCCTCCGGGACGTGCGGAGCGCCCCTGATCCTTAAAAAAGCATTAAAAAAACTGACATTATTTAAATTTTGTTTAACACTTCTTAATATCAATATTATCTTTACAGGTTAGTATATACTCCGTAAAGAACGGGGGCAGACGATCATGAAAATACTGATAACAACCGACTGGTACAAACCGGCTGTGAACGGAGTTGTAACATCTGTGCTCAGCCTTGCTGAGGGACTGGAAAAGCTGGGGCACGAGGTCAGGATACTTACTCTTTCAGGGAGCAGGCATTCCAGGAAAGAAGGAAGGGTAACATATATCGGTTCCGCGGGAGCCGGAAAGATATATCCCAGTGCCAGATTCCTGATCACCACCGGCCATAAATATATTAAAGAGCTGGAGGAGTGGCAGCCGGATGTGGTCCACAGCCAGTGCGAGTTCTCTACATATTTTCTGGCGAAGAAGATAGCTAAAGACTGCGGATGTCCGATAGTACATACCTACCATACGATATACGAAGACTATACCAGTTATTTCTGTCCCAGCCAGAGGGTAGGTAAACATCTGGCGGCCTTTTATTCCAGGATGATACTCAGGACAGCTGACGAGGTCATCGTTCCGACAGAAAAGATAAGCAGCCTGCTCGAAGGATATGGTGTAGAAACGCCGGTAACGGTCATTCCGTCCGGTCTCAGGCTGGAGCAGTTCAGCCATGTTGAATGCAGCAGGATCTCAGAACTCAGAGAAGAGCTGGGCATCAGTGATGATGACATGGTCCTGGTCTATCTGGGAAGGCTTGCCAGAGAGAAAAATGTGGACGAGCTGCTGGATCTTATGAAGGATCAGGGAGATCCCGGACTGAAGCTTCTGATCGTGGGTGACGGGCCGTACAGAGGTAAGCTTCAGGAGGAGGCTGATGCCGGAAATATCACGGACAGAGTCATTTTCACAGGTATGGTCGATCCGTCGGAGGTGGCGTACTACTACAGGCTGGGTCAGATATTCGTCAGCGCGTCCACCAGTGAGACTCAGGGACTGACCTACATAGAAGCTATGGCCTGCGGTCTTCCTCTGTTATGCAGGCAGGACAAGTGCCTGGACAGAGTAGTAAAGAACGGGATCACGGGTTACACTTACCGGGATGCCGGCGATTTCAAAATCAAGCTGGGTCTCATGCTCCACAACCCCGATCTCGCGAAAGAAATGGGCGGCAGAGCCGGGGAAGCAGCTTTCACGGGCTATTCGGAGACTGGTTTCGCGCGGAAGGTCCTAGCTGTTTATACAAGAGCTGTAGTAAGGAACAGGAACATTCAGCTCAGGAGAGCGGCAGTCATATAGAAAAACATAAGCTGCGTGGGCAGTGTCAGCGGAGCTGACGAGGGGCGGTTTCTCGATGCACAGGCGTTGGAGAAGCTGCCTTTTTGTATAAAGAAAACCCTGCGTTCGACGCAGGGTTCAGTGAATGCTATGCATTTGACCATAAGTTCCTCCAAGATTAGTATTGTAATTGCGGTCTGCCAACTGCAAACAATACTAATAAGGAGAAAGCATATGGGTCT
>JAQYCQ010000024.1 GCA_028724585.1 Bacillota bacterium | reverse complement strand
GATCATTACAAACGCAGAAAGAAGAAGTAACGCTAATAATACGCGGTTGGCAGACTGCGTTTACGCGTTCAACGCGTTCCGCGCGGATTAAGGGCTATGCCCGCTAGAGAAAAACCACGCGTTTGACGCGTGGTTGGTTTTCAACATTGATCCTGCCGATGGACATTCCCATAGATATAATCAAAGTGTTATGGATTCCGTAAATTGAAAGATAAAAGTAAAAAATATTATTAATAATTTAATGTCAGGGCAATGTACTCTAAAACCATTGAAATTCAGAGCTTTATAGAGGGGATGACAATTTTATTTCACCTAATAATTTTTGTTATCACAATAATTTTTGTTAAATACTTATCGGTTCGGCATCCAAATTGCGTATTATTAATAGTGGATTGATGGTAAGCAGTCCGATATAAATTGTCAGTCATGCTAAATGAATGACAGTTTTTCAAAAATTTTAAATATTTAATTTAAGCAGGTCTTGCAAAGGGTCTGAATTTAAATTAATATAATATTCGATGCTGTCAGTGCTTTCACAACTGCAACTGTGGAAACACGATCAGGCAGCCATCGGATCGCTTAACAAACCAATATCAAATTTTTAAGGAGGTGGCTTGTTTGAATATTTTAACTCCATTTGAGTATTATCGTCCTGAAACACTGGACGAGGCTCTCGAACTGCTGGCTACTAAGGAAGACTACAAAATCCTCGCAGGTGGTACTGACCTTATGATCCAGCTGAAGGAAAAAATGATTCATCCAGCAAACATTATCGACGTAACACAGATTCCAGAACTCAACGAATTCTCCATCAAGGATGGCGAAGGCGCTGTAATCGGCGGCTGCACAACTGATGCATTCTGCGAATTCTCAAAGGAATTAAGAGATAAGTATCCTGCTTTCTCAATCGCAGCAGGAGAAATCGGCGGCCCACAGGTTAGAGAAATGGGCACAATCGCAGGAAACCTGGCAAACTCAGGTCCTTCCGCAGAGACTCCTTCTTCACTTATCTGCTACGATGCTAAGATGACCCTCGCTAAGAAGGGCGGCGAAAGAGTCGTAGACGTTAAAGATTTCATCACTGGTAACAGAAGAAACATCCTCGAAGAGGGTGAGCTCATCAAGAACATCGTTCTCCCTGAGCCATCAGCAAATACTTACGTAAAGTATGGCTACGTTGCAATGAGACGTATGATGGAAATCGATATCGTAAACATGAGCATCAGAGTTGACCTCGACGGCGACACAATCAAGGATGCTAAGTGCGTTATGGGTTCCGTTGCAATCAAACCTCTCATCTCTGAAAAGGTTCCAGAAGTTCTTAAGGGAACTAAGATCGGCGACGAGGCTGTCATCGCTAAGGCTGCAGAAGCTGCTCAGAGCGAAGTACATCCTATCTCCGACGTAAGAGCAACTGCAGAATACAGAGTAGACGTTGTCGGCGCTCTCGTAAGAAAGCTCTTAAGAGAGATAGCTGCTGAGGCTAAATAACTGGGAGGTGACATGACAATGAAAAATCAGCTTATCACATTAAACATTAATGGAGAAGATATGGATCTGATCGTAGCTCCTACTGATCTTCTCGTTGAAGTTCTCAGAAAGAAAGCTCATCTGACTGGAACTAAGAAGGGCTGCGGCCAGGGTGACTGCGGTGCCTGCACAGTAATTATCGACGGTAAAGCTGTTCTTTCCTGCCTGACTCTCGCAATTGCATGTCAGGGCAAGAAGATCACTACTATCGAGGGTATCGCTGACAGAAAGACTGGCGAGATGAACCCTATTCAGAAGTCATTCCTCAACCACGGAGCTGTTCAGTGCGGTTACTGCACTCCTGGAATGATCCTCTCTTCCTACGCTTTACTGAGCGAAAATCCTCATCCTACAAGACAGGAAATTAGAAGAGCACTTTCAGGAAACCTCTGCAGATGCACAGGTTACATCCTGATCTTAGATGCTGTAGAGGCATGTGCTGCAGAAGGCGGGGTGTTATAAATGGGAATGAACAAGACATTTGAAGTTTCAAACAGATATCATGATTATAAAGACTATACCAGAGAGTACACTGAAGTAGGAAGATCAATTCCTCGTCTCGATGGACCTCTCAAGGTAACTGGTAAACAGCAGTACACTGGAGACCTTTCCCTTCCTAGAATGTGCTATGCTAAGATCCTCAGATCACCACATGCACACGCTACAATCAAGAATATCGATTACAGCAAGGCTCTCGAGCTCGACGGCGTACTTGACGTTCTGACTGGTAAGGATTTCCCTATCGATTACGGTATCGTAGCTCACTCAGCAAACGAAGAAGTTCTCGCAAGAGACAAGGTTCGTATGTGGGGTGAACCTGTTGCAGCTGTCTGCGCTCTTACAGAAGAGATCGCTGAGAAGGCTCTCGACCTCATCGACGTTGAGTATGAACTTCTCCCAGTTGTAACTGATGCTCGTAAGTCAGAGCAGTTCGCTAACGAGACTGGTATCCTCATTCACGAAGATAAGCCAGGCAATATCGCTCACCAGGGTTCACAGGAATACGGCGATGTAGATTCAATCCTCGCTGAGACTGAAGCTAACGGCGGCGTTGTTGTTGAAGGCGAATTCTATTCCTGCCAGTATCATCAGTCATTCATCGAGCCGCAGGCTGCGCTCGCTGATTACGATGTAAACAAGAATAAGCTCCACCTCTGGGCTACTTGCCAGGTTCCTCATTACACTCACCAGCAGCTGGCTAAGGTTCTGCAGATGCCTCTTAAGGACATCAGAATCACAGTTCCTCTCCTCGGCGGCGGATTCGGCGGCAAGGGCGTAGCTACTACTGCTGACTTCATCACTTCCAAGTTCTCATCAAGAATTGGTCGTCCTGTAAAGTGCGTATATGAGAGATCAGAAGTATTCGCTCAGGGTCAGGGACATCACCCAGCATTCATGAAGTTCCGTCAGGGCTTCGACAAGGATGGTCACATCACTGCCGTTGACTTCAAGGAAATCATGGTTGCCGGCGCTTACATGTCATGGGGCGTTGTAGTACTGTTCTACACAGCTTCAATGACTCACCTCCCTTATGTAACTCCTGCTGCTAAGTTTGAAGGTAAACTGATCTACACTAACACTCAGACTTGCGGAGCTCACAGAGGACTCGGTGGTGCACAGCCTAGATTCGCAATGGAGATCATGATGGATATGGCTGCTGAGAAACTCGGCATGAACCCACTCCAGATCAGACTCCTCAACGCTGTTGAATCAGGCCACACTTGCCGTTCAATGATGTATGTACCTCACTGCGAGTACAAGAAGGCTCTGTCAACTGCCGCTAAGAACTGCGACTTCGAAAACAAGGTTGGCAAGCTTCCGTTTGGTAAGGGTATTGGTATGTCCGGTGGTTATTACATCTCCGGTACTTCATACACTCTGTACCTCTCATACAAGCCTCATACAGTAGCTATGGTTAAGATCGAAGGCGAGAACAACGTAGTTCTCTACTGCGGCGCTACTGATATCGGCCAGGGTGCTGATATGGTTATGGCTCAGATGGCTGCCGAGACTCTCGGTGTTAGATCTGAGGACGTAAAGGTTGAGTCCAGAGATACTGAGACTACTACATTCGACCTTGGTACATTCGCTTCCCGTGTAACTTACGCTACAGGCTGGGCTATCAGAAGAGCTTGCGAAGCTGCTAACCAGAAGCTGTTCCCAGTAGCTGCTGCTATCATGGGCTGCCGTGGTCAGGAAGTTGGAGTTAAGGACTATCAGTTCTACTCAATCTATGAGAGAAAGAGAAAGAACGTAGACTGGCACGAAGTTGTTGATCAGTACATCTCAGCTAACGGCCCGCTCGTTACAACTGGTCAGTTCACTCCTCCTAGACGTAAGGGTATCCAGCAGGGTGGTAACATCGGTCACTCACCTACATTCGGATTCACTTGCCAGATCGCAGAAGTTACAGTTGACCTCTACACTGGTAATGTACACGTTGACAAGATCACTGAGGCTGGTGACCTTGGTCAGCCGATCAACCCTATGTCCTGCGAAGGTCAGGTACACGGATCCATCCAGATGGGTATGGGACACGCTCTCCTCGAGGAAATGAGATACGCTGATGACGGTCGTCTCCTCAACCCTTCATTCCACGACTACAAGCTCGTAGGAACTATGGATATCCCTGAGATCGATACTGAAATCGTTGAATCTTACGATCCTTCATCACCTTACGGTGCTAAGGAATCAGGCGAAGGCCCTATCCAGCCTACACCTTCCGCAATCTTCAACGCAGTATACGATGCTATCGGATACAGATGCATGGAAGAGCCTCTTACTCAGGAGAAGGTTCTCAACTATCTGAAGTCAGTAGGTAAGAACCTCTAGTATATTGGTTTTAAACAGAGTTTATACTCTGCATAAGCGGAGCGCAGCGGCAAATGCCGTTGCGCTTTTTTTCTTTTTGTATGAATATCTCCGGATTTTTCCCGGATCTCGTTAAAATACTGTCATTCCAATACCTTTAACCGGAGTATCCATTATGTTAATTCTTTCTCAAAAAGTCTGGCTGAGTTTATATGTTTTTTGTTGGATAAAAAAATTATAAGGAAGAAACAGGCATTGTATTGAGGGCTTCTTTTACCGTGTTTGCTGTTTTGTACGCCCATATACTGGAATTTAGAATCGGCTTCGGATTTATTTTTATGAATTGTTAAATTTTTCTTTAGTATCTGATAACATTGACTTTACTTTCTAATTTGGGTATGATTCTATCTGTATGAATTGAGAAACTGGATTTCCCGGATATATATTGGAGGACCAACACACATGAGCAACAACCCGTACAAGACCCGTGAGGGTGGCGCGACTGTAACTATTTTCGTCCCTTATGACTGTCACAATAAATGCCCTTTCTGCATCAATAAGGAAGAATACAGCAACATGACCGGCTTTGACGAAGCGAAGATCATCCAGAGCATCCACACTATGGATGAGATCACTCCTAACTGTGACTTCGTATTTACAGGCGGAGAACCTTTCGCCAATATGGAGTCGCTCCAGCGCATGATCAATGAGATCCCTAATACTCACAGGCTCTTTATAAACACTACTTTCCCTGTTTTTGCGGATCGTACTCCTCAGGATATGCTTGATTTCTGTGAGCGCAACAAGGATAAGATCACATGCATCAATATCTCCCGCCATCTCGTTAAATACGTAGAAGAGTCAGACGATGAGCTCATAGCTCAGATTCCTGTTCCTGTAAGGGTAAACTGCGTTCTTTATAAGAGATATCCGCGCGAGAAGCTTACTGCTTATCTTGACAGGTTTAATAAATACGGCATTCCTATCCAGTTCAGGTTTGACTATACTGACACTACTCCTGACAATCTTTACGACAGAGAGCACGATCAGATCTATCATGACCTGAACGAATTCTGCGAATACACAGGCCTTGACGGATGTCGTATGCGCTGCGGATTCCATTACAAGTACAAGGACCTCGAGTTGACTTACCACAAGACTCTTCCTTATTCTACTATAGTAGAGAAGGGTGACGACGGGGTTACTTACGACATCCTTTACGATATCCTGATCAAACAGACAGGTATCATCCACAGCGACTGGGACGGAAAGATCCTTGATGTCAATAAGTACAGAAATGTTACATTCGAGCCTTACGACCTTAAATGGCTCGAGGTAGTGGGCGACGATGTTCACTCCATAGACGGAAGCGAACCTCCTAAGAAGGAAGCTGCTTCTTTATAGTATTTAAGATACGCTGATCAGGCTGCTGTATGTTTTCAGTACAGCAGCTTTTATTTTCGTGTTTTTCTTTTAAATGTCAGATTTTTAACGAAAATTCGTCAATTCATTGAAAATTATGTGTAAATATCATACAATAAACATGTTTGCGCGAACGATGAACTGAGTGCTCTTCAGCGGGAAGCGGTTTTTCGTCAGCTCCGCTGACGGATGCGGGCGGAGCCCGCGTGTATGTCAGAGCAGAATTTTTCGTTCGAAAAATTTTTATGGATATGGAGGATAGTCCAGATGAAGACAGAGATTATCAGGACAGAAGACGCGGTCGGCCAGATAATCGCTCATGATATAGCACGTATCGTGCAGGGCGAGTTTAAGGGCAATTTATTCAGGAAAGGTCATAAAATAGATGCCGGCGATGTTGAGAAACTGCTCGATGTGGGTAAATACAATATATATGTGCTTACGCTCGAGGAAGACGATGTTCATGAGGACCAGGCAGGCATAAGACTGGGAGAGGCCATTCACGGTACTCATACTTATGTCAAGCCGCCGTCGCAGAGCAGGGTAAATATTTTTTCTGACTGCAGGGGAATGCTCTGTCTTAATGAGGATGCTGTATATGCTATCAACGATCTGGAGAATCCGCTCTGCGCTACCATCCCTAATAACAGCGTAGTGGAAAAAGACCAGATGGTAGCTGCTACCAAGGTTGTTCCTCTCGTGGTAAAGGAAGAGGACGTCGCTGCGGTAGAGGATATCTGCGCTGGAGCAGAAGATGTGGTATCGGTAAAACCTTTTGTCAGCAAAAAGGTAGGATGCGTTATCACTGGCAGCGAAGTCTTCAGCAAGAGAGTCGACGATGCTTTCGGGCCGGTGCTCCGCGCTAAGGTAAGCGAATACGGCGGAGAGATCATAGGCATGGATTTCGCTCCTGACGACCTCGATCAGATAAAAGACAAGATCCTGGAAATGAGGGACAAAGGGGCTGAGGTCATCGTGGCTACAGGAGGCATGTCGGTCGATCCGGATGACAAGACGCCGGGCGCTATAAGGGCTACGGGCGCGAGGATAGTAAAGCAGGGGTCGCCGGTGCTCCCGGGAGCTATGTTCCTGGTGGCATATCTGGATGATATACCTGTTCTCGGCGTTCCGGCTGCCGGCATGTACTTTAAAAATACTATGTTCGACAGGATGCTCCCTTATGTTTTCGCTGACGTGGAGATAAAGCGCGAGGATATCGTGAAAATGGGCGTAGGCGGACTCATCATGAACAACGAAAGATACGAGATAAAGAAATAATTTATTGATATTGGATAAAAGAATTCAGAGGTGAAGAAATGGCAGACGAATATACAAGAGAATGGAAATACAGGGCATGGGATCCTGTCGAAAAGAAGATGTACAGCCCTGAACAGCTGGAGGAGCCTGACGCTGACGAAAACGCGCCTAAGACTATCTTCGGCAAGCTCGTAAACGGAGAGCTGGAGATCGTCGATATGAAGCACAATCCTCCATCGACATTCCTTCCTATGCAGTGCACAGACTGGTATGACAACCAGCAGTACGAGGTTTACGAAGGAGATATCCTGGAGCTCGACGATAAGTACTGTCAGGTCATCTGGGACGAAGAGACTTCAGGCTTCGTGCTCCTTTATAATGACGGCAGCGTAGAGCAGGGCGGCGACTACCTTTCAGACGCTATGCACATAGCAGGAAATATCTTCGAGAACGGAGATGCCGATCCTGAAGACAGGAGAAGGACTCTCAGATTCCGTGCCTGGGATCCTGACGCTAAGGTAATGTACCAGCCGGAGGATCTCAAGGATCCTGAAGCTGACATGATGAACTCGATATATGCTTATCTGTCATTCGGAGCTCTTTATATCTACGATATCAAGAATGATCCTCCTATGGAACTGATCCCTATGCAGGATACAGGCTGGAAGGACATCAACGGCAAAGAAATATTCGAGGGAGATGTCATCGCTGCTGAAAACGGCGAAGACGTGGCACAGATACTGTGGAGCGCTGAGATCGGACAGTTCATCTATCTGAGCAACGACGGTTCGATCATTCCGGGAGCTTCATCTACAGCTGCGCAGGTAGAAGTAGTAGGAAATATCTACGAAAACCCTAAAATGGTACCGCAGATGTAAAAGTTCGCATTATATGGATTAATAATAAAAAGTTCAGGTATAATAACTATAGGAGGAAAAATAAATGGATTCTCTTGAAGTGACACTCGATATCAACGACCCTGAAACAGTAGCGAAATTCGATGATCTTTATGTTGACTTCTATCTTGAGGACGACATGTTCGAGCTTAACGGCCAGTTCTTCACAGTTGACGGCCAGCTCTATATCGAAGTACAGAATGCGGTCATGCATATGCTCGAAATGGCAGGAAAGGAACTCAGGCTGGTCCAGATCGGACATGTGTTCAGCGCCTACAGGCCTGACGGCCAGAAATTCCTTATGGCTATCAACAGAGTTTATCACAAGATCAAGGATCCTGATGCTGCGACATTCAAGGAATATCTCGAAAAGTACGATGTAGATGAGTTCTATCTGCTCGAGGACGAAGATGACGTTTCCGTAAGATACAACAGGGAAACAAAGAAGTGGAGCATCACGAAGAACAAGATCAATATGTATTATCTTGGCGACACTTACGAATATGACACTGTCGATGAGCTTTATAAAGAAAATGAGGATAAGATGAAGGGTGTCTGGGAAGGCGTTATCTATGAAGCTTACGAAGAGGAGTCTGATTTTACACAGCCTAGATAAATAAAGGAGGCGCGCGCTTATGGGAAAAATAGTTAAGGAAACAGGAAACCGCGGATATGAACCACCTGTTGGAGTAAGGAAGGGCTGCGGACGCTGCCCGTCAGGATGCCGCACGTTCTGCATAAGAGGCAAGATCGTGGAAAATGACATCGTCGACGGCGAGATGAACGGCTTCAAGCTCGAACCGATCAGGACAGATTACGGCTCATTCAGAAAACCGCGCCAGGATTAACAGTCTTTGTAGGCAGCGTTTTTTCGGGAAAAAATATAATATTAGTGTAAGTTTAGACCGCATTTGCGTGATACCGCAGGTGCGGTCTTTGTTTTTATTGACATTTTCAGTCTGACAATTAATGGTTTCGCAGACAATAGAAAAATCTAATTGTATTTAAGCAAAATATATTTAAGCATATAATTGACATTGGAAAGTATATGACCTATAATGCATTTGAATAGATATGCTAACCGCATTGGCTTCAGCAGTGACCTGATCCACTGCTGGCGGAAAAAGTAAGTACCTAAGGAGGAACCTAAAATGAAAAATATCGACGCTTACAGAAAAGTATGCGTAACCGCAGGTGGCATGACCTGGTGCTTTAAGGCACTCGACGGAACTCTTCTTGAGAAGCCTGAAGGCGCTACTGACAAGATGACAGAGGCCGTTACTGAGATAGCGAAGAAGCAGACTGAGCTCATCTCAGGCACATCAACCGATTCCTTCAAGATCATGGACACAGAGATACCTGTTTATATTGAAAGGGTACTCGACCTCACAGTAGGTGAAGTCCTTACAGAAACGGCAAAGGAATTTCCTGATCAGGAAGCTCTTATCACTTTCGAGGGCGACAGGAGAGTTACATATAAGGATTTCGAAGACGACGCCAGAGCTATGGCTAAATACCTGCTCAGCGCCGGCGTAAAGAAAGGCGATCACGTCGGTCTGTGGATGGCTAATGGTATTGAATCCATGGTAGCGACTTATGCTATCGCCAAAATAGGCGGCGTTGTCATAGCATTTACTCCGTATGAAAAGGTTGAAAAGATGGAGGTTATGGTGAGAAGAGACCAGATTTCTACTTTCTTCCTTTATAAGGGCGCCAAAAAGACGGAAAATATCGAAATGTTCGCTAACGATATGTATCCTGAGATCAAGACTCAGAAGTACGGAGAACTTAATTTCGAAAAAGCACCGACTATCAAGAGAGTTATCCTGGTAGGAGCGGAAGGAAGCGAATACGACTATCCGGGAGTATTTGACTATGAGAAGGCTCTCGAACTCGGCAGAAGCATGCCTGATGCTGATCTCGAAGCAGCTCAGGACGCTATCGACGTTCACGACCTCGCTTTCGTTATCCATACTTCAGGAAGCACAGGATTCCCGAAGAGCGTTATGCTTTCGCACCTCAACGTAGTTGAAAACTCAAACACTATGTGCGATATGATGGGTCTCACTCACGAAGATAAGATGATGATCCAGATCCAGCTCTTCCATACCTTCGGTTCTGTAGCATCAGGCCTTACCGCTATCAACCGCGGCATGCCTATGGTACTCGCGAGAAGGTTCAAGCCTGCTGATTCCCTCGTAGCTATCGAGCGTGAACAGTGCACAGTAGTATCAGGTGTACCTACTATGTTCATCGGATTCGTCGAAGAACTTAAGAAGAATCCTGACAAGTACCATGTAGAATGCATGGATAAAGGTATAACAGCCGGAGCTCCTTGCCCTGAAAAGATGGTACACGATATCGAGGATGTAATGCATGTCAAGCATCTCATCACATGCTACGGCCTCACAGAGACAGGTCCTTGCGTATCCGGAACAAAGCCTGATGACACAGCTGTGATCAAGGGTACTACAGTAGGACAGATCTGCCCTGGCGTAGACGTTAAGTTCATCGACCCTGAAACTCTCGAAGAAGTTCCTGAAGGAACTCCGGGCGAGATCTGCGTAAAGGGCTATGGCTTAATGCTCGGATACATGGGTGATCCTGTAAAGACAAGAGATACTTTCACAGACGACGGATGGCTCAGGACAGGCGACATGGGCTACCTCGATGCGGAAGGCAACCTGAGGCTGGGTGACAGACTCAAGGATATCATCATCAGGAGCGGCGAGAACATCAGCCCGGGCAACATCGAGAAATTCATCCTCGACATCCCTGGAGTAGTCGATGTTTACGCTATCGGTGTCAAGAATTACAAGTACGGTGAGATCGTAGGAGCATTCGTTAAGACCGAAGAAGGCTCCGACCTTACAGCAGAGGATATCAGAGACGCGTGCGACGGCAATATCCCTACACTGTCGATCCCTACATACTATTGGTTTGTCGGCGAGGGCAAAGATATAGAGGACTTCCCTTATCTTACCAACGGAAAGGTTTCAAAGCCTGAACTCAGGAAGATAGCAGAAGCTACAAAGGATCAGAAGACTCAGCTCAGCGCTCACAAGCCTAAAAAATAAACTATATATGAGCTAAGAAAAGATACAGGTGGAGAAATGTTTGATATTAACGAGCAGCTTACCTATCTTGTCTATGTTATGCAGAAGAGGATGCGCAGGCAGATGTCTATGGCCCTGGATAGGTACGACGTTACTCTTGAGCAGTTTGTAGTACTATACAATCTGGTCAATGACGATGGTATCAACCAGAAGACACTGTCGCGCAGAGTCGATAAAGATCAGGCGACTCTCGCGAGGATCCTCGATATCCTCGAAAGCAGAGGATACGTTGAGAGGCGCACTACGGAAAAAGACCGCAGAGCATTTCTTGTATTTATAACAGATAAAGGCAGAGAAAAGGTAAAAGAAACATCAAGACGTCTGGCAACCGTGCACAACGATATCGTCAACGGTATACCGGAAGAAAATATCGATGAATTTATTAAACTTATCAAACAGATGAATGAAAATCTAGCGAAGAAACAAAAGCACTAGTACGAGAGAGCGGCACATCTTCCAGATATGCCGCTCGTTTGTTTTTTGTACACTTTTCCGCTACAATTGTCTAAGGTGATTTTATATGAACATATTTGCTTTGGCTGACCTTCATCTTGGGCTTGCGGTGGACAAGCCCATGAATGTATTCGGAGCCAGATGGAATGATCATACAGAAAAAATGCGAAAAAGCTGGGACGGGATCGTCGGTTCTGACGATGTGGTCATAATTTCAGGGGATGTTTCCTGGGGACTCAAGCTCAGCGAAGCGATGCCTGACCTCCAGTGGATACACGAGCGTCCGGGTAAAAAGATAATATCCAAGGGAAATCATGATCTCTGGTGGACGACGCTGACTAAACTGAACGCTCTGTATGATGATATAGTATTTATACAGAATGGCTGTGCTGTGGTCGGAAATACGGCGGTATGCGGAACGAGAGGCTGGATGCTCAGGTATCCTGGACAGGAATGGACCGAGCACGATGAAAAGATATTCAGGCGTGAGCTTATAAGGATGAAGCTTTCCCTGGACGCGGCTGTTAAGTCGGTAGCTGAGAATATCATCCTTTCTCTGCATTATCCGCCTACTGACTACGAAGGCAGCGAAACACCGGTGACGGAAATAATAGATCAGTACGATGTGACCTGCGTTCTCTATGGACATCTTCACGGCAGCGATGCCGAAAAAAACGCTTTCCGGGGGAAGATAAACGGCACAGAGTACAGGCTTGTGTCATCAGATACCGTGGGCTTTATACCACAGCTCATACTTACAGAAAGAAGGACAGGCGATGAATAAGGACAGACGTGTCATACTTATGGTCATGGACAGCCTGGGAGCAGGAGAGCTTCCTGACGCGGATAAATACGGGGATAAGGGAGCCTCAACGATAAATCATATCGTGGACAGGGTCCCTGATATAAGATCGAAGATCCCGAATCTTTTGGATATGGGGTATGGGAACATAAAAGGAGTATCTCTGCCGCCGTCTGAGGCTCCGTCAGGCGCGTTCGGAAGGGCTGCCGAGGCTTCGAACGGAAAGGATACGATAACAGGCCACTGGGAGATAGCGGGCCTGGTAACGACGACTCCGTTTCAGACCTTTACGGATACCGGTTTTCCGATAGTATATACATCGGCGGACAGCGTCTTTCAGATAGCGGCGGATACCGATGTTATCCCTCTTGAAAAGCTTTATGACATGTGTCAGACAGCCCGCGATATGCTGCGGGGCGACCTTCTGGTTGGAAGGGTGATAGCTCGTCCTTATACCTACAGGGACGGAGTGTACACAAGAACATCGGACAGACGCGACTACTCTGTGGATCCTCCGGCGGACACTCTTCTGGACGTTCTTAAGACAGCAGGCCTCGAGGTAAACTGCGTGGGCAAGATCCACGATATATTCAACGGCAGGGGAATGACTTCGTCAGTACATACTGTCAGCAATATGGACGGAGTGGACAAGACAATAGAATATATGAAAAAAACAGGCAGCGGCCTCATATTCACGAATTTAGTCGATTTCGACGCCAAGTACGGCCACAGGAGGGATCCTGAAGGCTATGCCGGGGCTATAGAAGAGTTCGATGCCAGGATACCTGAGATAGAAGCTGCTATGAATGACGAAGATATACTCATACTCACAGCGGATCACGGTAACGATCCGACCTTTAAAGGCTGGAACCACACGAGAGAGTATGTGCCTCTTATGGTCAGCGGAAGGATGATAAAAGGCGGCGCGGATATAGGTACCAGGAATTCCTTCGCGGACATCTCAGCTTCGGCGTGCGAATTTCTCGGAGTTGAGAACACACTGGCGGGCGAGAGCTTCCTCGACAGAATACTCAAGTAGGCGTCTGACGCAGATCCATACCTTAGGAACGATACGGAGCTGACCGACATGACAAAAAGAGACAGAAGAAAAAAGATAAACGCGGAAAACAAGATATATATTTCAGAAAAGCTGAAGGATAAATTCGACAAGATAACTGGATACCCGCTGACCTCGATCGAAGCTCCGCTGGGATACGGCAAATCAGTTTCATTCGTTAATTATCTGAGAGAGTCAGGTATCCTTTATCTGTGGCAGGATGTGCAGAGCAATGACCTGACTGTGATATTCGAGCAGTTCTGCGAACTCATATCCAGGCTCGATGAAAACGCGGGGCAGGAGCTCAGGGAACAGGTTAATGGGTTTTCGGAAGATAAAGACATAAGGATACTGCATATACTCGGGAAGCTGGATCTGAAAGAGCACGTGGTGATCGTTCTCGATAATATGCAGATGGCACTCGAGGCAGCGCACGGATTCTTCGAGAAAGCTGCCAGAGTGAATATTCCTTATCTGCATTTCGTGATCATAGGCAGGAGAAAGTTTACGAAGAACCGTGAAGAGCTGAGGATGAAACACCTGCTGCACAGCATAGATGTTTTTGACTTTATGATGGACACGTCGGATATCGTGAAATACTTCAGCATGTGCGGCATAGAATTATCGACCGGCCTGGCGGACAGCCTCAGGCGGAGAACTGACGGCTGGATAGCCGCGCTGTACCTGATCATACTGCGCTATGCGGAAACGGGGACCGGCTTTGATATCCCTGAGCAGATCATGGGGATCTTCAGCCAGACAGTATGCGCTGATTATACTGACGACCAGATAGATTTTCTGGAACGTATCAGTGTTTTCGACGATTTCTCCATGGAACAGGCGAGATTCGTGAGAAGGAAGAAGGATCCTGAGCAGATATTGATAAAGCTGGCAGAGGACGGCGATTTCATATGGATAGATCCTAAAAGCGGCAATTACCATATCCACAGGCTTTTCAGCAGGTATTTCCGGGAAAAGGCTGAGCAGAAAGGGCTTAAATTCAAAAATGAGATCTACAGACAGGCAGCTGACTGGTATTACCTGAACAGAAACTACGGCCGCGCTTCCTACTGCTATTATCGAAGCGGCAATTTCGAGGACACGCTGAGATCGTTCGAGCTGGATAAAGGACAGTTTCTCTGCGCCGGCGATATCGATACCATGAAATCCATATTTGCGGAATGTCCGGAAAAGGTGCGTGACCACCATTATACAGCCCTTATGATCTACGCCAGACAACTCAGGCTGCACGGAGATGATGACGGGCTCGACCGGGTCATGGCGCTGTTGGACAGCGGAGAATACAGAGCGTCACTGCCGGAAGGCGAAAGAGAGACCTTTGCCGGAGAATACCAGATGCTCTGCAGCTTCCTGTACTACAGAGACCTGTCCTCAGTGGAGGCCTATCAGCTGCGCTGTTCCCACAGGCTCAGGCAAAGGGTATCACAGACCGGACGGATGAGTGATTTTACCTTTGGAGTGCCTTCAGTCCTGTTCCTGTATTACACGAAACCGGGCAGCCTTGACAGTCAGCTTGAAAGGTTCTCGTCAACAAGAGACATGTATTACCATCTTACGGACAATAACGGCAGAGGGTCGGAATATCTCTTCGAAGCGGAGATCAGGTTCATGCGCGGCGACATTGAGAGGGCGGACATTCTTTCCCATAAAGCCGGTACGGTCGCCGAAAAGTACGGACAGAGCGGCATAGGTATGATCGCCTGGTTCATTCAGTCCAAGATAGCCCTCCTGAGAGGCGAGACCGAAAGGGGAATAGAGTGCATGGAAAATATCAACGAGGTGATAAAAAACACCGGAAGGCGTTACCTAAAGTTCACAGGCGATCTCTGCGAGGCTTCCGTTTACTCCGTCTTCAATCAGCTCGAGCGCGCGGCAGAGTGGATATGCAGCGGCGAATTCAGGATCTACGGCAGACATATGCTGTATAAACCTGCTATAGACTACGCTTCGATCATCTACTCCAGGATACTTATAGATAATTTCGAGTACAGCAAATTCCTGGGCGTTGTGGACGACCTCCTGAAGGACGCCGCGGATAACAGCAACGTCCTTGCGCAGATATATTACTGGATCTACAAGGCTATATCCTACCGCAGGCTCTCGATGACCGATGAGGCAAAACGCTCCATCCACACAGCTATAGATCTTGCCATGGAAGACGGGATAATCATGCCTTTCACTGAAAATGGCCGTGAACTGAACGAGCTGTACAGAAAAGCGCGCCTCAACGACGAGGAACGCGATTTCATTGAAAAGTGCAACTCTTTCTTCAGGAAGCACGAGAAGCATCTTAATGTGATACTTATCGCCGATACTGATTCTGCGATCAGCATGCTGACAAGAAGAGAACAGGAGATCTCAAAGCTGGTAGCTCAGGGCAAAACGAATCTGGAGATAGCCAGGGAGCTCAATATAGCGGAGATCACAGTGAAGAAGAGTCTGTCCAACGTATACTCACGTCTGGGTATACCAAACCGCGCGGCTCTTATCAAAAAAATGGTGCAGTAAGATCAGAAAGGGACAGAGCGCTAAGCCGCGCCGGTCCCTTTTTTCGTCCGCTCCGCGGACATCCGCGCGCCTGCCGGCGCGCGAAGACGGTGTATCCCGCCCTGGGCGGGAGCTGTCGGCGGAGCCGTCGGAATGAGCCTGATCAGCGGGAAAAATGATAAATTTTTGTTAATCAGCATATAGTGGTTTTAAATCCTCAATGTGCTGATTTTTTTCTTTCTTTATCAATAATAGTATCCATACATATTATCAACATACCAAAAGTATACTTTGGTATAGTATACTTTTGTCAGGCGGAGTATTATAATCAACATGTAATTGCGGAGGGGAAAAAGCAGAAAACCCTTCGGTCAGTTCAGCGCATTGGCTTGAAAAACACTGGGCTGAGACAATTGCGTACCATATCCTTATGGATGTGGACGATATTATTTTCACCGGTTTTCGGTGGTGTATTCTTTAGAAAGGAGAGTATTGTTATGAGTGATAATTCTGCTCTGACAAAATCAAGATGGACGACGTTGTGGGTAAGCTGCATCATCAACCTCGTCATCGGTACCGGATACGCATGGTCGGTATTCGGCGCAGCATGGGCTACAGAACTCAACACTGACCCGGGTTCAACAGCTCTTGCATTTACAATCTGTAACGCGGTTGGTCCTATCACAATGATCACAGGCGGTAAGATCAACGATGCACTCGGCCCTAAGTGGGTAATCTTTATCGGAGGCCTCATGTTCGGCGGCGGCATGTTCATCACAGGATTTGCAAGCAACGTAACATGGATCATCATCTGGTACGGTCTCTGCCTCGGTCTTGGCATGGGACTTATCTACAGCTGCACTATCGGCAACACAGTTAAGTTCTTCCCGGACAAACGTGGTTTCGTAGGCGGTATAACTACAATGGCATACGGACTCGGTTCCGTAATCCTGGCTCCTATAGCAGCCAAGATGGTACAGCCTTCAAGCCTGGGCATCCACAAGACATTCTTCGTACTCGGCATCATCTATCTCGTAGTTATCTGTGTAGGCGCGTTCCTGGTTAAGCAGTGCCCTGCAGGATTCATTCCTGACGGTTATGTTCCACCTAAGCCTGCAGCAAATGTAAAGGTTCCTGAAGACAAGACATGGTCACAGATGCTTAAGGACCCTATCTTCTACGTAATGTTCATCATGCTGGTATGCGGCGCGTTCTTCGGACTTATGATGATCTCCCAGTGCGCATCCATCGCTACATTCAAGGGTATTGCAGCAGCAGCTACTATAGTATCTGTACTGGCACTGTTCAACGCGCTCGGACGTGTAGGATGCGGTACTATTTCCGATAAGCTCGGCAGGATCAATACTTTGATCATATGCCTCATACTCGCAGCCATCGGCCTCGTACTCATGCTGGTATCCGGAGACAAGGGCAGCATCGCTCTGTTCGTAGTAGGTATCTGCCTGGTAGGTTTCGGTTTCGGAGCATTCATGGGCGTATATCCTGGATTCACAGCAGACCAGTTCGGTGCTAAGAACAACGGCGTTAACTACGGTATCATGTTCATCGCGTTCGCGCTCGCAGGAGTACTCGGACCAATGATCATGAAGGCAAGATTCGCGGCAACAGGCAGCTACAACAGCGCTTACATAATCGCGATCGTTCTGGCAGTAGTCGGCCTCGCTCTTGCATTCGTATACAAGGCAATGTCAAAGGTTAAAGAATAAACTGAATATTTTCAGCAGAGTCTATTAACAAAGACATAGATCACAGGAGCCCTCGGGAAAACATCCCCGGGGGTTCTTTTTTTATTATTTTCCGACCGCGTGAGCGGTCGTTTTTTTGCAGTTGTTTTTCCTGTACATCTTGACATGGAGACTATATAGTATTACAGTACTAAGTAGATAATACAGTAATACAATGAGACAGTGGTACATGAGCCGGTACTGTACCGCGGATATTTTAGAAGGATGGTGCATATGGAATGGCATTTTAAAGAAGGTCAGCCTATCTATACACAGATAGTCGATCAGATGAGCCGGTTTATAGCCAGCGGCTCTGTGGAACCGGGCGGCAGACTGCCATCTGTCAGAGATCTGGCGGCAGAAGCGGGAGTAAATCCCAATACCATGCAGAGAGCTCTGGCGGAGCTGGAGCGCAGCGGTCTGCTTCATTCGGCGAGGACTAACGGCAGGTTCATCACAGATGATAAAGATGTGCTGAAAAAACTGAGGAGTGATCTGAGCATGGATTATATAGAGGAGCTATTTGAAAAACTGGAAAAGCTTGGCCTGACTGCGGACGAGATAGTCTGGGCTGTCGGCGATTATGCGGAAAATCATCATGATACAGGCCATAACGGCCAGACAGGAGAGGAGAAATAGATGAGTCTGATAGAATGCAGAGATCTGACGAAGAGGTATGGAGGCAGCGAAGCTGTTTCACATATCGATCTGGATATAGAGCCGGGGCGGATCGTGGGACTGCTGGGGCCCAACGGATCAGGAAAGACGACATTTATAAAAATGGCGGCCGGCCTGCTTAAACCGTCGGCAGGAACACTTACTATAGACGGCAGTGCTCCGGGCAGAGAAACGAAGGCACTGACAGCATATCTGCCGGACAGAGAATTTATGCCGGGATATATGAAGGTGAGCGGCCTGCTCGATATGTACGGGGACTTTTTCCACGACTTCCGTCGGGACAGGGCAGAGGATATGCTTTCGCAGCTGGGCATAGATACTGATAAGCGCCTTAAAAATCTCAGCAAGGGCACAAGGGAAAAAGTCCAGCTGATACTGGTCATGAGCCGCGATGCAGAAGTCTATCTGCTCGATGAACCTATTGCCGGGGTAGATCCGGCAGCCAGAGATTATATAATTAGAACGATAATCACCAACTACAGTGAGAATGCGGCAGTCATCATTTCGACCCATCTCATAGAAGATGTAGAGAAGATACTGGATGAAGTAATATTCATACAGAAGGGACAGATACTGCTGCATGAAAATGCGGATGACCTCAGAGCGGCCAGAGGCAAAAGCGTGGATGCGGTATTCAGGGAGGACTTCAGATGTTAGGAAAGCTTATAAAATATGAATTCGGCGCTATAGGCAGAAAAATGGGGCCGATGTACCTGGTTATTGCGGCTCTGTCCATAGTCATGGGAATCATGCTGAGGATGTATGAAACAGGCAGCGGATCAGAATCTGACGGGCAGGCCATGCACAGGATAGAATTATCGCTGGGTGTTCTGGGGACGGCATTTGCTGTTATGATAATAGTCATGGCAGTCATGCTGCTGGTCATGCTGATCCAGAGATTCTCCAGGACAGTATACGGGACAGAAGGATATTTTTATATGACACTGCCGGCCGGCACAGGCGAACACATCTGGAACAAGACCATATCAGCTGTCATCTGGTCTGCACTGACACTGCTGGTGGTTATGGGATCCTTTGCGGTCGTGGTGCTGATAGGCGGTATCATGAAATATCCCGAAATGGTCAGCGTAGATCCTCTGTTTGCGACAAAGTGGTCAATGCTTCCTATGGGCAAAGTCATCCTGGCCGCCCTGCTCTTCATCTGTCTGATGATCATATCAGCTGCCGAGTTCGCCCTGCTGCTTTATGCATCCATAGCTGCAGGAAACTCTGCTTCCGGCCGCAGAGGTCTGTTTTCGACAATCTGGTTTATAGTGTTTTCAATAGCATCATCTATTGTAGAGTTCAGAGTCATAAAGTGGACATCCGATTTTATTGACAATGCGGATTATTTCAGAGGTAATGAAATTGGAACTCTGGTGTTCGTGAACAGCAGTCTGACGACGACAAACATGATGCTGCTGGTAAATATAGCGGTATCAGCTGCCGTATGTGCGGTATTCTTCCTTATCACTTACTTCCTCGTAGACAGGAAGCTTAATCTCGAATAAATGTGCGCTCCGCGCACATACTTGAACAGTATAAAAAACAGCAGGCCGGACCTGTCTTATCCGTGACTTGGAGACGATCCGTTATTTTCCCGCAAAGCATCGTGGAAAATCCGGATTTGCTCCACCGGAGCGGATAAGACCAGTTCTGGACTGCTGTTATTAATGTACTGAGACCTGCAACAGTGTATCCTGAATACTTGGCTCAGTTACCCCTTCATGCTTGACAAAATATAGATAAAACGTAGAATAGAATTACTATCACCAGAACGGGAGCATGCTCCCGTTTGTATTTTTCAGTGAAAAGACGAGGTACATATATTATGATGACTGGAGCAAGAGCCATGGTAGAAGGGCTGCTGGAGCAGGATGTCGATACACTGTTCGGCTATCCTGGCGCTACCATCTGTCCATTCTATGACGAAGTGGCTATTGAAGAAAAAAAAGGTACAATGAAGCACATTCTGGTCAGACAGGAGCAGAATGCGGGACATATGGCGAGCGGCTACGCCCGCAGGACAGGCAGACCCGGCGTCTGCGTCGTTACGTCAGGACCGGGAGCGACAAACCTTATCACAGGTATTGCCACTGCGTATCTGGACAGCATACCGCTCATAGCCATCACAGGCCAGGTGCCTACAAATCAGCTGGGCAAGGATGTTTTCCAGGAAGTAGATACAACCGGCATGTGCGCTCCTTTCGTAAAGCACAGCTATCTGGTAAAGGACGCTGCCGACATACCCCGTATCATGCGCGAGGCTTTTCATATAGCATCTACGGGCAGACCGGGACCTGTGCTCATAGACGTGCCCAGTGATATCCAGAATCAGGAATTCGAATACAGTGATCCGGGTGAAGTGAACATAAGAGGCTACAAGCCTAATATCACAGGAAATGACAAGCAGATAAAGAAGATAGCCAGAGAGATAGCCACTGCAAAAAAGCCTATTATAGTAGCAGGCGGCGGAGTTGTCCTCTCAGAGGCTGAGGACCTGCTCGTCGAATTCGCGAAGAAGAACAATATCCCTGTAGTGACCACCATGATGGGACTGGGCGTGCTTCCTACACTTGATCCGCTCAATCTGGGCATGATAGGCGTATTCGGCAATTCGCCGGCCAATTATGCGGTAAATCACACAGACCTGCTCATCATAGTCGGAGCTCGTGTTGCTGACAGAGCTGTGCCTGCTCCGGAAAATGTGCTCAAACACTGCAGGACTATACATATAGATATAGATTCGGCGGAGATAGGCAAAAACATGGAAGCCACCATACCTATCGTAGGCGATGTGAAGCTCATACTCAAAAAGCTTCTCAGAGAAGATATTGATATAGATGTAAGCGAGTGGACAAAGGAAGTCCAGGAAAAGGTAAAAGAGTCCCGCATCAGGCCTATGAAGCGCAGGGCTAAGGGCACAGTAGGACCTAAAAAGCTCATGCTGGGTATAGGAAAGCAGCTGGACGAGGACGCCTATGTAGTCGCCGATGTAGGTCAGAATCAGATATGGGCAGCCAAGTATATAAACATCAACAAGGGCAAGTTCGTGACATCAGGTGGTCTCGGCACTATGGGATACGCTCTGCCGGCAGGCATGGGCGTCAAGTTCGCCGATCCTGATCTGCAGACCATCGTGGTATGCGGCGACGGCAGCTTCCAGATGACCATGAACGAGCTGTCAACACTGGTAGAACACAATCTTAACCTCAAGATCGTCCTGGTAAACAACAGAAGGCTGGGCATGGTAAACGAACTGCAGCGCAAGAACTTCTCCCAGGGCCCTTACGCGGTATTCCTGCCTGAGACGCCTGATTTCTGCAAGCTGGCCGATGCGTACGGCATAGCGCACAGACTGCTTAGCGACGAAGACCAGATAGATGACGCAGTTAAGGAAATGCTCACATATGACGGACCGTTCCTGCTCGAATGCAGAGTAGGCGCAGATGAGAGCACTATGATACAGTAAGGGGGCAGAATCCATGAAACAGGTAATATCGGTGCTGGTAGAAAATCAGTACGGCGTTCTGAACAAGATAACAGGTCTGTTCTCAAGAAGAGGATTCAACATCGAGACCCTTTCAGTAGGCGAGACAGACGACAAGAGCGTTTCCAGAATAACTATGATAGTTGACAGCGGCAACAGCGTTGTCGAGCAGGTCGAAAAGCAGCTCAACAAGCTGGTGCAGGTCATAAAGGTCAGAACACTCGATCCCAACGAGCTTGTAGGCAAGGAACTGGCTCTTTTCAAAGTAGGCATCACCAGCAAGACCAGAGGCGAGATCAAAGACCTGGTGGAGATCATGGGAGCCCGCATCGCGGATATCTCAAGCTCTACTGTAACCGTAGAGATCAGCGCGGCGCCGGAGCAGGTGGACCTCATGCTGGACATGCTCCGCCCATACGGTATAAAGGAAATGGCGAGGACAGGCATGGCCGCTCTCCAGAAGGGCAGCAGCTCACTGAGCTAGATAAAATCAAAAAGATCAGTATCCTCCGTGGACTCCGTCCACAGAACGCGCGGAGCGCAAAAACTGTATAGTAACATGTAGGAAGCCAGGACCGCGGTCTGGTATGCTACCCTCAAGTAGGACACTGAAAAGTGAAACCGCTTGGGGGTGTTTTCATGCCTAGAAAAAGTAAAATTGATCCGGCTGAGAAGGTAAAAATTGTAGAAAAAGTTATCAGAGGAGAAATAGGTCTTAATGAGGCTGCCAGAAATTCTCATGTGGGTCGTACGACTATAGAAGGATGGATATCAGTCTATAGATCGTATGGACCATCAGGCTTACTAGACCAGACTAAAAACAAATCATATCCAAAAGAGCTCAAGCTTTCTGCAGTAAATGACTATCTTTCCGGTAAAGGGAGTTATCTGAGCATCTCACAAAAATATGGAATCCGTAGTACTAGACAGTTACGCCACTGGGTAAAGGCGTATAATACTCATGGAGAAATCAAAGCACGCGGAAGCGGTGGAGGTAGCTACATGAGAAAAGCTCGTAAGACCACATACGAAGAACGTTTAAGCATCGTCAGGGAATGTCTTGAGAATGATAAGAACTATGGCGCCATGGCCAAAAAGTACAACTGCTCATATCAGCAGGTCCGCAACTGGGTCAAACGTTATGAACAGATGGGTTCTGCCGGCCTTGAAGACCGCCGTGGAAGGCGTGCAGGAAGCATGCCAAGCCGTACTCCTGAAGAAGAACTTCGGGATAAGATTGCCGAACTGGAGCGTAAGAATCGAGATCTCCAGATGGAGAATGATCTGTTAAAAAAAGTAAGGGAGTTAGAGATGAAAGATCGCTATCTCTAACTCGCCATCTATTGGAATACCAGGCGATCAAGGAACTGTCGGAAGAAAAGCATTATCCGATAGAACGCTTATGTCAGTACCTACATATTTCGCGGTCAGCGTATTACCGCTGGCTGAAGCATCCCGTAAGCCCGAGCGAGCTGAAGAACCGGAGCATCACAAACGAGATCATCAGCATCCATAAGCAATATCCAGACATGGGTTACCGGCGTATAAATGATGAGCTGGCTGCCCATCACGACACAAAGGTAAATGACAAACGTGTCCTGCGAATCTGCCGAAAGATGCACATCCAGTCGACCATCAAGTGGAAGCCAAAGAGCTGTACACGTAATGCGTCTGATCCGATGTATACAGCCAAGAATTACCTGAACAGAGATTTCCATGCTGATGAGCCTAACCAGAAATGGCTGACAGATGTATCTGAATTCAAGTACTTTATCGGTTCTGAAGTTCACAAGGTTTATCTGAGTGCAATCTTAGATCTCTGTGATCGAAGGATTGTTTCGTTTGTAATCGGTGATCACAATGACAATCCACTAGTCATGAAAACCTTTGATCAGGCTGTCGCAGCTGAGCCAGACGCTCATCCGCTCTTTCATTCAGACCGTGGATTTCAATACACGAGTGCCCAATTCCACACAAGGCTCAAGAACCATCATATGAAGCAGAGCATGTCCCGTGTGGGACATTGTATAGACAATGGACCAATGGAGGGCTTCTGGGGCATCCTGAAGCGTGAGATGTATTATGGCAGACGGTTCACTGACAAAGAGACATTAGTCAATGCTATCAGTGATTATATCAGTTACTACAACAACGAGCGTATCCAGCGGAAACTCCTGCGGATGAGCCCAGTGGAATATCATAATCATCTGGAAAAAGCAGCGTAAGAAATGCCAGCCGGAAAACCGACTGGCACAGTTCAGAACTTATCAAATTTCATTGCCCACTTGACGGGTAGCATACCAGATGCACGCGGAGCGCGCGAAGGACTCATCCTTTTATATATATTTATTTTTTATTTTGTTGACTTTATGCACTTATAGGGGTATATTAAATACAGGTTAGCACTCGATAGTAATGAGTGCTAACAAAGCAGAAGGTGATAATTATGGATCTTACAGAAAGAAAATTAAAGATTCTGCAGGCCATAGTCGGAGACTTTATACATTCTGCCGAGCCGGTCGGTTCGCGTACGCTCTCCAAGAAGCATGATATAGGAGCCAGCGCCGCGACTATACGAAACGAAATGTCGGACCTTGAGGATATGGGTTATCTGACGCATCCACACACCTCGGCAGGAAGGGTTCCGTCGGACAAGGCTTACAGATTATATGTAAACTCGCTGATGGACAAATATGTGATACCGGAAGCTGAGAAGAAGGCGATATCAGACCAGCTTGTCTCAAAGGTCGTTGAGCTCGACAAGACACTGAGCCACGCGTCGGAGCTTCTGGCACAGCTCACAAAGCTGACTTCATTCGCTATCACACCGACTCAGGATGAGAATGCTCTTAAGTATATAAACATTCTGCCGGTCGACAAAAATACAGCTGTGCTCATGATCGTAGCGGAAAACGACCGCGTCATGAACACCGCGATCAGAATGCGTTCGTCTTACGACCCTAAGTCGCTGGAGATGCTTTCAAAGATTCTTACCAGGGAATATAAGGGAAGGTCGATCAACAGCATGCTGGCGGTCGATATCATAAACGACATTCACAGGGAGGCGGCGCCTCTCAGCAGGCTGGCTCAGGAGATCGAGCCGTCCTTCAGGACGACGATAGAGAATATGCTCGATGTTGATCTATATATCAACGGCCTTGAGAATATCTTCTCGATACCTGAATATACGGACCTCAACAGAGCCAGGGATTTTATGGACATGGTCGGCCATAAACAGGACCTTACGAAGCTGCTCGTCGACAGGGACAGCGGGATGATCGTTACTATCGGAAGCGAGAACGACCCTGAAGCCCTTAAGGAGTGCAGCCTTATCACTGCTACTTACAGCGTCAACGGCAAGCCGGTTGGCAAGCTGGGCGTTGTCGGACCTACAAGAATGAATTACAGTGAGATAACATCAGTTATAGAATATCTGACAGAGAATCTGGACAAAGCTTTCAGACTGCCGTAAGGAGACGAAAATGACGAAGGAAGAGATGAAGAAGGAAAGCAGTGAGAACTGCGAGGCTGAGAAGGAAGAAGACAAAGCAAAAGCTGCGGATGCTGCCGCTGAAGACGCTGCTTCCGCGGACGAGGATCAGGAACAGGCTTCAGAGGGTGGAGAAGCTGCTGAAGAAGAGGCTGACAAGGCCGAAGAAGCTTCTGATGACGACGCTAAATACGGCGCCCTTAATAAGAAATATATGAGACTCGCGGCTGATTTCCAGAACTTCAAACGCCGTACCGATAAGGAGAAATCCGACATCTACCAGTACGCTAACGAGAAGATCGCCCTGGATATCATCGAAGTCATGGACAACTTCGAGAGAGCCCTTAAGCAGGGTTCAGAATGCGAGGACAAGAAGTTCGTCGAGGGTGTAGAGAAGATCTACAAGCAGCTTAAGACAGTGCTCGACAAGAACAAGATCGAGGAGATAGAAGCTAAGGATAAGGAATTCGACCCTAACTTCCACAATGCCGTGATGGCCGAGGATAATCCGGATTACGAAAGCGGTATCGTGATTGAAGATATGCAGAAAGGGTATACTCTTAACGGCAAAGTGATAAGACCTTCGATGGTCAAGGTCGCTAAGTAGCCGGAGGCTTCGCAAGCCTTTTTATTAACGCGAAATGCGCGCTCAGGCGCGTGTCTATATATCATTATACGAACATGTAATTTATATGGCATTGAGCCAGGAGGTAAATATAATGGGAAAAGTTATAGGAATTGACCTTGGAACAACAAACTCATGCGTGGCTGTACTGGAAGGCGGCGAGCCTACAGTAATCGCCAACGCTGAAGGAAACAGAACAACTCCGTCAGTAGTAGGCTTCACAAAGAACGGTGAGAGACTCGTAGGAGAGACTGCTAAGCGTCAGGCTATCACAAACCCTGACAGAACTATCTCATCCATCAAGAGATATATGGGTACTGACCACAAAGTCACTATCGACGGCAAGACATATACACCGCAGGATATCTCAGCTATGATCCTCACAAAGCTGAAGAACGACGCTGAGTCTTATCTGGGCGGCAAGGTTACAGAAGCTGTTATCACAGTTCCTGCTTACTTCACAGACAGCCAGAAGCAGGCTACTAAGGACGCGGGCAAGATCGCGGGCCTCGACGTAAAGCGTATTATCAACGAGCCTACAGCTGCGGCTCTGGCATACGGCCTCGATAAGGAAGACGGCAGCCAGCACAAAGTCCTCGTATACGACCTGGGCGGCGGTACATTCGATGTATCCATCCTCGAGCTCGGCGACGGCGTATTCGAAGTACTCGCTACAAACGGCGATACCCACCTGGGCGGCGACGATTTCGACCAGGCTGTTATGAACTACATCGCTGATACTTTCCAGAATGAGCACGGCATCGACCTCAGACAGGACAAGATGGCTCTGCAGAGACTGAAGGAAGCTGCAGAGAAGGCTAAGAAGGAGCTTTCTTCTTCAACTACAGCTAATATCAACCTGCCGTTCATCACAGTAAACGCTGACGGTCCGCTCCATCTCGATATGGACCTCACAAGAGCTAAGTTCGATCAGTTAACTTCTGATCTCGTACAGCGTACCATCGATCCCATGAGAAAGGCTATGGCAGATGCCGGCGTTTCCATGAACGATATCGAAAAGGTCATCATGGTCGGAGGTTCTTCCAGAATCCCTGCTGTACAGGCTGCGGTTAAGGACGTAACAGGCAAGGATCCGTTCAAGGGCATCAACCCTGACGAGTGCGTAGCTATCGGCGCTTCCATCCAGGCCGGCGTACTTACTGGTGAAGTAAACGACGTACTGCTCCTCGATGTAACTCCGCTTTCACTTTCTATCGAAACACTGGGCGGCGTAGCTACAAAGCTCATCGAGAGAAACACTACTATCCCTACAAAGAAGAGCCAGATCTTCTCAACTGCTGCGGATAACCAGACTGCTGTAGATATCCACGTAATGCAGGGCGAAAGCGAAATGGCTGACCACAACGTTACACTCGGAAGATTCCAGCTCTCAGGTATCCCTCCTGCAAGAAGAGGCGTTCCTCAGATCGAAGTTACATTCGATATCGATGCTAATGGTATCGTAAATGTAAGCGCTAAGGACCTCGGCACAGGCAAGGAACAGAAGATCACTATCAGCTCATCCAACAAGCTTTCTGAAGATGAGATCAACCAGAAGATCAAGGAAGCCGAGATGTACGCTGAAGAAGATAAGAAGAGAAAAGAAGGCGTTGAGATCAGGAACAACGCAGAGGCTCTCGTATACGAGACTGACAAGACTATCAGCGATATCGGCGACAAGGCTGACTCAGCAGCTCTGGCTAAGGTAAAGGCTGCCAAGGAAGCTCTTGCCGAAGCTCTTAAGGGCGACAATGTCGATGATATCAAGGCTAAGACTGAAGCCCTCCAGACTGAGTTCCAGCAGCTCTCACAGATCCTCTATCAGAACGCTCAGAATGCCGGCGCAGGTGCTGCAGGCGCGGGCGCTGGAGCAGGAGCTGCCGGATTCGATCCGACAGGCGGCCAGGCAAACGCAGGCGCAGGACAGCAGGCTTCAGACGACAGCCGTGACAACGTTGTTGACGCTGATTACGAAGTTGTCGATGACGATGACAATAAATAATCCTGTTCTGCGAAAGACATTCAGTATATAATGATGAATACATGGACACTCCGATAGCCGTCGGAGTGTCCTGTTTGAATGAACTGGTTTGTCCGGAGGTTAAAGATGGCAGATAAAAGAGATTATTATGAAGTGCTCGGCATTCAGAAGGGCGCGTCGGAGTCGGAGATAAAGAGTGCTTTCAGAAAACAGGCAATGAAGTACCATCCGGACAGAAATCCGGGTGACAAGGAAGCCGAGGAGAAGTTTAAGGAAGTAAACGAAGCTTACAGCGTTCTCTCAGATCCTGAGAAGAAGGACAGGTACGACAGATTCGGATTCGCGGGAGTAGATCCTAACGCTGGATTCGGAGGCGGCGGTGGCGGATTCAACGCCGGCGGCTTCGACGACATGTTCGGAGATATCTTCAATATGTTCGGAGGCGGTGGCGGATTCGGAGGATTCGGCCGTCAGCGCAGTAACCCTAACGCTCCACAGAAAGGTCAGGATCTCCAGGCCAGGATCACTATCAGCTTCGATGAAGCATTTTTCGGTACAAAGAAAAAGATCAAGCTCAAGAAGCATGTTAAGTGCCCTGACTGTAACGGCACAGGCGCGGCGCCGGGCGGCGCTAAGAAGGTCTGCCCTGTATGCCAGGGTTCAGGTCAGACGCGTACCCAGAGACAGACTCCGTTCGGCATGATGGCCAATGTGACTACATGCTCCAGGTGCGGCGGCACGGGTCAGGTCATAGACAAGCCTTGTCCTAAGTGCGGCGGCACAGGCGAAGTCAAGAAGGAAGTCACTATAGAGGTTTCGATCCCTGCAGGCGTTGACGATCAGTCAGTAGTAAGCGTAAGGGGTCAGGGCGGTCCCGGCAAGAACGGAGGCCCGAACGGCGACCTATTCGTTATCGTGACAGTACGTCCTCACAAGCTCTTCAAGAGATATGGAATGGATCTGGAGCTGGTATTCCCGATCACATTCACTCAGGCAGCGCTGGGCGGCGAAGTCACTATTCCTACCATGGACGGCAAGGTTAAGTACAAGATCCCTGCAGGCACTCAGCCTGATACTACATTCAGACTCAGAGGCAAAGGCGTAAGGTCGCCAAACAGCGGAAGCATCGGTGATCTTTTCGTACGTGTTCAGCTTGAGGTTCCTTCAAACCTGACACCTCGCCAGATCGAGCTCCTTCAGGAATTCGACAATAATTCGACTGACGAGATGTATAAAAAGAAGAAATCCTTCCTTGAGTCAGTAAAAGAGCTCTTTACAGGAGACGACAAGACTGAGGCGCCTTCTGAGAAGAACAAAAAAAGAAAAAAGAAAAAATAGAAAATAACTGATTCTATGATCAGTGTTGTATAATAAAAGACCGGCGTATGTATCGCCGGCCTTTTTTAGATACAAGGAGAAGATCATGAAATATTACGAATTTAAAATATACTGCTCGTCGGATGGGGCGGAAAAAGCATCCGATGTACTTACAGAAGCCGGATATCTGACCTTCGAAGTCGATGATACTCAGACAGCCAAGGACATTCTTTCGGCTAAGAAGACATACGAATGGGACTATTTCGACGAATCCCTTCTCGAGGAACATGAGGCGACGGTCACCCTTTACTTCCCGTATGAAGATTCCGCGAAGGAAGATATGGAAAGGATCGCCAGGCTCATGGAGGAGCTTCATAAAAACGATCCCGATGGTAAGTACGGCAGACTGCTGACTAGGTCCAGGACTGCTGACGATTCCGAATGGAAGGACGAATGGAAGAAATACTTCAAGCCTTCAAAAGTTACGGAAGACATAGTGATCAAACCTTCATGGGAAGATTATGAAGCAGCTCCCGGCGAAAAGATAATAGAGATAGATCCAGGCATGGCCTTCGGTACAGGGACTCATGCCACCACCAGAATGTGCATAAAGCTCATAGAGGAATATCTGCACAAAGACGATTCCTTCCTGGATATCGGCTGCGGATCAGGAATATTATCGATAGCTGCTGGTCTTACAGGCTGCCGCAGGATCTCGGGCTTCGATATAGATCCTGACGCTGTGGAAGCCGCAAGAGAGAATGCTGCCAAGAACCATATGGAAGATTTCATAAAGATATTTCAGGGCGATGTGACTCAGGGTACCGATATCAAGGCTGATGTGGCAGCGGGCAATCTGATGGCCGAGATCATCATGTCTATAGCCGGGAGCATCCCTGGGATATTGAATGACGGCGGCATTTTCATAGCTTCAGGTATCATAACGGAGAAGCGCGACGCAGTTCTGGACAGCCTTAAAGACGCCGGACTCGATATCCTCAAAGTCACAGAAGAAGAAGGTTGGTGTGCCGTAGCGGCGGAGAAGAAGGCATGATGAAGGTTTCATTCTGTACACTCGGCTGCAAGGTCAATCAGTATGAGACCGAGAGCATGAGAGAGCAGTTCGTTAAGAACGGTTATGATGTGGCACGCGACGGCGAATCCTCCGACGTATGCATAATAAACACATGCTCCGTAACAAATGTGGCAGACAGGAAATCGCGCCAGTATATCAGGCGCATGAAGCACCTCAATCCTAACGCGACTGTAGTAGTTACCGGATGCTATGTACAGACCGATCCTGAATCGGTGGCACATATTGAAGGCGTGGATATCATAGCAGGAACGAATGAAAAAGGCCGTATCGTCGAATACGTGAACGAATACATGGGCAGGCATTCAAAAGAAAACGAGCCCGCGAGCGCTCCGCGCACAGCTGAAGAACATGTGCTCAGCTATGACGAGATAAACGGCTATGAGGATATGGGGACTATAACCGCCATGGATTCCAGATCGAGAGCCCTCATTAAAATAGAAGAAGGCTGTGACCGTTTCTGTTCTTATTGTATCATCCCTTATGCCAGAGGCAGAGTTAGGAGCAGGAGCCTGGACAGCGTTCTCACTGAGGCACGTGGACTGGTCGAAGCAGGATACAGAGAGATCGTGCTGACAGGTATAAATACCGCGCTTTATGGATCGGATTTCAGGGGAGAAGCAGAGGGGACGGATATAGTGACCCTTATCGAAGCCGTAAGTGATATAGAAGGAGATTTCAGGATAAGGCTGAGCTCACTTGAGCCTAATGTAATAGATGTCGATACAGCGAAGCGTCTCCTGAAATGTGAGAAGCTCTGCCATCATGTTCACCTTTCGCTTCAAAGCGGCAGTGACGAGGTACTTAGCCGTATGCGCAGACGCTATGATACTAAGCAGTATCTGGAAATAGTATCGGCTCTGAGGTCAGAAGATCCGGAATACGGAATAACTACAGATATAATAGTAGGATTTCCGGGGGAGACAGAAAAGGAATTCCAGGAGACTATGGATACAGCGCGCAGAGCAGGCTTTTCAAAGATCCATGTCTTCAAATATTCTCAGAGGAGCGGAACGACCGCTGCCGGGATGCCGGACCAGATTTCTCCTGATGTTAAGGCTGAAAGATCAGGACGACTTTCTGACCTTTCGGATAAACTGGCTGGCGATTTCTATGACAGGAGCATAGGAGAGACCAGAACGGTGCTTTTTGAGCGTACGGTAGAGAAAGGCAGCTATATGGAAGGCTATACTGACAATTATATTAAAGTATATATAGATAGTAAAAGTATAGATACTGAGGATATACTACATAAATTTACGAAAGTGCGCCTGGATGCTGTTTTTAAAGACGGAATGAAGGGAACTGCCCTGTTGTAATAATGCCTGAGCTTATGGTAAAATAAATATTACGGATACAGAATGTATCCTATGTTATTACCGTGACGAAATACAGAAGGAGGTGAGTGGACATGAGTGACTGCATATTCTGCAAGATCGCTGAAGGCGAGATTCCTTCTGAGATAGTATATCAGGACGATAAGATCGTTGTATTTAAGGATGCTTCTCCGCAGGCACCGGTACATGTACTTATGGTGCCGCGCAAACATATAGCGTCTCTCGATGATCTTTCAGAGGAAGATAACGAGCTGATCGCGTATATGATGCAGAATGTGAAGAAGGTCGCTGCTTCGCAGGGACTTGATAACGGCTACAGAGTTATCATCAATACCGGCGAGGACGGCCAGCAGACCGTTAAGCATCTTCATATTCATATTCTCGGCGGAAGAAAATTTACATGGCCTCCAGGCTAAATCAAAAATCCGTTCTTGATTATAAAGAACAGATAATGTATAATTTTAACGTTGCGAGCTTCTATCAGAATAGATCGGCAAAAAATTTCAAAATACGAGGGGAGGGATAATGTTATGGCACAGGTTATAGTAAGAGAAAACGAAAGTCTGGAAAGCGCGCTTAAGAGATTCAAGCGTTCATGCGCAAGGGACGGCGTGATGTCTGAGCTCAGAAAGAGAGAGCATTACGAGAAGCCTAGCGTAAAGCGTAAGAAGAAGTCTGAAGCAGCAAGAAAAAAGGCCAGAAAATACTAAAAGAGGTGTTGTCATTTGTCTTTAAAGGACAGATTATCTGCCGACTTTAAGGAAGCACTCAAAGCTCACGACAAAGTTAGACGTGATACGATAAGCTTTGCGCGCGCAGCTATTAAACAGTACGAGATCGATAACAGTACAGAATTAGATGATGAAGGCATCATCGGAATACTGTCCAAACAGGTCAAGATACGCAAGGATGCCCTCTCTGATTTTGAAAAGGCCGGACGTAACGATCTGATAGAAAGTTATACAAACGAAATTAAAGTACTTCAGGAATATCTGCCGAAGCCTTTCTCTGAAGAAGAGCTCCGCAAGATAATCCTCGATACAAAAGAAGAACTCGGCATCGGTGAAGGCAAAGCCGGAATGGGTAAGCTCATGGGAGCTGTCATGCCTAAGGTAAAAGGCCGCGCTGACGGCGGGGATGTCAAAAAGATCGTAATGAGCGTACTTTAGTTTACGTGATCGCTGATTTATGCTTTATGCATATAGTGGCGGCAGCATAAGCTGCCGCTTTTTTTGTTAAAAATTTTTCGGAAAGCTGAATGTGTAATAATATGCGCATAAGAACATTTAGTTAGTTGTAATATAATATTAATAGGCAGAATCAAAATCATCTATACTATAGTATATAATAGTGTGAAATTATTATAGAAGACAACATTAATTGTCCTGTGCTTGTTGACGTAAGCTGTTATTTTCTTTAATATTGATATCGTATTGAAAGAGATTTATAGATATCAATATATTTGTTATACAAATAGTTTCTGTAAATTTCAAATTCTATTATAAGTATCATGGTCGCATTATGTTTTGCGACTTTTATGTCTATTTTTTATGTTAAGAAAGGCGCGGTTATGGCTGACCGCGCGAAAGAGAGGAAAAAATGGCAAAGTTTATTTCGATGGAAGAGGCTGCTAATCTTCTGTTCGATGGATGCTGCGTATGCGGCGTATCCTTTGGTGTAGAGGGCTGGCCTGAAGA
>JAQYCQ010000023.1 GCA_028724585.1 Bacillota bacterium | reverse complement strand
ACGAAGATAAGTAAATCGACAGTCTCCTGCAGTAAAATGCAGGAGATTTTTATGTCCAGTAAAAATCAGCGCAATCAACTGCAGTTACTTCTTACTGTAGCTTTTTACTGAGTATCTAAGTACGGGTTATTTACCGTTTACTGATCGACGATTTCGTATCTCGGATTTTTTGCTTTGAAAAATCGCATGCGGAGTCCGGGGCAGTCTGACGCAGCAGCATTGGAGATGATCGTAGATCTTCACGGTGCCGAGCGGTCTGAAGCGGCGAAGAGAATTTAAGTTCTCAAAACTTAAATTCTCAGCGGAGGGGCTGGTCCGCGATCACTGTCTGAGCTAAAACACATCGGTGTTTTAGCGAGTTGCGGAGCGGTTCGCCGCTTCCCGCGAAGGCACCGCACAAAGAGCTCAGGAAGATCACGGTCAGATCCACCGCTGCGCGTCAGGCTGTCCCGGGCTCCGATGCCTATTAACACAGTTTACGCCGACAAGGTCCTGGCGGACGTCCTGCCGGCGCGCCAGCGCCTCTGCGCGCGGAGCGCGCGAAAGAATGTAAATTGTGAATATCTACTGCCTTATCAGCATGACAGCTGCTGTGAATTTTTCGTCCTTGAACGAGATACTGGCAGTACCGTTGTATTTCTTTGCTATATATTTTACAGAGGCCAGCCCTATGCCGGTACCTGCGTGGTGATGTGAGAGGAATGCTCCCTTAGGGCCGGAAACAGGCTTGTCTACAGCTTTGTTCTCGATATAGAAAGTGTAGATACTGTCAGATTTAGGCCTGCCTTTTACTACAATATACTGTTTGTCCGCGATATCTGGATGGTTCTGCCTGTCGCGTATACAGGCTTCGACCGCGTTGGAGAACAGACTTCCGATAAGTACTGAGATGTCGGTCGGTTCTATGAAAATGTCTTTAGGCATGGTGACAGCTATGCTGCACGGAATATCTTCCTGCTGGGCGGTGCCGGCGTAATACTGGAGGACAGCGTTGGCAGACAGGTTCTCACAGTAGACCAGAGGCTTCTTGAGCGCGGTGTTATCCATCAGCTTTTCCACGTAATCGGTCAGCTCTTTATCGCCGTCCTGCTGAGCGTAGCCGTCTATCACCTGGAGATGGTGGCGGATGTTGTGCCTGAGCTCGCGCATGGAATCTATCTTCTCGCTGAGGTTGGTGTACTGGGTGATCCTCATGTCCTGCTCATAATTTCGGGCGGCCATTTCAGCAGCCCGCTTGTGCTCCGCGATCAGCATGAAGAGGAGGCGGTAGATCAGCAGGGATCCGGCGTCTATGGCCAGCTTGACCAGCCAGTAGGTTTTCCCTATGGACCTCACCAGAGACGTGGTCGTGCTTCCGTAGAAGAGGACTACCCAGATCATGAAGAATGTCAGCGGTACCAGCCAGAGGTAGTACCACATCCTGTTGAAGTCGTTGTCTTTGCTGACGGATATGAAGGGAACGCAGAAAAGCCTGTAGAGCAGAGGCAGTAATAGTATCTCTAATATCAGCATGCACACCGCGTAGGTCCAGTGATAGCGCATATATGCCCAGTCCAGGGATATGAGGCCTTCGACGTGTTTAGCGGCTATGACGTACCAGTTGGAGAAGCTGGAGATAGCCAGCAGAAAGAATGCGATCTTTCCTATATGCATGTCGACGAGCAGTACCATAAAGAGCAGGTACAACAGCCCGCCCGCCAGATCTTCGAAGAAATACCACTCCTTAGGCACGTACAGGATAGAGAGATCGAGAGCGGCCCTTGTGATAATCAGCAGGACGGCGTATATGCATGTCATCTTCAATGAATGCCTGAAATTTTCCTTGAACGTGAAGAGCGAAAGGAGCACCCAGGGTATGATCGTACACAGAGTGTAGAGGAGAAACTCCCATTTGCTGAACATCATTGTCATGCTATCACCTGTATTTTTCTACATAGAACGGAAGAGATAGTCCGCGAACGCCTGCTTTACTTCGGCCGCCTTCCTGCGGCTGACCGGGACGCGGTCCCCGCTGCGCATGATCATGTTTCCGTCGGCAAGGTCATCGACGTATTCGAGATTTACTATCACGCCCTTGAAACAGCTTATGAAGGAGTCGAAACGGCAGAGGATATTTTCCATATCCGAATAGTTGAGTCTTGTTTTATAGACCCGGCCGTTCTTCAGGTGCAGGTAGGCGTAGTGGCCCCTGGATTCCGCGTATATTATCGAATCCGTCGGTATGCGGCTGCCGTCGGGCAGCTGGATGCTGTTGACGGTACGGGTAAGCGCGGGGAGCAGAACGCGCATCATCTTAGCGACATTTTCTTCTGTATAGGGTTTTAGAAGGTAGTATTCAGCCCTTACCTCGTAGCTTTCGCTGGCGAAGTCGTTGCTTGTCGTGGTGAAAACTATATGTACCTTGTCATCGATCTCACGAACCCTGCGTGCGGTATCGATGCCGGTCATGTCTTCCATAAATATATCGAGGAAGATCAGATCGTATTTATCGTTCTCAAAATCCTCAAGAAATTCCTCACCGCTCGCGTACACATCGATCTCGCTGTCTGTGAAGCCGTATTGGTTTTTTCCGGCAGTGAGAATGGAACGAAGTCCTTTGATATCGTCCTTAAGGTCATCGACCAATGCAGTGCGCATAAAATTTCCCCCTCTTAGCATACATGAAAAGTATGTGAAAAAAATAAACTTCTCCCTAATTATAAATTATTTTATCAAATGATAAGGCAGAAAAGCACGCGTTAAATGGCCGCTTGTGCCAGAATCGTGCCGCTTGTGCCAGAAAAATAAATTTATTTGGATAACATGATAAATTATTGTTAAGTAATATGGCCAAATCGCCATACAGCAGGTACAAACATCCGTTGCGGCAGGAGTTCACTGTGGATCAGTTCGAGCGCCGGCACGTGATGGTAATAGACAGGAGATGAACAATTCCTGCTAGATCAATATAGGGAAAGGAGAGGATGAAGAGACCAAAGGGGTTAACAGAATTAGAAAACATATAGTGGAAAAGTGTTTTAAGAAAGGAGAGAAAGTATCTTGAAGAGCAAATTTAGAAGCGCCTTAGCGCTCGTGCTGTCCCTGGCGACGGTCATGTGCTATTCGGCGCCGGTCGGATTCGCGGCTGATACGGATACAGGGCAGGATACCCCGCCTTCGGCTGAAGAGTCGGTATATCTGCTGACTGATTATCAGCAGGGCGGAGATGACTCAGGAACCGTCATAAAAGAGTTCTATGTGACGGCAGACCGCAACTCTGTAGTGGGCGGTACTGGTACCGAGATTAAGCTTGAAGCAAAGATTGATGCTGATAACTATTCAGGCGATGTGACATGGGAAAGCAGTGATTCATCAGTTGCAACAATAACTGGCACTGGCACAACCGTAACTGCCACTATGGGTAGAGTTACTCAGGAAACTGACGTTACAATAACCGCAACATTGGCTGATGGAAGCACGGCTTCAACGGTCATAGAGGTTAAGCCAGTTCTGGTCACATCAGTTAAGATCAGCGGACAGAATGCTGAAAAGTACCTTGTAAAGAATGATCGAACAAGGGGCAGTGAGCAGCTGACCGTAAATGTAGAACCGAAAAATGCAGTGGATAGGACTGTTATCTGGACCTCATCTGACGAAAGCGTACTTACTGTCGACAACAACGGAAAAGTAACCGCTACAGGACAGGGTACCGCAACTGTAAGGGCTATGAATGAGGCATCTGGTGTATATGACGAGGTAACATACGCGGTCTATAGTGAGACGCCTATCGAATCAAGAAATATCAAAAAAGCACAACAAGGTTTTTTAGGTGGTTTTTCCGCTGATAGGCGTACTTCATCTGAAATAAATTCATGGGTCACTAATCAGTATCAGGACAACTGTGATCAGAATTTCAGGCTTCCTGCGGATGAAACTCCTGTAAAAGCTGATTCAATCGTACAGAAGTCATTTATGAATCCAAACATATACTATATCAATACTGTAAGGATTGGATCGTTTATCCCTGGGAAACAGGCGGATTGGGATACGATGAAAGATGCGCCTAAGGCAACCTACTTTAGGACCCATAAACTTGGTAATTACTATGTCATTCAATATCGTACGGATAATAATCCCGATTCCACTACAGGATGGAAGTATCTTAAGAGTGATGAATATATCTGCGCTGCCTATAACATCATCCGTAACGAAATAACCGATGATGACAGTCTGTACAAGGGCACTAAAATCACTATTGGTGACTGGCCGTTTGAAGGTAACCAAACAAGTAAAAAAATCATCGAAATAAAATTGATAGACGCTGAGCAGAACAAAGTGGTCTACAATTCGGGACCAATGTACTATAGTGAAGGAAATCCTACCGAATATTTTGGACGGATAATATTTAACTGCGATACATCGAGATATGAGATAGACCATGTTACTGTATCGAACTATAACAATAAAGATTCTAAGACAATTAAGCTTGGAGACAGCATAAAAGATAGAGCAAAATATACGGATGAAGGTATTTCTGTATACTTCAAAAGCGGCCGAGCAGATCATTATACGGTAACAGGCTATGTAACATCTAAGGAATTTGATGTAACTTATGATCCTGATAATGGTGAGTATCCGCAAACTGAGAAAGTAAAAGCGGTAACCGATGGTAAGATTACGGAACTCACTGTTTCAGACCAGATTCCGACCAAAGACGACCATATCTTCACAGGATGGCTCTATGGCGGTAAGACTTACCATGAAGGAGACAAACTTGAAATGCCTCCTGAGGATGTGACTTTTACAGCATCATGGATACCTAAATCTAAGGTAATAACCTATAAGTCCAGCGATACCGGAATGGGTACCGTAACACGTTCTTACGAGCGCCTCAAGGATGGACAGGAAGCAGTAGGTTCGACAGCTGTGCCGAATCAGGGATATACTTTCCTGGGCTGGTATGATGGTGACAAAAAGGTTTCCGATGATGCTACGTTCAAACCTACAGAAGTTGGTTCGTATACAGCTAAGTTCGGATATCAGCAGCTTGCGATAAAATCGAATGATGGTACATGGACTTACGATGGATACGAACACAGCGCGCCTGGAGCAAATATTACGTACGGTGGCAAGACTATAAATGCCACAGAGATAGGGTCTTCGACTCTGGAGGGTACTCTTAACCCAGGTCAGACAGCGCTTGTTCTTTCAAATTTCGCAACAATAACTGATCCGGGACAGAAAGATAATACATATGACTGGAAAGTAGTCAGAAAAGGGAAAGACGGAACATTAACAAACCTGACGAACAAGTTTAAGGATAATACTTCCACCGAGTATGGTACTCTGACAGTTAATCCGATAGTGACGTTCGACGCGAACGGAGGATCAAATGTAGATCCGCAGACAGTGAAGTACAAGGAAACAGCGGACGAGAGCAAGGCTGCGACAAGCAGGGAAGGCTACACGTTCACAGGCTGGTATTCCGACAAGGATCTGAAGAACAAGTATGACTTCAAGACGCCTGTAACGAAAAACATCACGCTGTACGCCGGCTGGACTCAGAACGAGTACACAGTAAGCTTCGAGCCGAATGGAGGATCAAAGGTAGATCCACAGACAGTGAAGTACAAGGAAACAGCGGACGAGAGCAAGGCTGCGACCAGCAGGGAAGGCTACACGTTCACAGGCTGGTATTCCGACAAGGAATTGAAGGACAAATATGACTTCAAGACCCCTGTAACGGAAAACATCACGCTGTACGCTGGCTGGACCAAGAACTCCACGCCAAACCCTCCAACTCCGATAACACAGAAGTACACTCTCACATACGTGACTAACGGCGGAAATGAGATCGCTCCTGAGAAGTACAACGAGGGTGTGACGGTAAAACTGACCAAGGAACCGACACGCAGGGGCTTCAGCTTCACAGGCTGGTACTCCGATCCTGAACTTAATAACGCGGTAACATCCGTAAAGATGGACAAGGACAAGAAAGTCTACGCGGGCTGGAAGTCAAGCGTTCCTGAGATCCTCGATTCCAATAACCACGAAGCATATGTCGCTGGTTACGAGGACGGTTCAGTTAAGCCGATGAACAATATCACACGTGAAGAGACAGCAGCTATCATATTCAGACTGCTCGACGGCAAGGTAAGAAACGACAACCTGGTAGATACCAACGGTTTCGATGACGTACTCAGCACAAGATGGTCAAATGTAGAGATCTCAACTCTCGAAAGCATGCAGATCATCCGCGGACGTTCCGCAGGAGAGTTCGATCCGTCGGCGCCTATCACAAGAGCTGAATTCGCTTCGATGTTTGCCCGCATGTCGACAGTCACAGCCAGCGACCTCAATATCAAGCCTGACAAGTTCTCTGATATCGACGGACACTGGGCGGCAGCTGACATCAACAAGGCAGTAGCACTCGGATGGATCTCAGGATATCCTGATGGCACATTCCATCCTGACGCTTACATAACAAGAGCCGAAGCAATGACTCTGATCAACAGCGTGCTCCAGAGAGCCCCTGCAAGCGCCGATGAACTCCTTACAGGCGTAACATGGACAGATAACACTGATCCATCAGCCTGGTACTACATCAGCGTTCAGGAAGCTACTAACAGCCATGAGTACGACCGCAGCGAGCTCGTTGCACCGGACGAAAAGTGGACTAAGATCAAGCCTACACCTGACTGGGATGCTCTCAGACATAAGGTCAGAGATAACGAAACTGAAAACGGAGCTCAGACAGACCAGGCAGCCGAGAACAACGGAACTGCCGGCAACTAAGAGCTGCGCGCTGCATTTCACATAACGATCACGTAATTTGCATTTTTCCTTCAAAAAAGCACTAAAGCGTGACCACATAAGGGGAGTATATTAGTAACTGTCAAAGGGAGAACGACAGAAGCCCTGAGACATAACACAGAATACTTTTCATAAACTCTCCTAAAAAACAAAACAGAAACAGACAATGCAGACGGCGGAGGCCGCGGCGGAATAAACACCGCCGCGGCCTCTGTTCGTTTACGAATATGGGCAAAACACCAAAATATATAAAAACTGCAACGAAAT
>JAQYCQ010000022.1 GCA_028724585.1 Bacillota bacterium | reverse complement strand
AGTACGCATTTTTTGCAGAAACGGCATTCTATCTTGAAAAACCATAAGCTTGCCCATTTCCTGCAGCCGTTGGAATTCCAAAACTAAACGAGGAGGCGTCTCAGCAGTGGTAAATTACCACTTTTGAGACACCCCCTTTTTATGTCCAGTAAAAATCAGCGCAATCAACTGCAGTTACTTCTTACTGTAGCTTTTTACTGAGTATCTAAGTACGGGTTATTTACCGTTTACGTAAGTCCGCGTATATTTACAATTCGAAGTCCAGGGTATGTTTAGCGAAATGATTTTCCTTGTACTGGAGCAGGTAAGGCAGGCAGTTTCCCTGCACTGCGTTCGCCAGCTCGAAGTATTCCGGGAACTTGCTCTCTTTTATTATGCCCAGCTCGCCGGCGGCGGTCAGCTTGTCGACCTCGTCGTTTTTTATGACCCTGGGGATGGACTGGTATATCTCGTTCTCGTACTCCCGCCTCATGAAATCATCCAGCTGCTCTGGTTCCTTAAGCCTGTAGACGGCTATATTAAAGCGGTCCTCGTATTCTGCCAGCACGCTGTAGCCTTCGTCGTATTTTCTCATGCTGTGTGAGTCGAAGTAGATCATAGAGGCGTTCATGTAGCTGATGCGGCGGCTCTCATTGATAGCCGCGACTGCAAAGCGCTTGGGCTCCTGTTTCTCTGATTTCATGTCGTATACGTTGAATTCCCTGAGCTTGGGGCATTTTTCGAATGCCTTGGCGTTGAAGGACATTACTGTGCTGGGTATGGTCACGCTCCTGAGATTTTTGTTGTTGGAGAAGGCGTGAGGAGCCAGGTTTAAGAGTCCCCTTGAGAGAACTACGGTCTCAAGATGAGGGCAGGCCCTGAAGGCGTTGCTGTCTATGGTCGTCACGCTGTCGGGCAGGGTAACCTTTACCAGGTCGGGATTGCCTCTGAAGGCGCCGAAGGATATCTTCCTGAGAGGGACTCCGTCCCAGATCTCTGGTATGGTGATCTCGACAGCTCCGTCCTCAGCCGCCGATGTGAGTGTTGCCGATGTGCCGTCGGAAGCTATGCCGTATCCGCTGCGGTCGTCCGCGTTTTTTATGAATGCCACGATTGTGAGCCTCCTTTTTTATACTATTTTGCCGTCCTTTCGAAAGGGATCGGTATGAGTTTCGAGTTCATGAATTTCTGTCCGCTGTACAGGCTGTAGTAGCCGCTCAGCATATAGCTTACCGCTGCCGCTGTACCGAAAAAGACGAAGTTGCCGCCGCCGAAGAGCTCTACGCTCATCAGTATGCTGGAAAGCGGGCAGTTGACAGAGCCGCAGAAGAGTCCGATAAGGCCGATCTCAGCCGCGAACATGGGGTCAAGCCCCAGAAAGGGAGCAAGTACACAGCCCAGCGACGCCCCTATGAAGAAGGTCGGAATGATCTCGCCGCCCTTGTAGCCTGCGCCGAGGGTGAGCGCTGTGAGTATGAGCTTTAGTATGAAATCCTCAGGCCTTGCGCTTCCTGCCAGCGCTGCTGTGATAACAGGCATGCCTACTCCGTTGTAGCGGTGGCTGCCGAAGAGCAGGGTGAGCAGGATGACCACGACGCCTCCGGCGACGACCCTTATATAAGGGTTTTTAAAAAGCCTGGCGTAGACCCGCATGGAAGCGTGCATGGAGAAGCAGTAGAGTATACTCATAAGCGCCATGATGACAGACAGGACCATTACCTTGGCGAACATGGCAGGATCCTGCCGCTGGGCTTCTGCCGCCGCGAAGATCATAGGCATCACGCCGAACTGGCGGGCTGTCATCATAGCTGTCATAGAAGCAAGTACTGACGGCACCAGACCGGCGTAGAATACAGTGCCGACTCCTGCCACTTCTATTGAAAAGACGGCGGCAGCGAGCGGGGTGCCCAGCAGGGCGCAGAAAGAAGCGCTCATCCCGCAGAGCACGGCCATCTGATGCTCGTACTTTGTGAAATGGAGCTTCCTGCCTATGAAGGACCCGATGCTCCCTCCTATCTGAAGAGCCGCTCCTTCACGGCCGGCAGAGCCCTGGAAGAAGTGGGTCAGGAAGGTGGCTAAGAATATGAGCGGTGCCACCCTGAGCGCTGATGCGTCTTCAGCTCTGGCCGCCCTGAGTATGGAGTTTGTGCCCTCGTCCTTTTTTATATCCATGATCCGGTAGGAAAAGACTATGAGCAGACCGGCGGCAGGAAGCAGATAGATTGTCCAGGAATTCGCTCCGGCGTACTGCGCGGCGAAGTCCAGGCACTTCCTGAAAGCGGCGCCGACCAGGCCGCATATCACGCCCATTACAAGGGCTATGACTATCCATTGAAGGAAAATGAAGAAGTGGTGCCAGGCGTGGCGGCCGCGTACCACAGCCCGGAAAGAATAATGCCTGGCATATTTCCGTGCCGGGGTCTCTCCGCCGGGCTCCTCGGCTGTGAAAGCCTGGTTTATGAGCCGGCGGATCCTGTCAGCGGAGCTGACGAAAGGAGCGGATCTTTTTTCTGTATTCTCTTTTCCTGTCTCTTCTGTATCTTCGTAATCTTTACTGTCTGCCTCTTCCTGCTTTTCTTTGATATTATTCTGTTTGTTTTCCATAGTATCAATATTGTCTCAATCTCTTTTGCCGGCAAGCCGGGCTGCCTGCCGTGAAAGATGGACAGGAGCGTTCCGGAAGCGGCTTTTTATATCACAATGCAGTATATCACGGAGAGGAGGCGCCTGTATCGTAAAGAATGAGAAAACAGGGGAGAAAGGAGAGCCGGAGCGTCATAAGGACTATCCGGTCAAACTCAAGCTGACAAACAATTTAAGGTATAAACCAAATTAAAACTAACAACATGATTGAAAACGCAAATAGAATTTGATATACTCTATACGAATTAAGAATAAACAACACGGCCGTGTGATCACTAAGACTGTTATCCGGGCCGTTTCTGGAGGTTTTGATGGACCTTTATCCACTTTTCAACTCGCTGAGGATAGCGGTGCTGTCAGCAGTCATCGTCTTCTTCCTCGGCATTTTCTGCGCTTATTACATTGCGAGGCTGCCGAGACTGATCAAGGGCGTGCTGGACGTGATCCTGACTCTGCCTATGGTCCTGCCGCCTACGGTAGTGGGATATTTCATACTGGTCGTCTTGTCGCCCAATTCGCTGCTCGGCGGATGGGTCATGCATGTGCTCGACGCGAGGATAATAATGACCTGGTATGCCGCGGTGATAGCTTCGTCGGTAGTAGCCTTTCCGCTCATGTACAGGACGGCGAGAGGGGCTTTCGAGAGCTTCGATATGACGCTCAAGTATTCGGCGCAGACTCTGGGCCTGTCAAATACGTATATATTCTGGCATATTACCATGCCTTTCTGCAGGCAGGGCATAATAGCCGGCACTGTGCTCTCCTTCGCCAGAGCGCTGGGCGAGTACGGAGCGACTTCTATGGTCGCGGGATATATACCGGGAAAGACAGCGACGATCTCGACAACTGTATACCAGCTGTGGCGCACCAACGACGAGGCGGGCGCCTTCAGATGGGTAATGATAAATCTTGTTATCTCAACGGTGGTTCTGCTGGCGGTCAACTTCTTCGAGAAGAAGGAGGGCTACGCCGCGGCTAAGACCGAAGAAAACGAATAATCAGAGGTAAAAGCAATGTCTCTCGATCTTAAGATAAAAAAGGATCTCGGAAATTTCAAACTCGATATAGAAGTTCAGGCGGGCAACGAAGTGCTGGCTCTTCTCGGAGCCTCCGGCTGCGGAAAGAGCATGACGCTCAGGTGCATCTCGGGCATAGTGACCCCTGACGAGGGCCATGTGATCGTAAACGGAAGGACTCTCTTCGACAGCGAAAAGGGCATAAACCTTTCGCCGCAGGAACGCCACGTAGGGCTGCTCTTCCAGAACTACGCGCTCTTCCCTAACATGACCGTGGAGCAGAACATCATGATGGGCATGAACGGCTTCAAGATGAGCAGATCAGATAAAAAGAAGCGTGCCAATGAGATGATAGAAAAGTTCTATCTGGACGGTCTCGGCAGACGCAAGCCGGCGCAGCTTTCCGGAGGTCAGCAGCAGAGAGTCGCTCTCGCCAGGATCATGGTATCCAAGCCTGAGATCCTCATGCTGGACGAGCCTTTTTCTGCTCTGGACAGCTATCTGAGATGGGAACTGGAGCAGGAGCTGCTCAAGGTCCTCGGGGATTTCGACGGAACCTCTATCATAGTCTCCCACAACAGGGACGAGGTATACAGGATCAGCGACAATATCGCTGTCATAGCCGACGGCAAAAAGAACTGCTATGGCGACAAAGAGAGCCTTTTCAGGAATCCGCCTACGTACGAGAGCGCTGTTCTCACAGGCTACAGGAATTTCTCCCATGCCGAGTACATAGACGAGCACCATGTAAAAGCTGTCGACTGGAACACGGTTATCAGGCATGATGCCGACAAGGACGTCAGGATGGTAGCGCTCAGGCCTCAACACCTCAAGCTCACAGGCAAGGCCGGAGAAAACACGGCTACTTTCAGGGTAGGCAAAGCCATAGACAATCTCAACGAAATGATACTCATGCTCACCACGCCTGACAACAGGAGCAGCATAGATAACGCTGACGATTTCTCCTGGCTCAACATAAACGTTCGCAAAGAAGACTATCTGCCTTTCGCCGGGGACGAGTTCGTAAACGTCCAGTTCGACGACAGAAATCTTCTGATAATAGATAACTGATCCTTTGAATGAGGAAAGGCCGTTTACTGACGGCGCTTTTTTCAGATAAATCATCTATTTCAGTAATAATCATTCGGACAAGGAGATTTTGTGAAATGAAAAAGAAGTTATTCGCGATCGGACTTGCTGCAGTGATGGTATTTGCAATGACAGCGTGCGGAGGCTCATCGACATCATCCAGCAGCTCCGCGGCAGCAGATTCATCGGCTGACAGCTCAGCATCAACTACATCTGAGAAGGTTTCCGGCGACCTCTACGTATCGGCTGCTGCTTCCATGACAGAGTCACTCGACAAGGTCATCGCTGAATTCGAAAAGGAAAACCCTGACTGTAAGGTAACTCCTACATACGATTCATCCGGTACTCTTAAGACTCAGATCCAGCAGGGATCACCATGCGACGTGTTCATCTCTGCCGCTCAGAAACAGATGGACCAGCTTGACGGCGAGAGCGACCAGAACGAAGGCACTAACTACGTTCTCAAAGGCACACGTGTAGACCTCCTCGAGAACACATGCGTCCTCGTAGTTTCCCCGGACAACAAAGCAGGCATCAAGAACTGGGATGACTTCACAAACGCTATCAAGAACGCAAAGAGCAGCGACGACCTCATCTTCTGCATGGGCAACTCTGATGTTCCTGTAGGCCAGTACACTTCGCAGATCCTGACTAACCTCGGACTCAACGAGCAGGATATGGCAAACGCCGGCATCGTAACATACGGATCCAATGTAAAAGAAGTAACTTCACAGGTACAGAGCGGAGCTGCTGACTGCGGTATCATCTACAGCACAGACGCTTTCTCGGCAGGCATGAAGCCAGCAGCCACAGCTGATTCCAAGCTGACAGGCGGCCCTATCACTTATCCTGCGGCTGTAATGCAGAACACACAGAACAAGGAAGCAGCACAGGCATTTATGGACTTCATCCAGACAGACAAAGCTATGAAGGAATTCAAGGCTGTAGGATTCAAGGCTGTAAAGTAATCTGAAAAAAGAAAAATAAAGATCCGTTCGCTCCGCGAACAGAAAAAACGCTGACCAGCAGGCAGGTAATGGTAAATGGTAAAGCCTGACGGTCAGCGTTTTTTATTGAGCCGGCACTGCAGCTTCAGCGCCGGCTCTCTTTATGAATAAAGAAGTTATTCAGCTGTTTTATTTTCGGTATCGATCAGAATACCCTGTTTACATAAGTATATCACATACAGAGCGATATGGCGCCATCAGCTGAAAATGCCTTTAAGCCTTGCAAAGAATCCCTTGTGCTCTTCGGGCTGAGCCTGTTTTGTCTGCACAGGGACAGAAGCCTTTTCTTCCTCGGCGGCCTTAGCTGCTTCAGCGGCTTTTTCGAGAGCTTCGTCTATCAGGTACTGCTGGGCGCCGAACGGATCTTTGCCGTCCTCGACCTTCTTGAGGGTACCGTCGCTCTGTACGATCCTGGCTTTCGTGTTATCCCTGAGGCAGGCGTCTATGATGTCATGGATGCGGCCGCGTACGGTAGAATCGTAGATAGGGCAGGCGACTTCGACACGGCGTTCCGTATTCCTTGTCATGAAATCGGCTGAAGCGATATACATACGCTCGTTTATGCCTGTACCGAAGCAGTAAACTCTCGAATGCTCGAGGTAGCGGCCTACTATAGACCTGATATGGACGTTTTCCGTAACTCCCGTGATGCCCGGCAGCATGCAGCAGATGCCCCTGATGATCATGTCTATGTTTACGCCGGCGCAGGAAGCCTCCTTGAGCTTCTTGATGATGTCCAGGTCTGTGAAGGAGTTTATCTTTATGATGATGCGTCCTTCGCTTCCCTTTGCTATCTCTTCGTCTATCTCCTTAAGGACGGTGCTCTTAAGGGATACAGGCGATACCAGGAGGTTTTTGTATGTGCCGTGGATATTTCCTATAGCCAGGTTTTTAAAGAATTCTACAGCGTCGCGGCCTATCTCCTGATCGCGGGTGATGAGCGAGAGGTCAGTATACTGCTTGGCTGTCTTTTCGTTGTAGTTGCCGGTACCGATCTGTGTGATGTACTGGATATTGCCTTCGCCGGTCCTGCGTGTGATCAGGCAGACCTTGCTGTGCACCTTATAGCCGGGCAGTCCGTAGATGACCTGGCAGCCGGAGTATTCCATCCTTTCGGACCAGTCTATATTCTCCTGCTCGTCAAATCTGGCGCGCAGCTCTATGACGGCAGTGACATCCTTGCCGTTTTCGGCTGCCATGCAGAGGTACTCGGCGATGCGAGGGCGCTTGGCCAGCCTGTATATCGTGATCTTTATAGAAACGACATCTGGATCTTCAGCGGCTTCCCTGAGCAGCCTGAGGAAAGGATCCATGCTCTCGAACGGGAATGAGAGGACAAGGTCGCCCTTCTGGACGCGCTCTATGACATTTTCCTTAGGTCCGATCATAGGGGACTGCTGAGGTCTGAATGGCTCGTAGAGGAGCTGGATCTTTTTGTTTTCAGGGATCTTGTCTTCGAGACCGAATACGTATCCCATCTTGAGCGGACCGTTGATCCTGAAGGTCTGCTTTTTGTTGAGCCTGAAACGCTTGCAGAGGTAATCCAGCATATCTGAGCTCATTTCAGACCTGTATTCGAGGCGCACCGGCTCAAGGCGCTTGCGCTTGAAGAGGGCCTTTTTCATATTTTCCCTGAAATCGTCTGTCGCCAGCTCGAAATCGGCTTCGTCAGGATCGATGTCGGCGCTCCTTGTTATGCAGAAGACCGTAGTCTCAAGGATCTTGCAGCCGGTGAATATATCCTCGATATGTGCCAGTATCAGGTCCTCTGTAAATACGAAACGGATGTCGCTGCCCGGGAGCATGACTATATCAGGCACGCTTGCCGGTACAGGAATGATGCCGAATGAGGTGTTTCCGTCGAACTTGAGCCTGGCTCCGATGTGGATGACCTTGTTGAGCAGGTGAGGGAAAGGATGATGCGAGTCTATTATCTGCGGGGAGATCACCGGCTCTAGCATGCTGGCGAACCAGTTGTCCAGATATTCCTTCTCTATGTCGGCGAGCTCGTCCATATCAAGCTGGTAGATCCCGTGCATCCTGAGCTTCTGTGAAACAGAATGGTAGAGCATATCCCTCTTTTCGACGAGAGGCACGCAGGCCTTGAACACAGCCTTAAGCTGTTCGTCCGTAGTCATGTGGCCTTTATTTTCTCTCTCGTTATTGCCGGCCAGATGCAGAGTCTCCAGACTTCCCACTCTTACCATGAAGAACTCGTCGAGATTGCTCTGGAAAATGCTTATGAATTTGAGCCTTTCGAACAGAGGCACACTCTCGTCCGCCCCTTCGTCGAGGACACGGTCGTTGAATTTAAGCCAGGACAGCTCTCTGTTCTGGGTGAACTGGATGTCATCTGTCTTCTCAGTCATTGATAATCCCTTCCTTTTTAAGATGGTAATACAGGTATCCCTCTCTGACTCCGTACGGGCTTGTAACGATATTCCTGATCCTGAACATCGAGCATACCTCTGACATGATAGTTATGCCGGGAGTGATGGTATGTATACGGTCGGGCGCTATCCTCAGCACGCGGTTGGTGATCTTACCCGGTCCGTTGCATATCTGGGATAGGTAGTCTTCGAAGAAATCCGGTGAGTATTTTTTGCTGCTGCCTGTCACATACGCCGCAATCTGGTGCGTAGTCCGGGCGGTTCCGCCAAGGGCGCACATGGTATCGACATCGACATCGTCAGGGCAGAAGCCGGAATCCTTGAGGCGTTCGTCGACATCGGCGCGTATATGCCTTATCTCCGGCCTGCTCGGCAGGATCCCGTCTACATATTTCGTGTACATGTTGAGAGAGCCCACAGGCAGGGAGACAGAATCTATCATCTCTCTGTCCTTAAAGAATACCAGCTCGGTGCTTCCGCCTCCTACATCGGTGATGAGCCCTGTTTTCATAGAGGTGCTCCGCAGAGCTCCGTAATAGTCGTACATTGCTTCTTCACGCCCGCTGAGGACGCTGATGTCGAAGCCGGTCTTTTTCTTGAGGGTGGCGAGTACTTCGTCGCTGTTAGTGATATTTCTCAGCGGAGCAGTACCGAACGGCAGGATCTCTTCGAGAGTGATCTGGTCTGTGATCGCCCTGAGCTCCTTGAGGATGCTTACCGCCTCGCGTATCCCCTCTTTGGTCATGCGGCCGTTACTGTTGATATATCCGGCGAGTCCTGCCATATACTTGTTCTTCAGCACAGCCTGGATGTTGTTTCCGTTGACACTGTAAATGACCAGTCGGATCGTATTGGATCCGATGTCGATGACACCATATAAATTTGACATTAAATTGTTAAACCCTTCTGCAAAAACTCTGGTAACTCCGAACCATTATTTATTAACTATTTATGATCCGTTAAATGATATAGAGAAAATATGAAGATGAGATAAGATGACTGTAAAATCGGTGTAAAACAAAAGGCCTTTTACCGTATCGTGATCTGATCTATCTTCAAACATTATTATACAATAAATCCGATAAAAGAAAGCTGTTACAGTGAACAAAAGCTATCGTTTTGTGAAGAATTCTGAAGCCTGTATATGGGCGGCAGCGTATCATTTACGCAGGCAGGGGCAGCGGTTTACGCGGAGCGTCCTGTCGACGGAGTCGTCGCGGAGCACAAAAAATTTACCTATATTAAAGAAAAAATAGGAAATACTTAACATTCTATAATTGTTAAAAAAATACTTTGCCATGCGAACGGAATTGGGACTCAATTAAATTGACTTTGAACTGCATTTATGGTAATTTAAGTTGTAGCAAGGTCGGTTCGGTTATTAACATTTTTGGTCGAATGTAATAATGGAAGTTGGAGGTAAAATCAATGGCTTATCAGGAAATATTCCAGCCTAAACACACTGTCATCGGTATCGGAGCTCTTGCTGAGATTCCTAATCTCGCAGCAAGGATCGACTGTAAAAAGGCACTGGTAGTTACAGACGTAGGTCTGGCTAAGATCGGTACTCTTAAGATGATCACAGACGTACTCGACAAGGCTGGTGTAGATTACGATACATATGCTGAAGTAAAGCCTAACCCTACATGCGCAATGGTTAGAGCAGCTTATAAGAAGTTCACAGAAGGCGGCTGCGATTATCTCATCGCTTTAGGCGGCGGCTCCGCTATGGACTGCTCAAAGGCAGTATCCATCATGGCTACTAACGGCGGCGACGTTAAGGAATACGAAGGCGTAAAAAAGTCAAAGGTTCCTGGCGCTCCTATGATCGCTATCAATACTACAGCTGGTACTGGTTCAGAAGTAACACTGTTCTACATCATCACTGATGAAGAGCGTAAGGTTAAGATGGCTATGGTAGACCCTAACTGCCTCGCTTACGCTGCATTAGATGACCCTGAAGTTATGGCAGGAATGCCTCCTTCACTGACAGCTGCAACTGGTATGGACGCTCTTACTCACGCTATCGAAGCTTACACTGCTAACGGTCACTATCCGTTCTGCGATGGTCTCGCACTCGAAGCTATCAAGCTGATCGCTAGATTCCTCGAAAGAGCAGTTGTAAACGGCAGAGATATGATCGCTAGAGAGAACATGTGCTGGGCTCAGTACATGGCAGGCGTAGCATTCTCAAACGCAGGCCTCGGTATGGTACACGCTATGGCTCACCAGCTCGGCGGTTTCTACAACATGCCTCACGGTCAGTGCAACGCTATGCTTCTCCCGCACATCATGAGATACAACAAGCCTATGAACAAGAAGAGATATGCTGATGTAGCTAAGGCTCTCGGAATCCCTACAGACGCTATGACTATCGATCAGGCTTGCGACGCTGGTATCAAGTGGATCGTAGACATCTCCAAGAGAATCAATATCCCTGCTCTTAAGGATTCAATCTTTGATCCTAAGGATGTACCTACACTCTCAGCTAACGCAATGCACGACGCATGCATGGCAGCTAACGCTATCCAGCCTACAGTTGAGGACGTTGAAAAGGTATTCATGGCAGCTTACGAAGCAGAATAATTAATAAAAATACTGTTTATCGTAGGATAAAAATTTAAACCGGACATTGGGCGCTGCTTCTATAAGGAGCAGCGCTTTTTTAAATTATATTGTAAAATGGAGGAAGAATATGGCTGCTGTAGGATTTATATATCTTGCTGAAGGGCTTTCGCCTGAGAAACAGCATGGAGTGATCAGATCGACAAATATCGAAATGAAGATCTACGGTGTGGACAGCTACGAAAAAGCCTGCGAGGTCGCTAAGAAGATCGTCGGCGAAGGCGTAGAATCCATACTGCTGTGCGCGGGCTTCGGTTACAGGGGCACTACTATGATCAAGGAAGCTGTACCTGGCATTCCTGTCGCGTCAGCTAAATTCGACTATCATCCTGGGATCGGCGGATCAGGCGATTCCGTATTTCAGTAGGATCGGAGGAAAGTGATAATGTTTAACTGTGGTTTCATATTTATTACAGAAGGCTGCGATCCTTCTAAGGATCACGTTTTTATCCCGTCGGACAGCGGAGTTGCCATGCAGGTGGTAGGAGTCAGCAATTACGATGAGGCTGAGGAAGCAGCGAGGACTCTGGCTGAGGCCGGAGCAAACTGCATTGAGCTCTGCCCGGGCTTCGGCATCGAAGGCGCTGCCCGCGTCAAAAAAGCTGCTCCTGGAGTCGCTATCGGCGTATGCAGGTTCGACTACCATGTAGCTATGGACAACAAGAGCCCTGATGATCTTTTCTAGGCTGTATTTTTTGTCATAATGTCAGTATAATAGAACAGGCGCTGTTGCTTCAGCGCCTGTTTTTTAGATATTACGGGGGTTTTATCAATATGACATTACGAGAACTTGAGATCGGCGAATCAGCCGTGATCACAGCTGTAGGGGGAGAAGGCGCTCTCCGCCAGCATTTCCTTGACATGGGGCTCATACCGGACGTTGAGGTGACCCTGGTCAAGTACGCGCCTATGGGCGATCCGATGGAGATAAGGATACACAGCTACGAGCTCACTCTCCGTATGGATGACGCGGCCAGGATAGAAGTCGAGAAGATAAAGAAAAAGAAAGCAGAAAGCGGGAGCCAGGAGGAACAAGTCGAGCATATACCTCATCCTGGACTGGGCGAAGGCGGAAAATATCACGTAAAAGCCGATGAAGATCCGGTCCCGGAGGGTGAGCCGCTGACGTTCGCGCTCGCCGGCAACCAGAACTGCGGAAAGACGACTCTTTTTAACGCCATGACAGGCGCTAACCAGCATGTCGGCAATTTCCCGGGAGTCACCGTAGACAGGAAGGACGGAGTCATAAAAGGCCATCCCGAGACTCTTGTGACCGACCTGCCGGGAATATATTCCATGTCTCCGTACAGCAGCGAAGAGCTTGTTACCAGGCGTTTCATCCTGAACGAGAAGCCTAAGGGCATAATCAACATCGTGGATGCTTCAAACATAGAGAGGAATCTCTACCTTACCATGCAGCTCCTGGAGCTCAACATACCTATGGTAGTAGCGCTCAATATGATGGACGAAGTCCGCGATAACGGCGGTGCCATCAGGATAAACGAGATGGAGGAAATGCTGGGTGTACCTGTTGTCCCTATCTCGGCTGCTAAAAATGAAGGTATAGAGGAGCTGGTGGATCACTGCGTTCATGTGGCTAAGTACCAGGAGAGGCCGGGCAGGCTGGATTTCTGCCCTGACGATGACAGTCCTCTGGGAGCCGTTCACAGGTGTATCCACGGTATCATGCACCTTATCCAGGACCATGCTGATAAAGCCGGTGTGCCGGTAAGGTTCGCGGCGTCAAAGATAGCAGAGGGCGACCAGAGGGTCCTTGATATCCTCCATCTGGACGAAAATGAGAAAGAGATGATCGAGCACATCGTCCTGCAGATGGAAAAGGAAAGAGGCCTGGACAGGTCAGCGGCGATAGCCGATATGCGTTTCAGGTTCATACTGAATCTCTGTGACCAGACGGTAGTAAAACCTAAGGAGAGCAGGGAGCACGAGCGCAGCAGGAAGGCCGATAAGATCCTGACGGGCAAATATACTGCTATCCCGGCTTTCATAGGCATCATGGGCCTGGTATTCTGGCTGACCTTCAACGTTATAGGGGCCTGGCTGCAGAACCTGCTGGACATGGGCATAACGGCCCTTGGAGCAGCGGCTGACAGCGGGCTGGCGGCCGCCCACGCAAATCCGGTCGTCAGGTCGCTGGTCGTAAACGGAGTTTTCAACGGGGTAGGCTCGGTGCTTTCTTTCCTTCCTATCATCGTCACGCTCTTCTTCTTCCTGTCCCTGTTAGAAGACAGCGGCTATATGGCGCGCGTGGCTTTCGTCATGGATAAGATGCTGAGGAAGATAGGGCTCTCGGGCAGGAGCATAGTGCCTATGCTGATCGGCTTCGGATGTACGGTCCCGGGCGTCATGGCCAGCCGCACGCTTCCGTCTGAAAGGGACAGGAAGATGACCATACTGCTGACTCCTTTCATGAGCTGCTCGGCGAAGCTGCCTATATACGGTTTCTTTACAGCAGCTTTCTTCCCGGGGCACGGGGCTGTCATAATGATCCTGCTCTATTTTATCGGAATAGCCGTCGGCATACTGGCCGCTCTTGTGATGAAGAAAACTGCCTTTAAGGGCGAAGCAGTTCCTTTTGTGATGGAGCTGCCTAACTACAGGCTGCCGGGCCTTAAAAACGTAGGCCGCCTGGCCTGGGACAAGGCAAAGGACTATATACAGAGGGCATTCACGATCATCTTCGTGGCTACTATCGTCATCTGGGCCCTGCAGACATTCGACCTGCATCTCAACGTGGTCGCTGATTCCCAGGAAAGCATTCTTGCCGCCATCGCCGGCCTGATAATGCCGATATTTATCCCTCTGGGCTTCGGAGACTGGAGGATCTCGACAGCTCTGCTCACAGGAATAATGGCCAAGGAGAGCGTAGTGTCGACCCTGAACGTGCTCATACCTTCTAAGGCGGATCTTTTCGGCCTGCTGACACCGCTCGGCACTATTTCACTGCTGATATTCTGCCTGCTCTACACCCCTTGCGTAGCGGCCATAGCTTCGGTCAAAAAGGAGCTGGGCGGCGGGATCGCTATAGGGGTAGCGCTCTGGCAGTTCGGCATAGCCTGGCTGGCCTCATTCATAGTCTACAGCGCGGGTATGCTTATCACGGGAATGTAAATTGATCGTAAACTGTATGGGCAGCTGACACATCACCGATTTACTGTGATAAAATAGATTGTATTTATTAATGTCGTAAAAAGCACGCGAAGCGGCGCAGCGGAGGTTTGTATGGACGAAGAAAAGGAAAAGGAAGAACTTGAACTCCGTCAGATAATAGATGCGTCAGACAGCAGAAGGCTGGCAGAGTATATTGACGGACGGGAAGCGATAGATTTTGCCCAGACTGTCAGTTTGATCGATGATGATGATATTTTGAGGCATCTCCTCATGCTCATGGACGATGACGAACTGGCTGCTCTCATGGAAGAATCAGAAGACAAAATGCGATTGCGCATAGCCCGCCTTCTCAACGACCACCGCCTGCTCGTGGCTTTCGAATACATGCAGAAAGACGATATCGTAGATATGCTCGGCGATTTCCCTATAGGGAGGCGCAAAAAGGTCATAAACCTGATGAAGGCGGACGACCAGAGAGTCATAAATAAACTGCTCGACTATCCCGAGGATTCAGCCGGCGGTATCATGACCACCGAGTATATAGCCCTTAAGTATAACCTGACGATACTGGACTCATTGAGGAAGATCCAGGAGATAGGCCCAAAGACGGAAGTCATAGAGACTATATACGTCATAGACGACCGCAGGAGGCTAATAGGCTGGGTAGACCTGAGGGACCTGCTCTCAGCTCCTAAGGAAACCGTTCTTAAGAATATAATGGAAGAAAACCCGATCACGGTATATCCGGAGATAGACCAGGAGGAGACGGCGAGGATAGTAAGGAAGTACGACCTCATGTCTCTCCCGGTAGTCAGCCGCAGCAACCAGATCCTCGGCATAATCACGGTCGACGATATCATCGACGTAATCGTTGACGAGTACGACGAGGATATGCTGCAGATGGCCGGCGTAAGCGGCGAGGAGAGCCTGGATACGACGCTCAAGGAGTCGGTCAGGTTCAGGCTTCCATGGCTGATGGTAAACCTGGCGACCGCGTTTCTGGCATCCTTTACAGTCAAGATATTCCAGGGTACCATCGAGCAGGTAGTAGCCCTTTCAGCTATCATGACCATCGTATCGGGGATGGGCGGCAACGCCGGTTCCCAGACCATGTCCATACTGGTAAGGCAGCTGGCCCAGGGAGACCTTTCCTTTAAGCAGGTCATAAAGCCTTTCAGGAAAGAGATCATGCTGAGCCTGATAGACGGAGGCTCGACGGGTCTGGTGACGGCGGTTATAGTATCCGCGGTCTACGGCAATATCTATCTGGGGATAATAACCCTTGTGGCCATGATAGGAAACATGCTGGTATCGGGTATCTTCGGATTCCTGGTCCCGCTGGTCTTAAAAAAGTGCAAGGCAGACCCTGCGGTAGCTTCGTCTATCTTCGTAACTACAGCTACAGATGTGCTGGGCTTCTTCATATTCCTCGGCCTGGCAAATGTTTTTCTGCCTTTCCTCATCAAGTAAGTATCTTCGATGTTCCGTCCGCTCCGCGGACGCTCGCGGCCGGAGGCCGCGGAGATCACAAATATACAAAAAACAGAAACGCCGGACCATCATTGCTGACAGCCCGGCGTTTTTTATTGCCTGTATTAAAGTTCTACGATGGTAGGGTTAGGGTCAGGCGGAAGGAGCCTGGTCGTATTGACAGTGGCTGTGGCCATGAGCCAGCCTTCCGGATCGAATACGCGCGCTTCGGCCACCACTACGCGGCGGCCTATGCTGATGACTTTGGACTCGACAGTTATATAGTCGATATTTTCTGTGACTGCCCTTATGAAGTTGACGTCGATGTCGATGGTGCCGACCGGCTCGCAGTCTACGCTTACCCATGAGAGGGTGCCGGCGACAGCGTCTATGTAGTAACAGATCATGCCTCCCTGGAGGTTTCCGAAAGGATTGCGCTGCCAGTCGAGGATGTCGCATTTTACCTTGAACACATCTTTATCGTCGTAGTCGAGGAAATGGATGCCGAAGATCTCGGCGCCCGCCTTGCCGTTGAGCTCGTCGTTCCTTTCTATATACTTGATGAGGAGGTCTTTCACTTCGTCGTGTGTATATTTCATTTCTTTACTCCGTTATTCCTGCCTTTTTCTCATATTCCTTCTGCGATGCCATTACCCTGTCTATGATATCCTGCAGGTCTTTTTTTGTCTTGATGGTATCGTCTATGAGGAAATCCGGGCCGATCAGGTGTTCCATGCTTACCAGGCCGGCCTCGTGGTATTTAGGGCCGTCGTGGGAACCGCAGTACTGGGTGAGAACGAGCGGCCTTATATCCGACTCGAACATCTCTGTAGCCGTCATCGCCACGCAGCATTCTGTGTCGAAGCCGAGCACGAATACGTATTCCGGCATCTGGCCTCCGTTGAGGTCTGACAGCAGAGTGTACATTTCATCTGTCATAGAGGAATATATATCCTTGCTGATCTCGTGGTGAACGAATTTAGCGACTTCGGGCCTGAGCTCCTGCTCGCGCTGTGTGCACATGTCGTTCCATCCCATGAAACGGCTGATGATGCTGCCTTTTTCGTTCCAATATTTTGTCATGATGATCTCGTCGAAGAGGTTTCTGGAGAGCAGGTCGACTATCCTGTCGAAAGCGTGCTCCGCGTAAGGTGTCTTTACGAATCCGTTCTGGACATCTACCATTAATAAGATATTTTTCATAGCTTTCATCCAAACTGAGCCCTTGGGCTTATCCGTCCTTTCTCTGATTGTTTTATTTCAATATCTATACTATAATATAACTCAATTGCAAAAAGAAGATTCAATTGAAAGGAACATATTAAATGACTGATATTTTTTACGAATTCGGCGGCAAAGCCTATGTAAATCTTACGAACAAGTGCTGTCTCAAGTGCTCGTTCTGCATCAGGAATAACGGTGATTCCGTCGGCTCCGCCGACACTCTCTGGTACCAGGGCGGTGACCCTGATATGGACCAGATCATGAAAGCGCTGGAGGAATTCCACCTGGAGAACTACGACGAGGTAGTATTCTGCGGTTACGGAGAGCCTACCTTCGCCCTGGACAATATGATAAAGGTGGGGACATATATAAAGGGACACTATGATATCAAGACCAGGCTCAATACGAACGGCCTCGGCGACTTCATCAACAAGAAGAAGATAGTACCGCTGCTCGAGCCTTTCCTCGACAGCGTTTCCATCAGCCTCAACGCTTCCAGCGCCGAGTCCTATAACACCAGATGCAAGCCGGGCTTCGAGGGAGCTTACGAGACTATGATAGACTTCATAAAGGAATGCAAAGGCCATATCCCTGAGGTTAAGGTTACAGTAGTAGATATCATTCCTGATACAGAGATAGAAGAATGCAGGAGGATAGCGGAGGATCTGGGCGTAGAATACAGAGTCCGCGTTTTCTCATAGCGTATCATAAAGAGTATAGGTAAAAGGTACAATAAGGAAAGATGGACGCGGGCTGGAAAGGATTCTTAATATTTTTTCATGCGTCGCGCGTCCCTTTTTACGCTATAATATTGTGTAGTATCGCAGAAAGAGAAAAATTTCACAGCAGGCCAAAAGGAGCAGACCGATGTTTCGAATAAAACAAGATGACTATAATACAGTTCAGTTTATGCCTGACTACAAATCGAGCGAAGCCTCAAAGAAAAAACAGAAGCCCGCTCCTGCAGTCGAGAGCATAGGGAGCAAACCGCAGAAAGCCAGAGCGCGCAGAAACCTGATAATCGTTCTGGTGATCGCTATAGTGGTTTGTGTAGCAGGCTGGTATGTCTACAGCCACTATTTTACAGACGACGCTAAATATATCCGCGCCTTCAACGAAGCGAATTACGGCACAGCCGGCGAGATCGCCAAAGAGAGCAAGGGAAGCGGATCATTCTCCGACAAGATAGGAGATACTGTCATTTCAGCAGCAGACAAGGAGCTTGACCAGTACAAGAAGGGCAAGGTAAACGCCAATGACGCCATAGCGGCTCTCACAAAGTACGATGAAGCTTCTGCCGGACTGTTCAACGATCATATCCAGAAGAATATAGACGCCATCAACGCTATCGAAGGCGTATACGCTAATGTAGATCAGGCCGCTGATCTGGCTCAGAACGGACAGTATGACAAATCTCTGGACAGCCTGAGGTCCTCGATAGAAGGAGCCGCGGCAAACGGTCTCAACATCGATCCGCAGATAACCAAGGTGCTCACAGACAATCTGCTCGGCTTCAAGGAAACCCTGTTCTCTGAGTATTCGGTACAGATCAGATGGGCGGAGGATCTTTCGTCTGTAAAGGATTCGCTCGCTTTTGTAAATACATATATAAGCGATCCTGACTTTACAGCCTTCAACGATACTATCTCACAGGTAGAGTCGAAAAAGCTCAGAAGGTCAGCAGCGGCAGCGACCGCGAGACAGATATCGAAGAGCGCCAAGGCTCAGCGCCTTGAAGCGGCTCAGGCAGCTGCCCAGCAGGCGGCTGGAGCTGCTGACGCAAATGCGGCCGGCGCAGCGGCTAATGCCCAGTAGTATAAAAAGAATATACAGCAGGCTTATCAGCCTGTATAAGAAAAAACCCGTGCCACTCTGGTATGCTACCCGTCAAGTGGACAATGAAATTTGATAAGTTCTGAACTGTGCCAGTCGGTTTTCCGGCTGGCATTTCTTACGCTGCTTTTTCCAGATGATTATGATATTCCACTGGGCTCATCCGCAGGAGTTTCCGCTG
>JAQYCQ010000021.1 GCA_028724585.1 Bacillota bacterium | reverse complement strand
ACTCATACTTTTCTGTTGAGAGCACCCCTTCGGATGCTCTGTTCGTCATGCAGTTTTCAAGGTACTGATCTATTTAAAATGCGTCACCACATTTTATTCAAAAAACATCAATTTATGCTTGACACTTAATAGTTAATCTTTTTCAATGAAATCAGATTGATCTATCATGTATTTTGCTGATGCCAGTAATCGCTCATAAGCAGAATGATTCGATCTATACATATTGACTACATAACGGAATACCCACGGAGGATTCGAACTCTTATATCCGGAATTCCCATTTGTAAAGCAATTTTCCATAACTCCCATCTGCATGCTGATTCCATTTTTGTTACGAAAAATATCATCTATAAAATAACCGCGTTTTTCCCCTAGAAATCTCAATTTGACAGAAATTTCTGAAATAATATCTTTTCGTTTCTCTCCGGATTGAATCCTTAAATATCCGTCTAATAGCAGTGCCGTTTCATATATATCCCATTTTATTCTTTGTGCCATTCTTATCACTCTCAAATGTATTTATATTTCATCAGGTTTCATAGTATGTCCTTCATCACATTTTACGTATACAACGTGTCTCCCAAGGCGCGCTTTTATATTACAATGGTGCACTGGACATGCAGCTTTTTCGCTATCGATATATTCATTCACCATATCGACTGTAAGATATTCTATATGTGTACAACCTAAATCAGAACATTTCAGATAACAATAACCTTTTCTGCTTCTTACAAGTTTCAGTGGCGAACCACAAACATTACACCTAAGCTTTTTAGGGATATAATTTATTAATCCTTCAGAATTCCTGCCTATCTTATGCCCATTAGAATCAAATATCATTCGTTCCGTAAGAGCCTGGTGATCACCGTTAACTACTAGCATACTCAATTCTGAGAATCCATTTATCAGTTCGATTGCATTTTTACCAGAAATCCTATATATAAGGTGGTTAACAGTTCGCATCCTAATATTTCCGTCTATAAAAACGCCTTCTGATCTTGGCAATCCGTACCAAATAATCCGCTTATCTATCATCATTAATGGAAAAACTGCATTCTCGGAATAATGAGATATCTTTCTCCATTTATCAGGAAGTTCATCTATGCCACCAAACTTAACCGATACTGATAAATTATTATTCGTTTTCTTTACAGACATCAGTAAATCTAAAATTTCACTTTGAACTGCGCCATCGAGTTTTGCATCAGGAATTGAAATAATAATCTTCTCTTTTGCTTTATTAATATCTTTTTTTAAAGCTGTAATAGCATCACTAATATTTACATATTGATGAATATTATTAGTTTCAGGCAACGAATGATAATATTGGTCACTAGTAAAATTTTTATTAGAAATTTCATTGCCATTTTCTTTTATGTGTGAAATTAATTTATAAAGAATATGATTGCTATCTCCATATTTATTTTCCCAAAATCTTGCATTTGATACTAGAATAAGTTTCCCCCTCGCCCTTGTAACCGCAACATTTATCATCCTTAATATATCATCAGTGTTCTTTGTAAGAAGATATCCTGCCTGGGAAAAAGGATAACTTTCCACAGCATCAAAAATAATTACATTTCTTTCTGATCCTTGAAATTGATGTACTGTAGAGCAAGTAATCTCATTTTCTTTATTTCTATTGTAGTCTTTTAACATAGCGCGTATTAATCGCGCTTGTGCAGCGTATGGAGCGATAATACCGACACTTTTTTCACCATTCTCAACTGCTTTTACTGCTGTCTGGAAAGAAATGATAGCACTGATAATATTGAATCTGGAATTTTCATTGTTTTTCATCGATGAGCAGTATGTGCCACTCAAATTTATTAAATTAATAGCTTTATTTTCAAATGGCTCACGATTTGTTATTTTTTCTCTTTCTTCACGTAAGCCAAGATGATCCACTAATAACCCACCATATATATATTTATTTGAAAAAGCCGAAATCTCCGGATGCATACGCCTTTGCTCATTTAACATAACAAGCCATGGATGATAATACATCCTTCCTGCGTTTAAGATTCCCAGAAAAACGAATAAATCATCCTTCAAGCCTTTACTCTTATCTCCTTGAATGATAGGAGAAAGCTGTCTGAAGTCTCCTATACATACCAATTTTCTTTTCGCAAACATTGCAGCACAAAACACTTGTGTTGCATACGCCATACTTATTTCATCGAACATTACAATGTCATATTTTTTATCGGAAAATAATTTATTTGAAATAACTTTTGAAATTGTAGTTGCAACTATCTGTGCTTCATCAACATATCTTTTTTCCAAATCTCTTATTCTATTGCGTAAATTTTTTAATTCAGTTTCTATATCTGCGCGCTCTTCAGAAGTATCGCCTTTCTTACTTGATAATAATTTGCCTCTTTTACTTTGAAGTTCATCTATTCTTTTTTTCAAATCGCTTCTTTCAGTCAGAACATAATTATATGCAGAGGCATAGTTATCTTTTAATAATTTTTCATCCTGTACAAAACCATATCTTAGTGCTTTCCCTCTTAATAACAAATCAGCTAACCCATGTTTCCGTAATTGTTCAGCAACTGCAAGCATTGCACCATCTACAGATATATTACTATGTGAAACGATAAGTACAGTAAGGGCTTGTTTAGCTGCGCTAACTGTCATTTTTGCCATTGTATAAGTTTTACCTGTACCTGGAGGTCCCCATATGACAGTAATATCATTTTTTGAAACAAACTCTTCAGCAGAATCTTGCCCTTTAGGAATACTAGATATCGGATTATTTGTCGAAAGCGCTGGTCCATCATTTTTCAATTTCTGAGCGATTACATGGCTTTCATCCATTTTATCTAAAAGATCAGATTGCGCCTGCAATAATCTCCATGATACTATCTCTAAAAGTGCTTCAGAAATTTTCTGACCAATATTTTTATCTAACGACAGAATAATATTAAAACCTTCACAGTTTATCACATAGCCAGCGATTTCTTCTTCGTTAATAAAAACTGAAATTGGTAAATCATCAGTCAAATTTATCTCATCTTCGATTTCAAATAAATACACATTAGATGTGCTTCCAGCTTTTAATAAAGTTCCATTAATAATCTTATATTTACGTCTTGCTCTCTTCCTTTGGAATTCTGTTTCCAATATCAATGCTTCTCTGTAATCATTAAATGATGATCTCGGTCTGTTAATACTTAATGGTTTAATAGTATATTGCGTCTTAGTCTTTTTGTGAGTACTGATACTCCCTGAATATGATCTATTTTCTTTCTTCTTCGCAGGAATTCCACGCTCTCTACCAAGAAAGGATATTTCTTTAGGTGACATATGCTTGTAATTAATATATTCTATATATGCTATTTCATATATATTTTTTACAAGTACACAATATTTTTTACCATTTGATGCCAATAAGTATATAAACAAATCATGATAATTGTCCAGATTCACATCTAGTTCAGGAATAGTTATCGTCAAGTCCTTAATTCTTTCATGGGATTTCTTAATTAGACCATGAGGAGAATATTTAATATCCGATTGTCCCTCTCCTCTAAAAAGAACTCTATAAATACAAACATTTATTTTTTCTCTTTTGCTTGTAATATCACAAAATATTTTTATATCCTGAGGATATTTTTTTATATTTTTTACTGCCATGCTAAATGGCATTTTTTCCATAGATTTATATGTCCCTTCCCATGATGAGGACTTTTTGCTAGAAGCCATTGTAACTTCCTCCTGAAGCTATAAATTATCATCACAATTTTAGTAAATATCAAATTAATATTATCACAAATATATTTGTTTCACCATTATTAGTACAAAAATAAAATATTTTCCAATGCAGTCCCGTTTTTTACACTACATACGATTGTTTTGACACATCACGTATACGCCTCTCGCTGATCACCCAGCCGCACCTGCCATGCCACATCTTTCCCGCCAGGGACTTGTCAGCGGAGCTGACGGGAGCATGGGAGCATGGGAGCGCGGGATGCGGGATCACGGGATCACGGGATCACGGAGATTTACTTCTGTATAAACATGCTTATCATGCCTGCATTACTTTTGCATTTATTCCCACATAAACAAGAAGGACCGGCAGAAATCTATTGATTCCTGTCAGCCCTTTTCCCGCAGCTGGCTGGATAGCGCGGATCGCGGTGATCCACGCTGTGCTCAGCTGCTTTTTCTTACTATGACCGAAACTGATTCAGATCGATCATTTGTTTAAGATGGTTGTTATGAACTTCTGGAGGAGTACTGCGTTCTCCGCGCGTGACGCGTTTCGCCATCAGTTCATCTTGGTCACATCGACCCAGCTCTCGTAGTTGGTGTACTGCTCCAGCTGGCTGATTGTCATCTTTACGGCGCTGTTGCCGCTGCCTGCCGCCGGATATACCACATCGTGGCGCTTGAGGGATTCGTCCAGATAGATCTTTACGCCCTCCTTCACCGCGAACGGGCAGACCCCGCCCGGCGCGTGGCCTATGTATTCCTCGACCTCTGCCGGCTGGATCATCTTGGCTTTTTTATGGAAGACGTCCTTAAACTTACGGTTGTCGACGCGCGACATGCCCGACATCACGACCAGGATCGGCTCGTCGTTTACTATGAACGAAAGGGTCTTGGCTATGTTGTCCGGCTCTGTGCCGACGGCTTTAGCGGCCAGCTCGACGGTCGCGGACGATTCCGGACCCTCTAAGACCTCTATATCTGTACCTTTGAAATATTCTTTGACTTTCTCTACTGACATTTTGTTCCTCGCATCTGTTCTGTGCTGCCGATTATATATACCCGATGATTATAACTTTTTGCCAAGAAAATTTACAGTCTCTTCTCGTATCTGGTGAATCCCAGGCCGACCATGAGGGCAGCTGTCAGGGAGAGGACCGCTCCGTATACAAATGGTGCGGCCGCGTTTATCTTTACCCAGAGGAGACCGGCTATGACACTGGCCGGGAGCAAGGCTATACCAGCCAGAGCGGCCTGAAGGCCCAGCATGGTGCCTTTGAGCTCAGGAGGGGCTATCTCAGCGACGAAGGCTCTCTCCACGCCCGCGGTCATGGCTGTGTAAATGCCGTAAACGACGAAGATGGCCGGCATCACCGCTTTCGATGTGCAGAAGGCGAAGGCGAAATAGACGATGGAGAAAGCTATGTATCCGCCGACCAGCAGCTTCTTCCTGCCGATCCTGTCGGAAAGCCTGCCGCACGGGATAGCCAGGATCGAAGCCGAAGCAGTGTATATGAAGTAGAGAAAGATGGCGCCGCTGCTGGAAAATCCCGCGTTCTGGGCTCTGAGGAGCAGGAAGCTGTTGGACGAGTTTCCCAGCGTAAATATGAAGGTGACCGCCAGGTAGAGCTTGAGCCTGCCGTCCAGCTTTTTCGCATTCTGCCAGAATGGCACACGCTCTTCTTTTCTCGCCTGGCCCGGCTTCTCTTTTACGAAGAAGAATATGAAGAGGGCGATCAGGACCGGGATCATGGATACCGCGAACACAGTGCGATAGCTGGACTGGCCCAGCTGTTTCACTATCACGAAGGCCGCGAATATGCCGACCGACGATCCCAGCATATCCAACATCTTATGGATTCCGAAGGCCTTGCCCATGTGTCCTTCCTCTGCGCTCTCGGCGACCATCACGTCTCTCGGCGCTGTGCGTATGCCCTTGCCGAAGCGGTCGGTGACTCTGCCGGCCAGCACTCCGCCCCAGCCCGGCGCCAGGAGCAGGATGATCTTGTAGACGACTCCGGCGGCGTAGCCCGCGAATGCCAGCGCCTTTTTATGGCGAAAGCGGTCGCTCAGGTATCCGCTGAATATCATGAGCAGGCTGGCCAGGCTCTCTGCTATGCCTTCTATGATCCCGACCAGAGCCGGGGTGGCGCCCAGGACCGCCGTAAGGTAAAGGGGGATGAACGGGTAGACCATTTCCGCCGAAATATCCGCGAAACAGCTGATCAGCCCGAGGAATACTATGTTCCTGAAGCCGTCGAAACCGCCGTCCCGCCTGTCTGTGATTCTTTTCATGATGCTGCCGCGCCTTCCATTCTTTACATAGGATACAGTGTATTAATGCAATTATACATCCTGTCAGCGGAGCTGACGCAGGATTTCTCTCCCAAAGGCAGGCGTTCCGAAAAATTCCAATGCCCGTGTGATATAATTAACATAAATCAGACAAAACTGACCGCCCGGCGCGGACTTCCGTCAGCTCCGCTGACATACGCGGCCTTCGCCGCGCGCGGACCGCGGATCCCGCTGTCGAGAAATAGAAAGTGTGAATCATGAAAGATTTAAATGAACTAATAAAAGAAACTGACACCCTATGCACCCACGCCGGCGGCTTTCACTCCGACGATGTCATGTTCACAGCTATATTCTTCTGGCTGTGCGACAGGACCGGCAGAGAGCGCCCGGTCGTCAAGCGCCTTTTCAAGGTGCCTGATGAGATCGCAAACGATGAACACACTCTCGTGTTCGATATAGGAGGCGGAAGGTTTGACCACCACAGCGATGAAAGGGAATATCGCGAAAACGGTATCCCCTACGCTTCGGTCGGAAAGTTCTGGCGCGCCTACGGCGAGGAGATCTGCCGCATCGCCGGCGCTTCCGAGCCGGAAGAGATGGCCGGCCATATGGACAGGGCGCTCATCTGCGATATCGATGCCAACGACAACGGTGTCACATCGGCAGAGGAGATGTATGAGGACTGCCACACGGCCAGCCTTCCCAAAATCATCAAGCTCTTCAACCCGAATTGGATCGAGGACTTCGACCGTGACCAGTGCTTCATGGAGGCGGTGGCATTCGCCCAGAAGGTATTCGAGCGTGAGCTTGCCCAGAGCCTGGCAAAAGACAGCTCCAGAAGCCTCATGGCTGAAGCGATAAGCAATATCGAGGAAGGCTCGCCTGTCCTGGCGCTCGACCGCTCTATGCCGTGGAAGGACGCTATCCTGAACAGCGAAGACCCTAAGGCAGAAGACATCCTTTTCGTGGTATACCCGAGCAACAGGGGCGGCTGGAACTGGCAGGGAGTTCCCGATGCTCCCGGCAGCTTCGGCCAGCGCCATCCGGTTCCGTTAGAGTGGCGCGGCAAGGAAGACGAAGAGCTGGCAGCGGCATGCGGCATACCGGATGCCACCTTCTGTCACGCCAGCGGTTTCATGGGAAGCTGCAAAACTAGAGAAGGCGCCATAGCCATGGCGGAAAAAGCATCGGCCGCGCCGGTGCCAGATGCGGCTTTCCCGCCAGGGATCTGTCAGCGGAGCTGACGCCTGGACTGAGGCGCCTCAGAACAGGTCCAGCTGATTATCCAGATATACGGCCTCCCTGACCTTGAGCTGATACTCCGGCTTTGTCATATAATACAGGAGGAATTCCAGGATCAGAGCGCTGCCCAGGCTGCGGCCCTCTATCTTGAAATTGCTGAAGCCCATCGGCATATATCTGTTCAGGATTGCGTCTTTGGAGATGAAGCCCGGGTTCTCCATGGCTTTTGAGAAAACATAGCCCTCTGCCGCGTCCGGCGACGAACAGATATGATCACTCTTTTCACCCAGAGCCAGCCTGCTGACAGCCTGGTAGCATTCCTTCCTTGTCGGGCACTGGAACCAGCAGCATTCGTTGGCGAGAAACTCGGTCTTGTCCTTTTCCTCCTGAGTGAGCTCTGCCAGATCCTCGAAGCGCGGGTTGAGGCGGAAATCCGGAACGACGTAACTGAACTCTGCCCTGTCCAGCTCATCCCTGAACTCGCCGAAATCAGTGATGACCTTGGTCGTCGAGGAAACGAAGTAGTATTCCGGGTAATGCTCCTCAATGTATCGCAGCAGGAGGTCTGAATAGATTATTATCCCGTTCCTCTGCCCCGGCTTCTGAAAGAGCTGGCAGAGACGGTTGCAGCGGGCGTCCGCAAGGTGCTCCTGCCGCAGCAGGGAATTGCTGAAGGTCAGCCTGGCCGATATGCTGAACTCTTCCATCATGGCTTTGACATCGCGCGGATCGCTGTCTCCGCAGCCGGTCCTGCCGCCGCCCCAGACGCAGTCTCCCGGCGCTCCATATATAGATCCGATCTCCGCCCAGTCGTAGAAATACTCCCGATGCCCGTAAAAGAGCGGCAGAAAGACCCTGTAGAATTCATAGAACTCGAATAAGCCCGGCAGGTGGAAATATGCTTTTTTCTCTTTTGTCGAAACTGGATCCATGTTACCTATTCCTCTGCGAGCAGATCCCTGACTCTTTGATCCTTTATCAGTTCCTCAAAGGCATCTTTGGCCACGGCCATGAATTCCTCCGAGATCTCCGCTTCTTCTTCGATGATCGGACAGATATACGGCAGGGCGAAGTCGTTTTCCACTATCTCCACTTCCCCGTCGCTGTCGACGACCGCCATCATAGGAAAGATCCTGCACTGTATGGGCCTCTCTACCCTCCTGCAGTTCTCCGGACCGTCGCATCGGGCTATCATGACCCTGTCGCCCCAGGACTCAGGCAGGCCGTAATCCTGACGGTCTTCTTCCGTGATATGGAGCCAGTCTTCCTTCCTGTTGATCATCCTTTCTTCTCCGGGCATGAGGATAATGACCATATCCAGCTCTTCGTTCTGCTGGCAGCAGGCTGCCCCGCATATCTTCCCGCAGTCGAAGGGGACCGGAGTCGCCTTGTCCAACAGCTCATATATCTTTTCGTAATCAATCATATCGTTCGCGTTCCTTCCATGGGACCTGCCCTCTGCCGCGCTCTGTCCAGAGCCCTGCCCTATTTATTCCTGTCCGGATCTATCTTCTCGTACATGAGCGCGTTGACTATGGCTGCCGCCACATTGCTGCCGCCCTTCCTGCCGCGGGCTATTATGTGGTTCTTAGCTGTCTTTATCATGCGTTCCTTGGACTCGACCACGTTCACAAAGCCCACCGGCACGCCTATGACCAGAGCCGGATCGACCGCGCCTTCTTCTATCAGGTCAGCCAGACGTATGAGAGCTGTCGGAGCGTTGCCGATGGCGAAGATCAGCGGTTTGCCCGTGATGCGCGAAGCCTTCTCCATGCTGGCCGCCGCGCGGGTTATCCCTCTGCTCTTTGCCTCTGCCGCTATCTCCAGGTTAGCCATGTAGCAGACCGCCTCCAGGTGCAGCTTTGCCAGCGCCCCTTTGTTGATGCCCGAAAGCGCCATGTTGGTGTCGGTGACGATGACCGCTCCCTTGTCAAAAGCGTCCATGGCCGCCTGGACCGCGCCCTCCGAGAAGACCAGATTCTGCTCGTAGTCGAAATCCGCTGTCGTGTGGATAACGCGCATGAGCACCGGCGCTATGTCCTCCGCCGGCTCTGTCTTCATCTCGCTCTTTATGATCTCAAAGCTTCTTTTCTCTATATCCGCGGGTCTGCTGTACTTCATTTTTCTTCCTCCCTGTCAGCGGAGCTGACGTCAAGCTGCGGCTCCTTCATTCCCATTATTTCATAAATCTTTTCCATATCCAGGCTCTGCCTGAGCAGGTCAGCCAGTTTATCGTACTGCTCTTCCCTGTAGGCCCTGTAGTCGAAAGCTCCGTTAGTCCTGCCCGGGAGCGTATCGAGAAAGGCCTGCCGGAAATCCCTGCTGTCGAAAAGTCCGTGGATATATGTCCCGAAGACATTTCCCAGAAGGCAGCCTTCCTTCCTCCCGTCCGGGAGCACGCTGAAAGGCGAAGGGGTGTAAAGAGAGCCGCCGGCTTTTTGCCCTGTAAGCCCGCCGAACTCATCCATATTCACGAAGCGCGACCTTCCCATGTGTATCTCGTAGCCCTCGAGCTCGCGGCCGGAAAGGCCTGCCAGTTTTCCGCTGAATTCCCCGGTCACCGCTTGCGTCTGCCTCGTGACCTTGTCGGCTATGAACTCTGTCTCCACAGGCAGCAGGCCCAGGCCTTCTATCTCGGGCACATCGCTCTCCGCCCCTTCCGGGTCGCTGATCTTCACGCCCAGCATCTGGTAGCCGCCGCAGATGCCGGCCACGACCGCTCCTCGGACAGCCGCCTGCCGCACAGCCTCCGCCATCCCGGTCTCACGCATCCATCTCATGTCGCTTATGGTGCTTTTTGTGCCGGGAATGATGACCGCGTCAGCTCCTTCCAGTTCTTCCGGCGTCCCGGCATAGACAAGCCGAGCCCCGTCAGCTTCCAGAGCCGTGAAATCCGAAAAATTGCTTATGCGCGGCAGGCGCACAACGCAGATAAGAGGCCCTTCCGGCTCCGCTTCCTGCTCCCCGCTCGCTCCGCCTCTTCCGTCCGCTCCGCGGACATGGCTGACGCCGCCCGACAGCCTCTCCGACAGGCTGTCCTCGTCGTCTATGTCAAAATCTCCGTAAGGCACCACTCCAAGGACAGGCACGCCGCAGACCTTCTCCAGCATCTTCCTGCCCTCGTCGAAAAGGGAGATATCTCCCCTGAACTTGTTGGCTATAACGCCCTTGACGCGTTTTCTTTCCCGGCTGTTCAGCAGAGCGATGGTTCCAGCCAGCTGGGCGAAGACTCCGCCCCTGTCTATGTCGCCGACCAGGATGACCGGCGAATCCGTCATCTCCGCCAGTCCCATGTTGACGAAGTCATCGCCGTCCCTTGTCAGGTTGATCTCAGCCGGGCTGCCGGCGCCTTCTATTACAATGACATCGTATTTCTCCGCCAGCCTGTCGTAGGCCGCCTGAACATCGCCTTTCAGCTGTTTCCTGTAAGAGAAGTAGTCCACCGCGCCCATATTGAAGCGAGGCTTGCCGTTGACTATGACCTGCGAACCCATATCAGACGAGGGTTTGAGCAGGACCGGATTCATGTCCGATCGCGGCGGGATCCCGCAGGCCTCCGCCTGCACGGCCTGGGCGCGGCCTATCTCGCTTCCGTCCTTTGTGACGAAGCTGTTCAGGGCCATGTTCTGCGATTTGAATGGAGCCGGGTGAAGACCGTCCTGTCTGAAGACCCTGCAGAGGCCGGCCGCTATTATGGACTTGCCGGCATTGCTCATGGTTCCCTGGATCATGAGCGAGGGCGTCTTCAGCTTAGAAGGAGCCGGCTCTATGCCCATAATGGCCGCTGACTTGTGCAACAGGAAGTCGTCAGCTCTCCTGCCAAGTATGGCTGTCCGATAATATCTCATGCCGCCGGTCGGCTCGAAGCCCCGATAATCGGAGCAGTCCCTGACCGCTGCCCCGTATTTCAGCATCATTCTGCCGAAATATTCCGGTCCTTTAAAAAGTATATAGTTTACATCGCTGTCGAATACCTCAAGGCCGCAGGATCTCAGACCTTCCGCCACGCGCTGCCTTTCTGCTGACACCAGCTCCACCGTCCTGTCGATGAAGGCCGGATCGTCCAGAGCTGCCGACGCTGCTTCCATAGCCGGACCCGGCACGCTCCAGGGAGGCCCCATTTCCTCGACCCTCCGGGCCTTCTCAGCATCGTCAAACACAGCGTATCCGCATCTCAGCCCGGCCATTGAAAATATCTTGGTAAATGACCTGACAGCTATGACATCAGCGTCCGCAGCGGACCGGCTCGCCTCCTCTAGGGCGGCTCTCTTATCTTTCTCGACAAAATCCATGAAGCACTCGTCTGTGACCAGGGTCGTCCCTGTTTCAGCGCACCACTCCAGCAGAGCCCTGTAATCCGCCGGATCCATGAGCTTGCCGGACGGGTTCACCGGATTTGCTATGAATATGGCATCGCAGTCAGCCGGGCATTTCCTGAACTCATCTGTGAGGGCGAAGGAATTCTCCGACTGGGTCTCAATGTACTCTATCTCGACGCCGGCCTGGTCCAGAGCCCGCTCGTATTCTGTAAAGGAAGGGACGGCAAGTGCCGCCTTTTTTATATTCAGCGCCCGCGGCAGTCTATAGATGATATCCGCCGCTCCGGCGCCGCATACTATCCTGTCCGTCTGGCTATCAGGCATCCCTAGACTCTCAGCTATCTTAGCCCTGAGCCTGCGGCTGTCGGTATCCGGGTACTTCTCAAAGCAGTCCCGGTCGCCCAGAAGAGCGTTAGCCGCAGGAGCAGGCATGCCCAGAGGGTTGAGATTTACAGAGAAATCGTATTTTATGTTTTCCGCGGTCTCACCGCCGTGAGGATTTCGTTTCATAGTTCACCTTATAAAGAAAAGACGGCTGGAAAATATATGGCTTCACTTCCAGCCGGCGCGGCTCATGCCGCTCAGAGAAGATGTCCATGCCAGCTAAGCCTGCCGGGACATAAGTTCATCCTGTCGGAACAAGTATTAAAAGAGCCGGAATCTCACAGACTATGAGCATAATGACCGAGGTCAGGTACATGAGCCCGTTGGCCCTGGCTATATCTTGCGGCTCTGGATCTCTGTCATCATCACCGATATATTTTTTATCATATAGCTTTCCGAAATACCAGGCAGGTCCCAAAAGCCTGATCCCCAGAGCGCCGGCGGTCACGGCCTCCGTGCATCCGGCGTTAGGGCTGGGCGAATTCTTACGGTCACGTCTATATATCCTCAGACCCTCGCCGGCATTAGCGTAAGGCAGGAAAGCCGCTGCTATGACCATCAGCCAGCCGGAAAATCTGGCCGGTATGAAGTTCAGGACATCGTCCAGGCGGGCCGCGAAGCGGCCGAAAAGCATGTATCTTTCGTTCTTGTAGCCTATCATGGAGTCCATGGTATTTACCGCCTTGTAAAAATACATGCCGGGCATGCCGAGCAGAGCCGCCCAGAACAGGGGAGCTGTGACCCCGTCCGATGTGTTCTCGGCTACGGTCTCCACCGCGGCTTTTGTTATGCCTTTTTCGTCAAGCCTTTCGGTATCGCGGCCCACTATCATCGATACCGCGTAACGGGCATCCTCCACAGAGCCTTTCTCCAGCGCAGTCTGGACCTTAGTCGATTCTGTCTTAAGGCCCCGCGCCGCCAGCATGCCCCAGCAGAGCAGGGATGAAGCGATGCAGCCGCCTGCTTTTCCGCACAAAAAGATAGCAGCCCAGACTATACAGAAAGCCGCGGCCGCCGAACAGGTCGATACTATCACAGCCAGCAATATTCCCTTGGAAAAACGCCCTCCGCCTTTATTAAGCCTTTTTTCAAGGAAGCTTATGAGTCTGCCGATGATGACCACCGGGTGAAGCTTAGAGAGCGGATCCCCGAAGAGAGCGTCCAGGATAAATCCTATGATCAATGGTATAGATACGTACCAGATATATGCTTCTGCTGCTCCTGTCATATCTCACCTTCCACTTGCATTGAAATTCCCTCCGACACCCCGCACACAAATCCATGTCCGTTGACCACGCTGTAATCGAAATATCCCCTGGGCGGCTTTGCGAAAGCAGACATGACAGACATGATAGTGCCTCCGTGTACCACGAATATCAGCTGTGAACGGTCTCTGTATCTTTCGACCGCGTTTCTGAAGACTTTTCTCGATCTTTCCCTGAAATCATCAGGATTCTCTCCGCCGGGAAAAGGCAGCTTGCCGCCGCTGTCTATCCAGGCCTGATATTCAGCATCGCCGTCCATCTCGATATAGTTCCTGTACTCGAAGCTTCCGAAATCGCACTCACGCAGGCCTTCTACCGTGATCTGTTCCAGCTGAGGATATATGAGAGAAGCAGTCTGGGAACACCTCTTCATCGGGCTCACCAGCACCACGGAGTCATCCGCCGCGGGCGGGTAAAGACCCTGGCTTTTTTTCGCCTCGATGCCTGCTATGCCTTCTTCGCAAAGGGGCTCGTCAGTCCTGCCGACATATCTCTTTTCCAGATTCCCGGCCGTTTCGCCGTGCCTGATGAGCACTATCTGCCTCTTCACTTTATCCTCCTCGCTATCCCATATCTGACTACTGTCACAGAGTCAGCCTTTTCAGCCAGAGCGCAGCAGGCCCTGCCTACCGCCTCCCTGTACTCCCTTTCTTCTTTTTCCATAGGGATCACGCCGCTTCCCACCTCATCGCAGATGATGACGGCGTCCTCCCGGAATTCAGGGAGGAAGCAGGCTCCGTCCAGCTGATGCTCCCGAATGTAATCCTGCAGATTGTAGACTATTTTGCAGGCGGCCAGCCGGTCGGCAGAGGCCGCCGCAGCGTCAGCGGAGCTGACATCAGGTCCGTATTTTTTTAATGCGTATTCGAGCTTTCCCTGAAAAGCCCCGCCGGTTATGAACTCCATCTCCGCCTCCTATACCAGCCTTATGGCGACAGCTGCCGCGGTGAGCATCACCGGGATGGTCATTTCTATGATCCAGCCGCAGAGATCTCCCGAGATGCCGCCGAATTCCCTGACCGCCATGTGCCTGAAATACAGGAAGAGCAGGACGAGCGCCGCCCCGCAGAGCAGAGCCGGAAGGCCCTGGACCCACACAAGGATCAGGACGCAGGACGCCAATACTGCCAGGCTTACCGCGATCATGGCAGGTTTGTTCGTCACCGATGAAAAGGTGTAGAGCATGCCTTCATCCCGGGCCGGCTTTATAGTCGCTATGCCCAGCTGGGCCATGGCCCTCGAAGCGGTAAATACCGCAAAGAGCATCCAGGGCAGGGAAAAGTCCAGTCCCGATGCTCCCGAGTCATATATAGTCCAGTACAGGGCAAAGCAGAACAGCTCATAAAGGACTATGGCCAGAGCGCCGAAGGCTCCCATATGCGGATCGGCCAGGATCTGCTGTCTCCTCTCAGGGCCGGCGTGGGAGGCCCGGGCGTCCTCCGTGTCGGACAAGCCGTCCATATGGATTCCGCCTGTCACCAGCGCGGGTATCAGGCATGCTCCCGCCGCGTAAAAAGCAGCTTTGAAGTCCAGGAAAAAGGCCAGCCAGGCCCATGCCGCCTCAAAAAGTCCGGCAACCGCGCCCGCCAGCGAGAGCACGGTCAGCACGTTTTTTCTATTTTCTCCGTCCCATTCTATGAAGGGCATCGGTATTTTAGTGTAAAGCGACAGCATTATAACTATCGATCTCAGGAAATTCATCTGTCTCGCCTTTCAGCGGCACCGCGACGCCGCAGACCACTTCCGCCGCCAGCCCGCATTTTTCAGCGATCCTGCGTCCCGTAAGGGCTGTGTACCTCATGTAGTCTCTGGTAAATTTATCGTATCTTCCCCCGTCGCGAAAGATGTCGTCGATGACGAAAACGGCGTGCTCAGCCAGAAGGGATGATATCTCCAGGATAGCGCCTGCCGAACGCTCCGCGTACGAGTCCGGCTGGAAATCCTCCGGGCCGGAGAAATCCGGCGCCATCCCGAACATCACATCCGCCGTGAAGCCGTCTATACTGTCGAAGAGCACTGCGCCGTAAGGAAAGCGGACCGGCCGCCTGCCGCCGAGCTCCTCCAGGTCCGCCAGGGAAAAGCACTCAGCGACATCGTAATCAGCCGCGCCGTCTCGTCTCAGCGCTTCATGACGGGCCACCCGCTTCCTCGACTCCTCGCTCCTGTCGGCTAAAGTCGCTATATACAGGACCGGCCGATCTCCAGCCAGGGCTTCGGCTGAGCGGCCGGCATACTCGGATTTTCCGCTGGCGCTTCCGCCTGTTACGAAGAGCCTCATTTCTTATCAAACCTTTCGTAGGCCTCCATCGCTATATCCCCGAAGGACTCGCCGTTTCTGTAAAGGTTGACAGCGCAGTCCAGCAGAGGGAAGAGCATGACAGCCCCTGTCGCTTCGCCCAGAGCCATATCGCCGTCTATCACTGGATCCAGGCCCAACTCCTTCATCAGCATTTTTGCCGCCGGCTCCCGCCCTATATGCGAAGCGATCATGTAACCCGCGGAAAGCGGACAGATCCTCTGAGCCAGCAGGGCTGAAACGCCCGAGATCAGGCCGTCCACGACGACCGGAACCCTGTAAACAGCGCCGCCTATATACAGACCTGTCATGCCGGCTATGTCAAATCCGCCCAGCTTAGAGAGCACATCGACCGGGTCGCTGATATCAGCTTTATTCACCTCTATAGCCTTCCTTACGACTTCTATCTTGCGCCTGTAGGACTGGTCATCAAGGCCGGCTCCCCGTCCTGTGACCTGAGCCGGATCCAGTTGGAAAAGCGCCGATAATATGGCTGACGATGGGGTCGTGTTTCCTATGCCCATCTCGCCGGCGGCCAGCATCTGGTATCCGCGGCCTGCCATTTCCCTGACTGTTTCCACTCCCGCCAGCACAGCCCGGCAGGCTGTCTCGCGTAACATGGCCGGTCCCTGGGCAATATTTCCCGTCGCCCTGCCCATACTGTGGAAGGCGGTCCCCTGAACAGGCTGGTCAGTATCTATGCCCATATCCACAGCGAAGGCATCGGTGCCGGCGGCCGCCGCCAGTACGTTAACAGTGGAATTTCCCTTAACTATGGCTTCCGCGACCTTTCTGGTGACAGACCTGTCCGTCTGGGTAACTCCTTCTTCGGTCACTCCGTTGTCAGCGCACATGATCACGGCAGCGCGCTTTTCGACCTTGATATCCGGCGTGCCTTCGGCGGCCGCTATCTTAGCGATGATCTTCTCGAACTTTCCCAGGCCGTCTATCGGTTTGGCAAGCGCGTCCCATCTGCGCCGGCATTCGGCCGCCGCTGCTTCCGCCGGGCTGACCGCGCGAGCGGTCGTCTTTATTAATTCTTCTTCATACATTTAAGGACAAATCTCCTGCATGCCTCAGGGCAGCTCGCGAAATGGAAATGCGGAAAACCCGCGTACATAGTCTCTGTGTGGAAGCCGCAGGTCCAGCGTCTGCTTCCGTCAGGCTTGACAGCCTCGAATTCGTCTCCCGGAGACGTGGAATCCCAGTAATGGAATTCGTGGGCTTTCATCTTAGAGCCCGCAGGTCCCAGAAGCCCGTCCTTTTTAGCTGTCAGGGTCACATAGCCGAAGCGCCCGAGCGCTCCAGAGTCTGCGCAGCTCCCTTCGATTATACCGGCCATGGGGTATCTCGCGCCGTCCTGGCCTTCGAGAATGCTGTGCAGATACATGAAGCCTCCGCATTCCGCTATAGTCGGAAGACCGTTTTCTACAGCGCTCCTGATAGATTCCCTCATGCTCTCGTTTATGCTGAGGCTGCCGGCATAGATCTCGGGATAGCCTCCTGAAAGCATAAGTCCGTCTATATTTTTCGGCAGGCGGTTATCGTCGACCGGGCTGAAAAATACCACCTCGCAGCCCATGCGCTGCAGCATTTCTATGTTTTCCCTGTATATGAAATTGAAGGCCCGGTCTCTGGATACAGCTATGCGGGTCCCCTGAGCGAAAGGCTCAGGCGCCAGCTCCGCCGGCGCTTCGAATTCCAGGCTTTTCGCGCCCCGGGCCATCTCTATGATCCCGTCTATATCTATCGTCTTCTCCAGCGTGGAAGCCAGCAGGCGCACCTTTTCATCGAAATTCTTGACCTCGCCGGCTGTCACAAGTCCCAGATGGCGGCTCTCCAGAGTCAGGCGCCTGTCCGGGGGCAGATAGCCGTAGACCCTGATGCCCATTTTTTCGGCGGTCTCTATCGCTTTCGGGGCCAGCCTGGAGGAGATGTTGTTGAAGATCACTCCGCGGATCATGCTGTCGCCCTCCGCGTACTCGAGGAAGCCCTTGAGCACTGCTTCAGCCGATGCTCCCATGCCTTTACAGCCTACCACCAGCAGGGCGGGAGCTTCCACAGCCCGTGCCACATCGTAGGTCGATGCCTCCGAGCTGAAGCCTATGCCGTCGTAATAGCCCATGACGCCTTCTGCCACAGCCATGTCGCAGTCCGCCGACTCATAGGCCATGATATATTTCAGGGTATCCCTTCCGCAGAAGAAAGGATCCAGGGTGCCGCCGGGCCGCCCGGTGATCCTGGAATGGAACATAGGGTCTATGTAATCCGGTCCGCATTTGAAAGACGCTGTCTTTATGCCTCTGTCGCGCAGGCAGCGGAGGATGCCGGCTGTCACGGTCGTCTTGCCGCTGCCGCTTCCCGTACCTGCTATTATCAGTCTGGGTCTGTCGAGCTTCATGATGATTCTCCGTTCTCTATCTTAAATCCGGGCTGTTCCTTACGTCCGTGTCCGTCCGCGGACCTGCCCCGATCCCTCCGTAAACGTTCTCTATCATCTAATTTTAACGTTTTCCCTGCGCGCTTGCAATACAGCGGCTAACCGAGCATGCGGGCCATCACTGCCGGTCCGTGCTCTTTGAGCCAGCGGTCGCAGCGGTCATAATCCGGATACACCCTGTGCAGCTCTTTATAGAAGGCTGCCGAATGGTTCATTACCTTCCTGTGGCAGAGCTCGTGAACTACTACCGCGTCTATGACCTCCGGCGGCGTCAGCATCAGCAGGCAGTTGAAATTGAGATTTCCCTTCGAAGAGCAGCTTCCCCATCGTGTTTTCTGGTTGCGTATCGTTATCCTTCCGTAGGTCACGCCCAACTTTGCGGCATAGTGGGCGACCCGCTGCGGAATATATTCCACAGCTCTGTCAGCCAGCTCCTCCAGCTCTTCGCGGGTCAGCTTTTTCACTTCGCCCAGCGACTGGCGCCGCTCTTCCATTTTCCTGAGGTTCTTTTCTATCCAGTCAGTGTTCCTACTCACGAAAGCGTCTATCTTCTGCTGGTCTGTCCCGTAGGGCGCCCGCACGGTCACACCTTTGCTGTCGACCGTCAGCCCCAGCGTCTTCCTGTTAGAAAATTTTATCTTTATCTCTTCCATGATTCCTCCAGCTTAGCGCGGCCGGCTTTCCTCAATACACCATCTCCGCCTTCCGCGCTTATTGCTACAGTATACTACAAGAGCCGGATAAAAAAAGCGGCCTCAAAGCCGCGTTGTTTCATATTTTCAGCTTTCCGCATGCCGCCCGGTTTTTGCGCCCGCTCCGCGGGCCTCCGTCAGCGGAGCTGACGTAGCCTGCAGATTGCGGAGTTCGGCACAATGGCCCGGCGGCATGCATCAGATCCGCTTTCCGCCGCAAAGCACCCCGAGGTCAGTCCACGAGATCCGCCGAATGACCGCAGAACTCAGACAGGTATCCCGAAAAACCAACACAGCAGCTCATGTATTTCCTGCGCATTCAGGCTGTGTCCCTTACCGTCAAAGGTGTACAGAATATCGTGATAAGGCATTATTCCTGCGGAAATATACGCGCTGTTTTTGACGAGAAAGTGATTCGCGTATTTGGGATTATCCATCATCCCAAAATGCTCGATGTAACGGATCTCATTCGTTTCCGGAAGCAGAATCGTAAAGTCAGGATAATACGGTATTCCATTTATAACCAGTTCCTTCTCGTAGAGAAAATTTTTCCTCAGGGTGGTCAGTTCGTTCGCAATTATCACCTCCGCGCGCGAACGGACTTTTACACCGCTGGCTGTCGTATGCACCTTATCTTCCTCGTAGAGTTCATTATGCGGATAGTCCTCGTTCATCCAGATCCCCGGCACATCGAATCCCAGCTCTTTGAAGATCGGATCATCCGACTCCAGCCTGTACGCCGCCGACAGCGATCTGTTCAGATCATCCGCATTGGTCGGAGTAAAATCCTTCAGGATCTCCCTGCACCTGCTCAGCGCATCGATGTTTTCACTCGCCGATTGGCACATCGCCCTGGCCATCATATACTTCCTTTGGGCAGCAGCGCGATTGTCATTGTACGAAATTGCCTTCCACTTATCGCCATTCTTGATCGAACGATAAATGTTATTTTTCGAAAGATCAGCCCTGAGCCTTCCAGAAGGTCTGTGCTGGCTGTTTTTCATTCCGCGCCTAAGAACCCGGCGCTCTTTTACGATCATATCATCGATTATATTGTTAATATTTTCCATAAAGGTATTTTACACCTGATCCGAGCTCAAGAAAAGTCTTTTTACATAAAATGTTAATATCTTTTTCTATACAGTTTACCCGTCAAAATTCATACTCCAACTAATCATTAAGTCCGCAGTGTTACATCCTGCGCCCGCTCCGCGGGCCTCCGTCAGCAGAGCTGACGCATTTTCCGCGGTTTCGTTCAAACCCCTCTCGCGACTGTTGTTGAACGACAGCTTTTTGAAAAATTTTCGTTCAAACTCTATCCATACGACAGCTCTGAACGAATCACGCCTGCTTTCCAAAATCGCAGGGTGCCGGGATCCTCTGAAAATGGATTCCAATGTCCTATTTCCGGAAGAATATCATCTTATCCGTATGTAAAATAATTCAATTTCATTCCCAAAACGGGCCCTGAAAGCCGTTTCAACAGTCCGATTCGTTCAAGCTCCTCCCAGACTCCCCATCTGAACGAAAAAAATCGAAAAAGCTGTCGTTCAAACCCTCTGCTGAAGCCTCATTGAACGAACATCCAGTTTCAGGCATTTTATTTTCAACCGCCAGCAGACAGCTGCCTGTTCTGACGCAGGCATTGCTAACGCGAGTACTACTGTCAAGATATTGCTGACAATTCGACGGAGCCCGGGCAGCCTCGCTCAGCAGCATCGAGACGGCCGTAGATCTTCCCGGTGCCAAGCGGCTAGAAGCGGCGAAGGAAATCCAGGTTCTCAAAACCCGGGTTTCCAGCGGAGGGGCTGGTTCGCGATCACTGTCCGAGCAAAAACACATCAGTGTTTTTGCGAGTTGCGGAGCGGTTCGCCGCTTCCCGCAAAGGCGCCGCATAGGTAAAAAGGAAGATCACGATCGGATCGCCGGCTGCTGAGCGAGGCTGCCCGGGCTCCGCTTATTTTCAGCTATTTTTATCGCGCGAAATTACTCTTCGATGAGGGTCTGCGGCGTGGGTAATGTGCTCGGAGGGCTCGCATCTGCAGCCCGGCGACGTGTAATCGGATCTGCTTTCCGCCGCCAAAAACGCAAAAAGACCCGGCTCTCCGAGGAAAGCCGGGTCCGGCGGGATCATACTATCTTGATTCCTTTGATCTGATCTTAGCAGCCTTACCTGTTCTTGATCTCATGTAATTGAGCTTAGCTCTTCTTACATTACCGTGTCTTACGACATCGATGTGGTCGATCATCGGTGAGTGGAGAGGGAAAGTCTTCTCTACGCCTACGCCTGAAGCGATTCTTCTGACTGTGAAAGTCCTTGAAAGGCCGCCGTTCTGCATCTTGAGAACGAAGCCTTCGAACATCTGAAGTCTTTCTCTGTTTCCTTCCTTGATCTTGATGTAAACCTTAAGTGTGTCGCCTACGCCAAACTCAGGAATGTCGTCTCTCTTGTAATCCTGTTCGATTGCACTGATGATATCCATAATATTATCCTCTCTAAACGATGACGTTCTTAACATGAACAGGGAGCCTGTGCTCTCCTGCGCGCGCCCCTTGCGCGCCATGACAGCGGACCGTCCGTAACAGCAGACATTATACCATCTAAAAAGCCGCCGCGCAACTTTTTTCAGCGCGCGGCGGCGTGTTTTTCGCAAACGGTAAATGCACGATATGCTCGGGCTCGCTCCCGGCGCGTCATTCTGCTGTATGACGCGTTATGCCGCAGGCATATGCCGGCGGAGCCGGCGCGGGGTCCAGTCCTTTTATAATATTTATGCCCTCGGGTGAGTCTTATCGTAGACTTCCTTGAGCCTGTTCTTAGTCACTCCGATATATACCTGAAGGGTCGCCGAATCCTCGAAGCCCATCAGCTCCTTCATCGTCTTAGGGTCGGCTCCGTTCTGGATCATATGGACAGCGAACGAGTTGCGCAGCATCTGAGGCGTGAGCTTCCTGCCCAGGCCGGCTCTGTCCGCGTATGTGCTCACTATCTTCCAGAGCCCCTGGCGGGTCAGCCTGTCTCCGTGATAATTGACAAAAAGGTAACTGTCGGCCTTGGCCTTTTTCCTGTCGCTGGCTGAAGGCGTCAGCAGCTTTGGCCGCGCCTCGTCTACATAACGCGCGAGAGCTTTTCGGCACATATGTCCCAGAGGGATGATGCGCGCCTTGCCGTAATCGCCCCTGCAGGTTATGAAACCGATCGTCAGGTTTACTTCGCTCAAAAGCATTCCGGTCAGCTCCGTTACCCTTATGCCGGTACCGTACAACATCTCCAGGATAGCCCTGTCGCGGATGCCCTTTACAGAGTCGTCCGGCGACTCCAGCAGCTTCTCTACCTCCTCCAGAGTCAGGTAATCTATCTCCTTTCTCGAGGTATGATAAGGCTTGACACCGACAGACGGGTTTGTATCCATGACGCCGGTCTCGTTGAGATAGGTTATATATGATCTCACGGCCGATGTCTTGCGGCTCATCGTCGACTGCGAACGGCCTTCTTCTCTGAGAGCCTCCAGATACGACATGATCTCGGTCCTGGTGACCGCGGCAGTGTCGCTGACTCCATCGCTCTCAAGATGCTGCTCGAACTCCCTTACATCGCGTCTGTACGCGTCAAGGGTGTTCTTCGACATGTGGCGCTCCTCCTTCAGATAGCGCAGATACTGATCAGAATAGCTTTTCATTTCTCCTCCAAAAACGTGATAACTGCACATAGTATACCATAAATTATTGTATTGTAAACGAGCAGTTTCCAGTCTGGATATGGAAAATATCCCTCGTTTACTGGAGAAGCTCGTCAAGGCCGTAGAGAGCCGCTCCGACAGCGCCTACTATCTCAGGATCTTCGCAGATGTACAGCTTTTCGCCCAACCTGTCTTCTATGGCTTTTACCGCGCCGGGGTTCTGGGCTACGCCCCCGGTCATCATGTAATCCGATTCCAGCCCTACTCTCTTCATGAGGCCGACCGCCCTGTTGGCTATGGACTTGTGGATGCCGTGGGCTATATCGGACTTGTTCTTGTTATCCGCGATGAGCGAGATGACCTCGGACTCGGCGAATACCGTGCACATGCTCGAAATATCTATATCGTCCTTCCACTGCAGGGAAACCGGCCCCAGCTCGTCTATGCTCACTCCCAGAGTAGAGGCCATGGCCTCGAGGAAACGCCCTGTTCCGGCCGCGCACTTGTCGTTCATGGCAAAGTCCAGCACGTCACCGTGCTCGTTTATCCTGATGGCCTTGCTGTCCTGGCCGCCTATATCAAGTATAGTCCTGACGTTGGGGTTGAAGTAATTTGCTCCTCTGCCGTGGCAGCTGATCTCCGTTATCTCCCGGTCAGCGAACTCCAGATTTATGCGGCCGTAGCCTGTAGACACGATCATATCCTCGCCGCCCTTGCCTATGCCGGCCTCTTTAAGGACGTTCTCGTAAGCCTGGAGCGCGCTGTCGTGGCTCTTAGGGCCGGTCCTGATGACAACGCTGGAGATTATCTTCCTGTTCTCGTCCATGACTACGGCGTTGGTCGTAGTGGATCCGCTGTCTATGCCGACCACTCTCACCGAGCCGTCTGCTTTCCTGCTTATCTGGCGTTTTTCAGCGCCCGCGGATGCCTCTGCCTCTTCCTTCTTTTTCTTCTTTGCAAATCCGAACATATTATCTGATCCCTCTGCTCTTTCCGCCGCGTCATTTCCCGCAGCTTCCGCGGCTCCTGCCGCGTCTCTGTCCGCGGAGCGGACGTCTTTCTTCTTTATATCCTCCGGCGCTATCCCCTTTGAAACCGCTATAGATTCAAAAAAGGCTTCCAGCCTTGTCTTTATCTGGCCGGCCGACTGATTTGTGCCGTCCGTCTCTATCTTCAGCATGGGGATCTCTTTCCTGCTGTTGAGGTAAGCATATTCATAAGAATACATGTCGCAGAATTTCATAGTGTTGTAAAGGATCCCGTCGGCTCTGCCGACAGCCGCGCCGTAAGCGCTGAGCCGGCGCGAGATATCCGCCATCCTCATGCACTGCAGCTGTGTGAGGAGGGCCCTGGCGTAGCCGCTGTAAAGGTCTTCGTCGTCCCTTACGTCGTAGCGGCACTCTATCTCCGTGCAGGTCAGGTCGTCGATGATATTGACATTGTAATCGGCCAGAGTGTCCCTGAGGCTTTCGCCCAGGCGAGCTCCCATGACTGCTATATTTATGCCCTTTTCGTCAGGCTCTGTTTTCTTTTCTTCCTGAGCGGCGCTCTCGCGCAGCCTTCTGCGCAGATCTTCCTGATCCAGCTCGGTACCGGCGGCCGCCCCGTAAGCCTTTTCAAGCTCTTTTATCTCAGCGGCAAACAAGTTCATGGATTCGAACGATACCCTGCGCGGTACGTCCAGCATAAAGACGAACCTGTCGGGAAAATCTTCCTTTATCCTGTCGTGCAGGCGCCTGGTGCTGTCGCAGCAGTTGGTGAGCACGATCCCGTCGTAATCGCCGTCAGCGTAATCTACCAGCGCCGACTTTATGAAGCAGCACATATTCGCGTGCATGGCGGCGTCAGCCCTGCTCAGGTCGGCCACCCTCGGCTTTATCCTCTCGACCTCAGCGCCCATGGATTCCAGGAGCTCTACCGGAACGTACTTGCATAAATAACCCAGCTTCATCTATCTCCTCCTGTTCCCCAGCATCTCTATGAAAGCCTCCGTACGGGTCCTGATCTGGCCCTCGTGGCTGTTCCTGCGGTCTATGGCGTCGCCGTCCAGTATCAGCAGGGGGATGCCCCTCTGCGCCGCGACTTCCTTTATCTGCATGACACCGCCCGATGACTGCTTGCAGCCCCAGTGGCAGTAGTGGATAGCCCCGTCAGGCCTGTATTCGTCCATCAGATCCCCGATGAACTTCATCTTGCGGCTGAAGTCTCCGTTGTAGCGGCTGTCTATCATCTTTCTGGCTATAGCCTCGAAAGGATGGTCTTCGTCCATCTGGCCCATATAGTCCATGTTGAAGTCGAATACCTGGATGTTGTTGTCGTATGATATGTTGAAGATCTCCTTGAGTACCTCGTCATAGAAGGGCTGCAGGTGGATCCACATTATGCGGCTGCCCGTATAAGGCTTGTAGTTATTGACATCCTCTGCCAGAGCCTTAAAGAAGTCCAGTGTCTCCTGAGTGTCTATATTCAGGTGAGTAGCGAACAGCATGCACATATTGAGCGCCAGCGTGTTCGGATAGCAGATCTCCTTAGTAGCCTCAAGGAAAGCCTCGAAATACTTCTTCGATTCGTTTTCCCTGTTTATCGCGGCCTTGAGTTCATTGATATCGAACTGCCGCCCTGTTATCCTCTCCAGATCAGCCGTCATCTCCCTTAACTGGCCTGCCAGATACTTTTCGCCCTCCGGGCTCCACTTGTGAGGCACATCCAGCACAGTAAGGTCTATGCCCCTCATCATAGAAGCCAGCCTGAAGCTGCTCAGGTTGCCGTCGCATACAGTAGTAGTGGTCACCGCGTAGGCAGGAGTCGGCAGCACGTCCGAATAAACGCCGCCCATGAAATTCTTGTGGTATGAACAGAGCGTGGAGGCTATGCCCTCGGCCTCGGCCCTGTCGATGAAGTAGTCCTCTATGCCGAAGCCGGAAAGGAATGTAGCCAGAGCCTCTACCGACACTCCCTGCAGGTCGAAGCACTGGAAGATCTCGAAGGGCCCGAAGATGTTAGACCAGACTGATCTTTCAGGCTTTCCCAGAGCCCTGAGCACACTCCTCACCGTGGACATGAAAAGAGTCTCGTAAGGAGCCGGAAGCCCCTTTGTTCCTATATGTTTCTCGGTGAAATTCTTGAATCTGAGGCCGAACCTTATGAGGTCGAGCGCCTTCTCAGGATCAGTTTCTCCTTCCTTCTTTATGAGATCACCGTATTTCTTTATTAAATCCATCGTATACCATCCCAAAACTTTTGTTGACAAAACAATATCTTGTATAATATCACAAATCATGTTTTACGCAAACAGTAAAGACGAATCTATTAATACCCTAAAGTTCTAAATGTTAAATTATCTTATGCTAACACATCGCGTATTGTTTATATCGTAAACCTGTTATATAATAATTGATTATTAGATAAATATATAATTTCTGTTAATAACGCGTAAAAAACGCGTTCGCAGCGCTCCGCGCAGAAGTGCCTCCGGCAGCGCGGCGCCGGTCCTCATCCCCCTTTTCCGGCCCGGCGCGCGTCCATGATCAGACGGCCTTCCGGCAGCGGCAGCAGGAAAGTTCAGGTAATATATTTAAATGGAAAAAAGTCAGAAAAAAGAACGTTTAGCCTTCCTGAGGAAGATCTTACTCATGGACAGGCAGCCGATCAGGATCGGCAAACGCATAAAGATCACATGGACCAGGCTTGTACTCGGAGCGGTTTTCGCGGTACTCGCGCTGGCTCTTGTTTTGTCACACACAGGTCAGTACTTAAGCAATCCTGACCTGTCCTCCAGAGACGGGATAATACTCTTCATCATCTCCATCGCCCTTTCAGCGGCGATCGGCCTGTCTATGATGATCACAGTCAGGCGGCCGGGGCGGAAGGCGGCAAGGATATCAGGAGTGATATTCTATCTCCTTACACCGGTCATCATCGCCTGTATGACCGAGGCCATGCAGGGCTATAACATATGGGACTGGTCATTCCAGACCCTGGTGCTCAACTATATGCTGTTCATCATCATCATGTCTCTGTTTGCGGCCATATTCGGCCGTTTCAGGGAACCGATAATAGCTGTGACTATAATAGCCTTCTGCTTCTCATTCGCGGCGGCCCTAATCATGGAATTCAGAGGGACACCCTTCATGCCTGCCGACATGGTCACCATCAAGACCGGCCTCGGAGTAGCAAGCGGCTACCATTACCACTACAGCTACCACATGATCATAGGCATATTGATCGCCTGGGAGATGCTCATCCTGAGCTTCAGGATGCCAAAGATAAGGATCCGCAGGAGATACCACAACATTTTCAGACTGGTCAGCCTGGCCCTCGTTTTAGCTATAGTCGTACCTTTCTATACTACTTCCATGGCCTGGGACGCCGGCATCAGGCCTGACTTCTGGAACCAGGCAAGAGGCTACAAAAGAAGCGGCACCTGTCTCAACTTCATGCTCAACACCAGGTATCTTATAGTCGATAAGCCTGACGGCTACAGCGCCGACGATGTACCGGACTACATAAACAATGTACTCGACAGCGACGACAACGACCACGGCATATTCACCGCCGCTCAGGAGATACAGGCGGAAAACGCCAAAGCCGATACTAAAGCATCCGGCGCAGATACCGCCGCAGAGGCAGACACGACAAATACGGCAGCCAAGGAACCGGCAGCAGCGGATAAGACAGCTGATACAGTAGCGGAAGCCGTCATGAACGGGGAGGCTTCAACGGCTGCCCAGGGAGAAGGCGAAACGGCCGAAAACAACACGTCAGCTCTCCCTAATACAGGTGAAGATACGCCGCTGGCTGTGCAGGGCACTTCCTCCACAAATCAGCCGGCGACATCAGCAAGGCTCAGAGAAGGCCAGGTACCTGATATCATTGTCATCATGAACGAGACCTTCTCGGACCTCAGAGTCCTGGGCAAGCTGTCTACCAACCAGGATTACCTTCCTTTCGTGAGGAGCCTGACCAAAAATACTATAAAGGGCAACCTGTATATGCCTGTAAACGGAGCCGGGACCTCCAACTCCGAGTTCGAGTTCCTCACAGGAAACTCAATGGCATTCCTGACAGGCGGAAGCAACGCCTACGAGCTCTATATCAAGAACAAGCTCCCGTCGCTGGCCCGCACCCTCGCGGACCAGGGATACTCGCGTACAGCCTACCATACCTACTATAAAGAGAGCTGGAAGAGGAATTCGGTATATCCGCTCCTGGGCTTCGAAAACTTCTACGCCCTGGAAGATATCCTGGATACCGAAACTGTAAACGATTACAAAAACAACGACATCTCCTTCTTCGATTTCGAGCAGCGCATCAACATGCAGCATCCTGGCGAGAACGTGCTCCTGCGCCGCTTCGTCAGCGACTCATACGACTACAAGGTACTGGAGAAGATGTACGAGGAGAGGGATAAGGACCGTCCTTTCTTCCTCTTCAACGTAACTATGCAGAACCACGGCGGCTACGATCTGTCCTACTCTAACTTCAACCAGCAGGTCCAGCTTACTTCGACCGACAAATTCTATCCTAAGGCCAACCGCTACCTGTCCCTCATCTACGAGTCCGACAAGGCGTTTAAGGAGCTTCTGGACTACTACAGCAAGTCCTCCAGGCCTACTATGATAGTAATGTTCGGTGACCATCAGCCAAGCATCGAGGACGAATTCGTCGAATCCCTGCTCGGAGACAGCATATCCGATCTGACGGTCTCACAGAACCAGAAACGCTTCATCACACCGTTTATCATCTGGACAAACTACAAGTCCCAGAGCGGATACATAGACAAGATGAGCGTAAACTACCTGTCGACCCTGGTGCTCCAGCAGGCCGGCCTGCAGAAGACACAGTTCAACGACTACCTGTCCGCTCTTTACCGCCATATGCCTGTCATAGATACGACCGGCTACATAACGTCCGACAACAAGTACTACACCTACGACGACCAGACTCAATACACAGAGACTCTGGATCAGTACAAGAAGATAGAGTACAACTACCTCTTCGACCAGATCAGCAAGGATACAGCTCAGTTCTGCCTGTCTCCTGACGATCTGGATAAATAGGAGGCTGTCAGACAGTATATAAACGAAAGAGGAGGTACCTCATCAGCAGCAGATTGCTGCTTTTGGGGTACCTCCTCTTTCGTCTCCCGAGCCCTCCGGGCACGGCTGCCGCAGTCTTCTTCCCCGGCTGCCTGCGGAGCTGAGACCGTATAACGCTATCTCACAAGGCGCAGCCTGCGGTCCTCTCTGTCGAGAAGGAAGACATGGCTGCTCAGGATATCCTCTTCTTCCAGAACATTCTCATTGGCATCCTTCACCATCCAGGCCAGGTGATCCGGGTCTTCATCCGGCGCTCTCATAACTATGATCTCGCTCACCGACGAAGGCAGGATATAGAGATCGCTGTCCAGCTGATCCGCTATCTTGAGAAGCAGATCCGGGCAGACGATGGCTGCGGCTCCCGAGTTCAGCGCGTCCTCTTTGACGACGAACATCCTGTCCGAACGTCCGTCCGACAAATTCTCCCCGATGCTGTCCTCTATGGCGCCGCAGATATCCTGCAGATGGAACTCGCCTAACACACACATATTCCTGTAGGCCCTTCCGAACACTTCAGACGCCTCTACGCCCCAGCGTTCTGCCACCTTATCGGTGACATATACATGGAAAAAGCCGTTCTGCGTGCGCAGCACAAGGCTGGCAACAGCCTTCATGTCGTAGAATTCAATACCGTAGGCCTCCCTGCAGATATCAGCATTGATCCTCCTGTTGAGCACCCTTATGGTCACGTAATCCCTGGCAACATTGTAATTGTCAAGGACTCTCATCAGATCCTTTTCCGGGCTCTTTTCTGTTATGCGATAGTTTTTCCTTCCCAGGGGGCCGCCTTTTCCCAGATAAGGATTCCATTCCCCTATGATCGGCTCCCTCTTCTTTTCATGACAGTCCCCGCAGCATACTTTTTCGTCTGTCAGTTCATCCATCATAACTGTACTTGATTCTTTTACTTCTCTTGATTCTAGATACATGGCTTCTCCTTTGACATAATCTGGTATTAATCCCTGACCTAAATATACCTTTGATGGTTTAATATGTCAATAAAAAAATATAAGATAACGGTATTTTTTCTATATGATGGAAAAATACCGTTATCTTCTGTTATTTAGTTTTGAAGCCTGCCTGCTTCATGGCCCTGATGAAGTGGTCTGGAAGCTGGCTGTCAAAGAGCATTTTTTCGCCTGTGACAGGATGTATGAAACCGAGTACCTTGGCGTGGAGTACCTGGCCTTCTATCCCGAAAGCATGTTTCTTAGGTCCGTAAAGAGGATCTCCCAGCAGAGGATGGCCCTTGCTGGCCATGTGTACTCTTATCTGGTGGGTCCTGCCCGTCTCCAGCACGCATTCTATATACGTAAAGCTGCCTGCCCTGTCCAGTACCCTGTAGTGAGTGACGGCATGCCTGCCTTTCCCCGACGGGACCACAGCCATCTTTTTGCGGTCTCTGGAGCTGCGCCCTATATTGGCGTCTACAGTGCCTTCGTCTTCTTTGATATTGTTATACACAACAGCTCTGTAGCGCCTGGTTATGCTGTGGACCGCGAACTGCTCAGCCAGTCCTTCGTGGGCTCTGTCGGATTTAGCTGCCACGAGCAGGCCGCTGGTATCCTTGTCTATCCTGTGCACTATGCCCGGCCTTATGACTCCGTTGATGGTGGACAGGCTGTCCCCGCAGTGGTACATGAGGGCGTTGACGAGAGTGCCGTCCGGATTTCCCGGAGCCGGATGCACGACCATTCCCTGAGGCTTATTCACTACGATCAGGTCATCGTCCTCGTAAACTATGTCCAGCGGTATGTCCTCCGGCTCGACATCGAGGAGCTCAGGCTCAGGAAGCGATACCTCGAACAGGTCTCCCGGCCTGACTTTATAATTCTTTACGGCCTTAGCTCCGGCAGAAGCGGTCACACAGCCGTCCGCAAGAAGCTTCTGGATATAGCTTCTCGTCTGGTCCGCGAAGCGGTCGGAAAGGACAGCGTCCAGCCGCCTGCCTTTTTCATTTTCTTCAATGGTGATCCTGACAGGCTGTCCAGTGCTATCTTGCATGCCTGCCTCCTCGTTTCTGCGGGAGCATTACTGCGATCAGGATCGCGAAGCAGCCGAGCACAACGCAGATATCGGCAAAATTAAATATGTACGGGAAGATATGAAAGTGTATGTAATCCACGACATAGCCCAGCCTCAGCCTGTCGACCAGATTGCCCAGGGCTCCTCCGGCTATCATCGTGAGCGGTATGAGGACCGCTTTGCGCTCGCTCTTCCTTTTTAAGAGGATATATACTATCAAGGCTCCTATCAGGAATGATGTCAGGCAGACCAGCAGCATGCCCGAGCTGCTGAGCATACCGAAGGCTATACCGTTGTTCTGGATCACGTCCAGGGAAAGGAATCCATCGACGAGCACCCTGCTGCCGCCCATGCCGAGAAGCCTGAGCAGGGCGAATTCCACTGCCTGATCTGCCGCCAGAAGGCAGAGTATTACTATGATGTACTGCATTTTTACTCCAAATGTTAAAAAGAGGCGCTCTGCGACCGCATAGCGCCTGACTTCCGGACCTGTCCGGATAATTTTTGACCTATATTGATTTTCTGCCGCTACATAAGCGCTAAAAGTACCCTCGTCAGGATACGCGCTATGAACTCGAGCGCCAGTATCGCCAGGATAGGCGAAAAGTCTATGCCTGAACGCATGGAAAATCTCATGAGCAGAGCCCGGAAAGGCCTTATAAAAGGATCCGTAACCTGATGGATGATGCCGTAGGCTTTCCAGAGCCCGGGACCGAAAGCGCCCGTAAACCAGCTCATGATAGCTTCTACGCATATCAGAGTCACTATTATGTTGACAAACAGGTTTATTACACGGATTACAACAAATAATGCCATATATCGTCCCGACTATCTGCGCCAAGGGGCTTCTCTGACAGTTCTGCCCTGTTCGCGGCCTTCTTCACCGCTCTGTACAGCGAGCACGTCTACGTTTTCAGGAGCGAATACGAAGATGTTGTCAGATATTTTCTGTACCTTGCCGTTTATAGCGTATGTAGCGCCGCTCAGGAAGTCGAATATCTTTCTGGCAGTCTCTCTCTCCAGATGCTCGACATTGATGATGACCGGCCTTCTTGTCCTCAGGCTGTCCACCATTCTCGGACAGTCATTGAAGCTCTTAGGCTCTGTAATGACCAGCCTGAACTGCTGTTTCTTTGCTGTCTGCGCCTGTAATCCAGCGCCTGCGGTACTGTTCTGCATGCTTAACACCTTGCCCCCGTGAGATTCCATTTTAGGCTGGACAAAATTATTGCTCCTAGCCTTAGATACAGATACTGAAGAAGCCTGAGCCGCGGACGTCCTTCCCTGTCCTGACGCTATCTGAGTTTCCTCAGCTTCTTCTATTTCTTCATCGTATTCGTCTTCGTATTCTTCTTCTGTAACGCCGAAGATACTGCCCAGCTTGCCGATAAAACCTTCTGCCATTATTTTTTCCTCCCTCTTTAGACCGCTCTGCCTGCGCTCTCTTCCCAGACACGGCCGCTGATATGCTGCTCTTAAAAGATAACTCAGTGTTTACTGTAATCTCTTGCTCCGAATATAGCCGATCCCACCCTGACGATAGTGGAACCCTCTTCCTCTGCGATAACTCTGTCGTTCGACATACCCATCGAGAGATATTTAAAATCGAGATGCGGCGAATCTATCTTCTCCGCCAGCTCGTCATAAAGCTGCTTAGTACGCCTGAAATACGGTCTTACGTCCTCCGGATCCTCCCTATAAGGAGCGATAGTCATGAGTCCGCGGATCCTTACTGACGGGCACTCCTCAAGGATCTGCTTTATAAGCGCTTCTGTATCCTCCGGAGCGACGCCGAATTTATGCTCGTCCTGAGCGGTATTTACCTCTATCAGGATATCCATTGTGATCCCGTGCTGCTCGGCGCGCCTGTCGATTTCCTTAGCAAGATGAAGGGAATCGACAGAATGTATCATGCAGACTTTGTCGATAATATATTTTACCTTATTAGTCTGAAGATGTCCAATCATATGCCATCTAACTTTATTAACATGATCGTATTTATCGAGTATTTCCTGTACTTTGTTTTCCCCGATATCTGTAACGCCGGCTTCTATAGCTTCATTTATCATCTCAGCCGGATGAGTCTTGGTAACAGCGCAGAGCAGTACCTCTGAAGGGTCTCTGCCGACGCGCCTGCAGGCTTCGGCTTTTTCATCCTCTATCATTTTGATGTTTTCAGCAATAGTTCCCATATCTTCATCGCCTCCGCAGTATGAACAAAATTTATTTATCAATCTTTTTTATCTCATCGTAAACATTTATAGTGTTTACGGTATTTCCATCATCATCCATGTATGATCCCGAAGCAGCCAGAGAATACTTGCCGTCGTTGGCGAGCACTTTGACGGGAGTGAAGCTGGTCTTTCCGGTGACGTCCAGAACGTATACCCCGGTCTGGCCTTTCTTTTCAGAAATGAAATCGTTCTTTACGATAAGTCCTCTCTGTTTTGATGTTATGATCTTGCAGTTCGCCGTCCTGGATGAAGCCAGCCCATCGAAATACGACGAAAACTTCATGATGACCAGATAATCATTATTCTGCTGCACTACCTTGACTACAGAACCCGGAGCCTCTCCGCTGTCCAGTTTCAGCGTCACAGGCCCGCCTACGGTAAACTTCGACGCATTATCCCCTTCTACCCATGTGACTGCGTACCATTCGCGGTTGTCGACGATCTTAAAGAGTGGCTTTCCCTTTGTCGTCCTGCCGGTAAATACATCCGATGTTTTATCAGAGATGCCTGATACCTTCGATCTATCCAGATACATCATGGTATAAGGAGAAATGACCGTCTCATAACCGTCCAGTTTATAGCTGATGATGCCTGATGTCTCGGGCACGTATTTGCCGCTGAGGCCGGTCTTCGACAGCTTCGCTGACAGGTCCGGATCTTTTTTGAACGGGGATCCGGACGAATCCTTGCTGTTATTGCGCGAAACGTCGTCTATAGCGTTCTGGATCATGACTTTATCGGCTTCGCTTCCTGCATCAGCTTCCTGTGAGACAAGATCCTTCAGGAGCGCTTTCTTTTCTGATTTTTTCAGATCACGGAGCAGGGTATCACTGCCCAGGAAGCCCTCGGCGCTGCTTTCGAAATTCCTGTAATCTGTCTTGTTGTCACTCGAAGACGAGGAGATCTTTACCGCCGTCGAACCTGTCCTCACCATGTCTCCCTCGCCGTAGGAATAACCCACCTTTCCGCTCTTGTCAGCGTAGTAGACCGCTTCTTTCTTGACGAAGCAGACCTTACTTTCCTGGGAGTTATCCAGGCTTCCGTATTCGACAGTCATAACATCCGACATCTTGTTCGCGGCCCAGGGAGCTACATAGACTATTCCTATGAGCACAGCTGCTGCTATAAGGTAGATCACGACAGCAGCCACTATTTTAGGATGCTGTCTGATCCTGTCGAAAAAACTGTTTTTTCCCTTTTCGGATATCTTTTCTTCCAAAGATCCTACCTCCGGCTGTTTATTTACTGTTTGCCCTCTATGTCAGCGGAGCTGACGTCGGCTTTCTTCTTTTTCTTTCTGCGCTTACGCGGCCTGAAGCTTTCGTTTCCTGAAACATCTGCCAGTATCTCAAGCTCTTTTTTGCTCAGCTCCAGCCTTTCCGCCTTATTCAGGTAAGCCTGCCACATGTCCGGGCGCCTGTCCCGCGTTTCTTCCAGAGATCTTCTGTACTGCCACAGCCCCACTCTGGAGTGGTCGCCGGACAGCAGCACTTCAGGAACTTCCATGCCTTCATATATTCGCGGCCTCGTATACTGTGGGTACTCGAGCAGACCTGAATAGACAGACTCCCCCATGACTGAGCTCTCGTTTCCCAGCACTCCCGGCACCATGCGCGATACAGCGTCTATGACCACCAGTGCAGCCAGCTCTCCGCCGGTCAGTATATAGTCGCCTATGCTTATCTCATCGGGCTTCCAGAAGTCGATTATCCTCTGGTCTATGCCCTCGTAATGACCGCAGAGAAAAACAAGATGCTCGTCTTTAGAAAGTGAGCTCACTATATCCTGGTCGAGGATCCTGCCTTTAGGTGACATGTATATCAGGCGGCTGTCCTCGGCATGGACCGATCTCAGAGCGTCGAAGACCGGCTGGGCTGTCATCACCATGCCGGCGCCCCCTCCGAACGGGGCTTCGTCTGTCTTATTGTGTTTATCTACCGTAAAATCACGTATGTTCACCGCGTTTATCTCAAGCACGCCTCCGCGCTGGGCGCGTCCCAGCATGCTTGACCCCGCGGCAGCTTCTATCATTTCAGGAAAAAGCGTAAGGATATCTATATGCATATCTTCCTCTCTCAGTCAAGAAGGCCCGGAATCGGTTTTATTCTCATTATACCACTGTCTATATTGATTTCTGTAACTAATTCATAGGCTGCCGGCACCAGATGCTTCACGCCGTCGTCTGTCTCTATCTCGTAAAGATCCTGGGCACTGTTCTGGATAACGTCAGTTACCTTCCCTATGTGTTTTCCCTCCTGGTCTACAGCCTCGAGCCCTATCAGGTCGAAGACGAAGTACTCGTCCTCGTCCAGCTCGCGAAGTTCTGATTTGTCTATTTCGAGGAACTTTCCCCTGAGTTTTTCGGCAGCGTTCCTGTCGTCCACTCCTTCTAACCTCAGAAGCACCATATCCTTCTGGTATCTCACATTCTTTACATGGTATTCTTCTTTTCCCGCGTACAGGCTGTCTAGCTCCTCGAACCTGTGCGGCTTATCGGCGTATGAAAGGACTTTCAGCTCTCCCCTGATGCCGAACGCTCCTACGATCTTTCCTACTTTTATCCTATCCACTGCCTGTACCTCTCACGACCTGCCGGTCCACATAACACAAAAGAGCCGTCCCGAAAGAACAGCTCTTTAAAACGCGGCCTTACTGAACTATCTCGACCGTTATTTTCTTGTTGTTTTTGTTAGCAGCAGCGCGAACCACAGTCCTGAGAGCTCTCGCAATCCTGCCTTTTTTGCCAATGATCTTGCCCATGTCATCTGGAGCGACCTTAAGCTGTATAGTTATGCTGTGTCTGTCTTCTGTTTCTGTAACTCTGACAGCGTCGGGATCATCAACGAGAGACCTGGCAATGACTTCGACCAATCCTACTACCATTTTGTCTGTCTACCTGTGATTATTCAATGATGCCTGACTTCTTGAGAAGGCTTCTTGCTGTATCAGTCGGAGTAGCGCCGTTAGCGAGCCACTTCTTTGCCTTTTCTGAATCGATATTGATGAGACCCGGATCCTGGAGAGGATCGTACCAGCCGATCTCTTCGATGAATCTGCCATCTCTAGGAGCGCGTGAATCCGCAACTACTACTCTGTAAAAAGGCTTCTTTTTTCTTCCCATTCTTCTAAGTCTGATCTTTACTGCCATCTTGTATTCCTCCTGAACATTTTCCTTTGAATCTTTGATTAACTTTATTTAAAAACCGCCGCGCATCTTTCTCCCTTTGCGCTTAGGTTTCGTATACTGCTTCATGACCTTTCTGGCCTCGTCGTAACGCTTTACCAGCTGGTTTATCTGGCTTACCGGCTGTCCGGAGCCTCTGGCTATACGTTTTCTCCTGCTGGCGTTGAGGATCTTGGGATCCGCCCTCTCAGCCGGCGTCATGGATCTTATGATAGCCTCCATCTTGACAAATTCCTTCTCGGATTTGTCTATGTCTTCTTCACTGACCTTCTGGCCGTTTACTCCCGGGAGCATGTCTATTATCTTTCTCATGCCGCCCATTTTCTTTATCTGTCCCATCTGCTCGAGGAAATCCTCGAGAGTGAACTCGTTCTTTCTGATCTTCTTCTCGAGCTCCACCGCTTCCTTCTCATCGTACTGTTCCTGGGCCTTCTCGATGAGGGTGAGCATATCGCCCATTCCCAGTATCCTGGAAGCCATGCGGTCCGGATAGAAAGGCTGGAGAGCGTCGAACTTTTCGCCGACACCGACGAATTTTATCGGCTTGCCTGTCACCTCTCTTACCGAGAGAGCAGCGCCGCCCCTTGTATCGCCGTCCAGCTTCGTAAGGATGATGCCGTCCACATTGACAGCGTCGTTAAAAGCGCTGGCCGCTGTAACAGCGTCCTGTCCTGTGAGGGCGTCTATGACCAGCAGGGTTTCGTGAGGCTGTACAGCGTCCCTTACCCTTACCAGCTCCGCCATCAGTTCTTCGTCAACGTGGAGACGTCCCGAAGTATCGACTATGAGAACGTTGTAGCCGTCATGCTCTGCTTTCTTCTTGGCGTTCGCCGCGACTACTTCGGCTCTCTTCTCTTCACGTTCCGTATATACCGGAACATCTACCTGTTTTCCTACTATCTCCAGCTGGTCGATAGCGGCAGGCCTGTGCACGTCGCAGGCCGCGAGCATCGGTTTCTTACCTTCTTTTTTAAGGTAGTTGGCCAGCTTGCCGGCGGTGGTCGTCTTACCAGTACCCTGAAGGCCGGCGAGCAGATAGACCGTAAAGCCGCTGTCCGAGTAGGTCAGCTTGGAGACCGTTCCACCCATGAGCTGAGTCAGCTCTTCGTTTACGATCTTGATGACCTGCTGGCCCGGAGTCAGGCTGGACAGGACCTCTTCGCCGAGGCACTTCTCTTTTACATTGGCGACGAATTTCTTTACTACTTTGAAGTTAACGTCTGCTTCAAGGAGAGCCAGCTTAACCTCTCTCATAGCCGTATTTACATCAGCTTCTGTAAGAGTGCCCTTGCTTCTCAGATTCTTGAACAGATCCTGCAGTTTTTCTGAAAGTCCTTCGAAAGCCATCGTTCCTCCCGGCCCGAACTATTCGTCGAGCCCGTCTATTATCTTTCTGACTGCCGTCAGCTTCTCAGCCAGAGCGGCGTCGTCTGTATTGCTTATCATTTCGTCAAGCATGGCCGAAGCCCTGCCTGTCTCTTCTTCTGTACGGCGGAACCTTTCCACAAGTCCCAGCCTCGACTCGTATGAGCGGAGCGATTTCTCCGCCTTGCGCACCGTATCGTAGACCGCCTGGCGGCTGATCCCGGCCGACTCGGCTATCTCGCCGAGCGTGTAGTCGTCTCCGTAATAATACTGGAGAACGTCTTTCTGGCGCTTTGTGAGAAGCTCGCCGTAGAAGTCGTAGAGCATGCTGATCTCTCCCATGTTCTTGACCATAGCTGCCTCCCTTCTTCAAGTCACCGTGCAATGATAGCATAGTAAAAAAGGGGTGTCAAGCTTTTTTACTTGACACCCGGATTTTATTTTTTCTTATTCTTTACAGAAAACGCACAGAAAACTCACGTCAGCTCCGCTGACAGGGCGGGCTCCGCCCGCGAAAACTGTTTGTCCCGCGTCAACGGACGTATGCGCTTCAGTATCAGTCCTTATCCGCCAGGTCGAAAGCCTCGTAATAGAAAGCATGGCTGCTGTTTTCCGAGATATAGTCCATAGTCTTTTCAATATCGGACTTGCTCTGGCTGTCAGCGTATTCCTTCATAGACTCTTCCATACCCCAGAGGACATCGCGCAGGGTCTGTTCAGGAATATATTCAACCTTTTCGAAGTTGGACGTTCCGGCGTCTTTTTTCATAAGCTTCTTGGCGTCTGTATATGTACCTACTTCGTCTACAAGTCCGTTCTGGACTGCCTGAGTGGCTGTATAGGTGCGGCCGTCGCCTATCGTGTAAACCGTGTCGATAGGGATATCCCTGCCTTTGGATACTATATCAGCGAACCTGAGATAGTACTCATCGATCTGGCTCTGGTAGATCTGGCGCTGTTCAGCAGTAAGGGGCTGGAAAGGATTGCCCATAGCTTTGTTAGGGCCGCTCTTTATGAAGTCAACGCCCACGCCCAGCTTGTACAGCAAGCCGCTGCTGTCGATGACCGGTCCCATGTAAACTCCTATGGAGCCTGTCGTACAGAGCTTGTTGGCTATGATCTTGTCGGCGTCGGCTGAGATATAATAGGCTCCCGAAGCCGCTGTTTCGTCGAAATAAGCGTAGAGAGGCCTCTTGGTCTTTTTCTTATAGTTCTCCAGAGCGTTATAGAGCTCGTCAGACTGGAAAACGCTTCCGCCCGGCGAATCGATGTAGAGCATGATGCCCTTGTTATCCGGGTCGTTCTTCATCTTCTTTACCTGAGCCATTACCCAGTCGTGCTGGTAAGGGCTGGTCTGGTCGTTGTCGCCGTTTATCTCGCCGGTTATCTTCAATACTCCCACGTAAGGGCCGTCCTGTCCGTATTCCGGCTGGGAGGAGTTTCCCTGAATAGCTGCAGCTATTATGCCCACACCAGCGAATATGACTGCCAGGATGACGATGATTATGATCCCCTTCTTTAGAGTAAATCCCTTTTTTCGTCCGGCCGCGGCTTCTGCCGCGTCTGTCGCCATGCCGCCCGCCCTGGCGAACTCTATATTCTCTATGCCGCTGTTTCTGCTTTCGTTATTGTCCATTTGATTACCTCATAATAGAAAACACATTTAGATGTTTTGAGTCTATCACAGATTTCTTTCATTCACAACATCCGCCGGACCGGCATTATCTTCCTCCGCCGGAACAGCCGCGGCAGTCTTTACCGCCTTTTTACGGTTCCACGGCAGTATGCCCGGCGATACCTGGGCTGCCGCCACCGCAGCGAATATGAGCAGGCAGCCTATATAGCCCTTGAGCGGCATGCGCTCGTGAAGCACGACCATACCTGTAAGCATTGAGAATACCGACTCCAGGCATAGCAGCAGAGAAGCCTCTGACGGATCCGCCCCCTTAAGCCCGACTATCTGAAGTGTATATGCCACCCCGCTGGACAGCACGCCTGCGTAGAGGATCGGCAGTATTGAGCTCCATATAGCAGTCATGGACGGATCCTCAAACACGAACATCACAATCAGCCCGATAACTCCTGCCACGATGAACTGCAGACACGACATCTGAACTCCATTCACCAGCGGCGTAAAATGGTCTATTATCATAATATGTACCGCGAACAGCAGCGCCGATATGGTCAGCAGCACATCGCCCAGGTTTATTCTGAACGTACCTGTCTCAGAAGACAACATGTACAGGCCCAGTATGCTCACAGCTACACATATCCATATAAAAGGCCTGACCTTTTTGCCGAGAACGATTGACAGCACAGGCACCATAACCGCGTAGAGCGATGTTATGAATCCCGCTCTGCCGGCAGTCGTCATCGATATGCTTATCTGCTGCAGCGTTGACGCCGCGCACAGCATTATTCCACAAAGAAAACCGCCCAGCAGCAGATTTTTTCTGTATATCCTCTTTTCACTCTGATCCATCTGATATCTGTCAGATACGCCTGGATAACTGTCAGCCGGACGTGAAAATATCATCGCTACCGGTATGAGGAAGAGGCCGCCTATGATATTTCGGACACCGTTGAAGGTCAGCGATCCTATATCGCCGCCTATCTTCTGGGCTACGAAGGCGGAGCCCCATATAAAAGCCGCGCCCAGCAGCATAAGATTGCTTTTTGTCTTCTGTGTCATTTCTTTTTTCTTCCATTATCTGATATTGCAAAAATTTTTTAATAAAATACCGGATAACTATACCACATATCGCCGCGGAGGGTAAATATATCTTGTGCTCCGGCATGAGTCTGTTAAGATGTATTAACAGCCGGAAAAGGCTTTGCCGGAGGCTCATGTGAGCGGAGCTCACGGAAATACCGTTTTAATACATAAGATCTTTCTTAACAAATAAGCGGATCATCTCGTAAACAGGAGGATAAAATGGATTTCGATAAATATATAGAGAGACATGGTACGGACAGCATGAAATACGACTCGGCTTCTATGATGAACATGCCGGAGGGGCTTATACCTCTCTGGGTCGCCGACATGGATTTCCAGGTACCGGAGAGCGTGACCGAGGCGCTTAAGGAAAGGGCAGATCATGGGATCTACGGCTACAGTTTCCCGGGAGACAGATACTACGACGCTGTAACCGGCTGGTTCAGAGACAATTTCAATTTCGATATAGACAGGAAATGGATCGTCACTACACCGGGTGTGGTATTCGCGCTCACTCAGGCGGTCAAGGCATTTACTGAACCGGGCGATGCGGTTATCGTGATGAAGCCGGTCTACTACCCTTTCATGAGCTCTATAGAAGGAAACGGGAGAAGGGTCGTAAATTCTCCGCTGGTGAATGAAGACGGATACTACAGGATAGATTTTGAGGATTTCGAAAAAAAGATCGTCGACAACGATATCAAGATGTTCATACTCTGCAGCCCTCACAATCCGGTCGGCAGGGTCTGGACCGGAGAGGAACTTAAAAAGCTCGCCCATATATGCGCGGACCACGGTGTGTTAGTTGTATCCGATGAGATCCACTGCGATTTCGTATGGCCGGGCAGCAGGCACACTGCTTTCGCCAATGCCGCTGATGGCATAGAAGGACTGCGCTATATCGTCTGCACCGCGCCGAGCAAATCCTTTAATCTCGCCGGCCTGCAGTGCTCCAATATCATAATACCGAACGAGGAGGACCGTAAAAGATTCCGCGCGGTCATGGGCTCCAACGGGATATTCGACGCCAACATCATGGGGCTCACAGCCTGCCGCGCCGCCTATGAAGGAGGAAAAGAATGGCTGGACGAGCTTCGTTCATATATCTGGGGCAATATCGAGTTCGCTGATAAATACATAAAAGAAAATATCCCGCGCGTAAAGATGAGAAAGCCCGAGGGCACCTATCTGCTCTGGCTGGACTGCAGCGGTCTGGGTCTCAGCAGAGAGCAGCTCGACCGCTTCATGATAGATGAGGCGGAGCTCTGGCTGGATGGAGGTTCTCTGTTCGGCGAGGAGGGCAACAGCTTCCAGCGCATAAATGCCGCCTGCAGACGCGAAACGCTGGAGAAGGCTCTCGAACAGCTTAAAGCTGCTGTGGACGCTCTGTAGGACAGAGTTTTAAGTTACCGCAGACAGCAAAAGGCCGCGGGGCTCTTCCGTATTACGCGTGAAGTGCCTCGCGGCTTTTTTATGCTTTTTGCCGTCCCTCAGGGACGGATGTCAGCGGAGCTGACGTGTGCGGGCGGCGCCCTTACGGCTCAGGGCTCCGCCCGCGGCTGTCATTTCTTCAGATCTGAAGCTCTGATATAGGCGCTGTAATCGTTCAGCAGCGAGCCGTCGTCGTTGCTGCTGTAGAATTCGACATAATAGACTTTATCTTTCTCTGTCGTGATGTCACTGATCTTCCCTAATACAGAATGGGATACAGACGCTGTAAAATCGCTTCTCAGCGCCGTTTCGTCGGTGACAAGCTCAGCGCCTCCTTCAGCTGCGTATTTTTCAAGGCTGTCTATTGTAGCTGCGTCTGACATGCCCTCTTCACTCATTGCATAGCCTTCAACAGGCTTTCCATCCGTCGCGTATATGAGCGCCGCGTCGAAGTTTCCGCCATAGGTCTGCATCAGATCCAGGCCGGCATTGTCACGCAGCCATTTTATGGTCTCCCTGCAGTAAGGCTGGACCACGAGATCTATCTTCTCAGAATCCGCTGCCAGCTCCCGGCCGCTCACGCTGCCTCCGGCAGCCTGGCTTACGCTGCTCTTAGCTTTAGACGACTGCCTGTCTCTGGACGTTTTATCTGTGTTCTGGTAGAAGCTCACCATTCCCAGCGGATCCCTGTTCGTCATGCTTATGTATTCGCTGTAGGTCATGTTCTCAGCATCATCCTTCAAGGCTGCCACAAGTCCGCTGATATCTGTATCATCAGGGATATCGAACCCGTTTTCGAAGTCAGCCGACCCCACATTCTCTGAATTGAAGACTGTGGTATGCGTCACGTCCTCTGTCGAAAGCTCTTCTATAGTATTCGTGAACATCTTCCTGTAGGAAGGCCTGTCGAACATCTCCTTAAACTCGCTGCTCCCGTAGATAAGATACAGGGGAACAGAATAAGACCTGGTCTCTGTCACCGGCGAATTCTTAGCATCCGCGCCGCTGTGGTAATCTATCCTGACATCGACCATATCCTCGTAGGACAGAGAGGTATCCGGCAAAGTCGATGATGTATAGAAGACAGAAGACGAATCAGGCAGGCAGAGACCCTTATTATCAATAATGAGTCTGTGAAGATCCATCGCGGCTTTTATGCCTTCTTCCCTGTTGAAGCTTATTCCGTGATCATTCAGCGCGTCAGCATCAATCTTTCCTGCGGCAGCATCGTAAGCGTTCACAAATGTACTGTTGTATGACAGGGCGTCCGGAAGGTCAGATATATTTACCGTTACCGAACCCGGATCATCCGGGATCCTCTTCTCGAATCCGAAGCCGCCGGCGTTCATTATGCCGAGGAACACGGCCATACATACCATAAAGGTGCATGCTACGCGCATAGTGTGCATGTCCATTACCTTCAGCTTTTTCCTGAGTATCATCATACATATAACGATAGCGATGAAGGCTCCTGCTATATAACCCGCTGCTGTGATAATGCCCGGCGTGTGCAGAAGCTCTTTGAAGGTCATTCCCACGGCCGTCATTCCCAGCATTCCGAATATAAAGGCTATCGCCCACTCTACCGCCGCGAAGACCACTCCGAAGCCTGTGCGTTCCAGTTTTCTGATGTTGTACAGAAAAACAGAAAGAAGATATATAAGGAAAGCTGCCAGGAAATATATAAAGCTGTCTGCAGCTGTGCTGCTTCCGTGATCGATCAGCTGATATGTCACGGGTGACATCGAGAGCGCCAGGCTCATCTCCTGCGAAATATCTCCGGGAAAACCGAAAAGGTATATCTCAGCGTATATCACGAATATCATCGCTGTGACCGGCGCGATGATATTAAAGCCTATCGAAGCCATTATATGATGGACTCCTGTGCCTGTTATCATGGCTGACAGTACAGAAATCGAAAGGACGAAAAGCACGCAGATCATCTGTGCCAGAAGCCATCTGAGAACCTTAGATAATGTATAGAGATTCTCCATCTGCGACGGGGTCTGATAATACGATTCGCTGTAATATACCGGGTGAACAAGCAGCAGGAGCAGCAGGCCTGTCACAGCCAGCGGTATCACGCAGAGTATGGCAGCCGACATGGCGTGGCTGTTTATCATCGTAGTCCTCGTAAATGGCTGTGAATGGCAGATCAGCACTTCCCCGCTGCTGAAAAGGTATCTGAACACCAGGGCTGCCGCTATTACAGGCATTATAGAAGTCAGCAGGAAATATACAGGATACTTTCCCGAAAGCAGCGCTTCTATAAAATAGGCGGCATTGTTGGCAGTGGAACCGTCGGCTGACGCTGCGGCGTTATACTGCAGCATCACCACGAATACTCCCGACAGGAAGTAGGCGATCGTAAAGACCAGAGACAGCGTCCAGAAGCGCCTTAGATCTTCTTTTATAAGGGATCCTGAGATCTTAAATGAAAATGTTCCTGACCCCATGGACAGCCTCCTGTTCTACTATGAAGATCTCCTCCAGCGTCATCGGAAGGATATCGAAGACCACAGGGTCAAGATCCCTGATAACGCTTCTGATCTCATTTTTGCTTCCCTTGACGATAACACGGCTCACGCTTCCGTAATTCTCACTTCCCAGCACGGTTAATCCGGCATCCCTGAGGATCTGCGCCGGATCCGCCTTTTCAGGAAGGGCCAGCTGCAGTTTATGTACATCATTCTTTATATCAGCAAGCTTTCTTTCCAGTACGATACTGCCGCTTTCTATGATCCCGACAGTATCGCAGACATTTTCTATCTCGTTCAGGTTATGAGAAGAAACCAGTATAGACGTTCCATTTTCAGAAACATCCTTCAGGAGCGCTTTCCAGATGACACGGCGCACTACGGGATCGAGACCGTCTACAGGCTCGTCGAGCAGCACGTATTTAGGGCGCAGGCTCAGAATAAGAGCAAAAGCAGCCTGCTTGCGCACACCCTTTGAGAAGTCCTTCAGCTTGATCTTCATATCCAGCCCCAGCGATCCGGACATTCTATCAAATCGTTCCTGGTCCCATTCAGAATAGATGCTGGCGCAGTAATGTGCCGCTTCCTTCATAGTATAGGCGTTCATTGAAGTCAGATCATCGGGAATGTATCCGATCCGGTCTTTTACCGAAGGATTTTCCCAGACAGGGCTTCCATCGTAAAGTATCCTGCCTGAATCGGGCTTATAAACGCCCGCCATATGTTTTATGACAGTCGTCTTGCCCGATCCATTCTGGCCTACCAGCCCGTATATAGAGCCCGTCTCAACGTGTATCGAAAGATCCTTCAGGATCTCCTTTTCACCTATCGTCTTGAACAGATTGCTTACTTTTATCATAAGTTTCTCCTGTACAGGCTGCCGGCCGACAGCTCTCTTTACGCTACATCCTGGCTATCCTTACTATCCTGCCTCCGAGCGGGAACTGGAGCAGTTCTTCTTTAGTGAAACAGTGCATCCTTATTATCATGAAGCCATAGACCACGACTGCCGCTATTATCGATACAAGAAGAGGGATGACTACATTTCCTCCTAAAAGCATGCTGAGCAGCGCGTATATGCCCCATGTGACAGCGCCCATCACCGCGGAAGCTATCGCCGGACGTACAAAGGTCTTCATCCAGTCCCACTTATGACCGGTAACCTTAGTGATAGAACGCATATTGAGAGTGCATACTATGAGCGGGAATGTGACATTGCCGATGATAAGCCCGTATACTCCGAGACCCGTGAACTCCAGCAGGATATATATCAGAGCTATGTGGATAACGAGCGATATTCCCGAATGGATGACCGGCACTCTCATGTGGCTGCTGCCCTGGAGTATGGATGTGGTTATCGTCGACAGAGCGTAGAATACGACTGCTGACGAGCCGGTCGCCATGAGCATGGCTGACATGGCCCGGTAATCCACAAGGCGCGGGAAGAGTACCGTGACTATAGGCAGACCCAGCACTGCCAGCCCGACAGCCGAAGGGATAGCTATAGCCATATTGAATTTCACTATCGAATTTATCTTCGAGTTTGCCTCGTCGATATTGCCTACGATATATGCCGCCGATACAGCCGGGAGCGTCGACGCGGCCATAGCTGTGGCCACCGCTACCGGAAGGTTTACCAGCTGGATATACTGGGTGTTGAACACGCCCTGAAGAGAGCCTACCACAGCGTCCGAAAGACCCTTTGAAGCCATGATATTGCTGAACATCAGGTCGTCTATGGTATTTCCTATCTGGTAGATAGTCTGGCTCAGTATGATAGGGATGACTGTGAGGAATATGGCTTTGTAAATGATAGAATTCGCATCCTTCTTGTCCAGGCCTCCTTCAAGTCCCCTTCGTATGTTCTTCCTCTGCATCACTGTGAGGATAAAGAAGAAGAGCAGCGCGGTAAAGGCTCCACACAGAGTTCCCATCGTCCCTCCGGCTGCCGCCCACGAGTGGACGTCGCCGGTATCGGCGTACATTCTGGTCAGGCCGTAAGCCGCGACTATGCTCACGATCGCATTTACTATCTGCTCCAGTATCTGCGATATGGCTGTCGGAGTCATAGAGCCGTGTCCCTGGTAAAAACCCCTGAATACGCCCAGCACAGCGACTATAAAGGCAGTCGGCGCCAGGACTTTAAGGGGTCTCGCCAGGCCTTCCCTGGCATATAACCCCTCAAGGAAGCCCGCCCCGAACCAGAGCAGGGCAAAGGCCGCCATGCCCGCTATGACCGCGAATATGAGCGCGTGGCTGAATATACGCATTTTATTTTTATATTCTTTGAGCGCTATCTTCTCAGCCACAAGCTTCGATACCGCCTGAGGCAGACTGTACGACGACAGAGTGAGCGCTATGTTATAAATACCGAACGCCACAGAATATATTCCGTTTCCCTGGTCTCCCAGGATATTGGCCATAGGGATCCTGTAGACGAAGCCGATGATCTTAGTTATTATGCCTGCCATCGCGAGGATGGTTCCCTGGACGAACAGGCTCTTCTTCTGCTCAGAACTCATTCGCCAATCCTTCAACCGCAGGAACGATAACACACCTGTCGTTTCCGCCTATCTCAAAGGTACCGCCGGTTTTTACGACCGGCCTGTCCTTGACGAGCGAAAGAAAGACATCAGAACCCGAGATCTCGCTGTAGCCGAGTCTTCCCGATCTGTAGTGCATAGGAACTGTCACTTTCGGATCTATTTCCTCCATTACTTTATATGCCTGGCTGCCGTCGATCGTATAATATCCGCCGACAGGTATCAGAGCGCAGTCGAGTCCGCTCAGTTTTTCTACCAGTTCTTTATCAGGCATTTCACCCAGGTCCGCAAGGTGGCCGACCCTGAGGCCTCCGGCCTCGAAGATGCGGATGACGCACTTTCCTCTGAGAGCTCCCTGTTTATCATCGTGGAAGCACTCTATCTCTGTTACTTTGAACGGAGATTTCTTACCTGCTCCGGTGAGTTCCACCGCCTGTACGTAGTTGTGGTCCCCGTGCTCGTGGCTGCAGAACACCTGGTCAGCCGTGAGATGGAGCTCCGGGTAGCCCGGAACTCCTGTAAACGGATCTGTAACTATGCTGTATCCGCCGTATTCTATAGTGAAGCACGCATGGCCGTGCCAGGTTATCTTTATCTTTTCATTTTCACTCATCGCCCTATCTCCTTATTCTTATTCAGCTTCCAGGAAAGCTTTATATGCCTTGTAACCCTGATAAATATCGTATTTGCTGGCCGCTTCATACGGCGAATGCATCGAAAGGATAGGAACTCCGCAGTCGAGAACGTTCATTCCCCTGTCTGCCAGGATATACGCTATAGTGCCGCCGCCTCCGGCGTCCACCTTGCCAAGCTCAGAGAACTGGTACTCTACGCCGGCCTTATCGAAAACTCCCCTTACGAAACCGATAAATTCCGCGTTTGCGTCGGAAGCTCCGGATTTGCCTCTGGCTCCTGTATATTTATTGATGTTGATCCCTTTACCGACGAAAGCAGCATTCTGCTTTTCCATTACCTCAGGATAGCCCGGGTCGAAAGCAGCTGTTACGTCAGCGGAAAGGACTCTGGAGGCAGAGAATGTGCGCTGTACAGCGTAAGGGTTCACTATCCCTGTCTTCTCCAGCAGTTCCATGGTAAAAAGCTCGAAATTGTGCGAAGCCATTCCTGTATTGCCGACGCTTCCGATCTCTTCCTTGTCTGAGAAGATACCGACCACTGTCCTCTCAGGAACCCCTTCTATATCTATGATAGACATGAGGCCCGGATAAGCACAGATCCTGTCATCCTGTCCATAGCCTGCCACCATGCTGCCGTCTAAGCCCAGCGTTCTGGCCTTGGCCGCAGGAACAGCCTCTATCTCAGCTGATGTGAAATCTTCTTCTTCCATGCCGTATTTATCCTTTAAGATCTTAAGGACGGCAGCCTTTACCCTGTCGCTTTCAGCGTCAGCGTCCGGCATGGAGCCGACCAGGATGTTGAGCTTTTCGCCTTCTACAGCGTCAGCCAGCTTTCTGGCATTCTGCTTCTGAGCGAGATGCGGAAGAAGGTCTGTCACCAGGAATACCGGGTCTCCTTCTTCTTCGCCTACGCGGATCTCCTGTGTCCTGCCGTCGCTGAAGGAAACTACTCCGTGAAGAGCCAGAGGCACTGTAGTCCACTGGTATTTCTTAATGCCGCCGTAATAGTGAGTCCTGAGGAAAGCCATTCCTGTATCTTCATAAAGCGGCTCCTGTTTAAGATCCAGTCTCGGAGCGTCTATATGAGCGCCTACAGCGTTGAATCCGTCAGTGACCGGAGCTTTTCCCACTACAGCCATATATACGGATTTACCGTGATTTATGTAGTAAACTTTATCTCCCGGCTTGAGACTGTCAGCCTCCGAGATGTCCCTGAAGCCGTGTTCGTCCGCGATGCGTTTTATCTCCTTAGCGGCTTCTCTCTCAGTCTTCGCTGTGTTGATGAAATCGATATATCCATCAGCGAATTTCATGATGCTTTCTCTTTCAGCATCGTCGCAGGCTTCCCAGCCGGTCTTCTTTTCTTCTTTTTCTTCAGACATTGATTTTCCTCCGTCTTTGAAAGCGCAGTACCTCACGGCCCTCCGCCTTCGATTACAGTATACATGACCTGAACCTTAATAAATCTGAACAAATCTTATATGGACGTGAACAGATCCGATGAAAAACCGTTCCATGCACAGCCGGAAAAAGCGGCCGCCTATACTGGTTCTCTTATAAGCATGTCAGATCAGGTTATGTTCATTGAATTAAGTTATATTGTTTTCAGACATTTCCCAGATATACCGAACGCAGGTGTCCCCGGGCGATGTCCCTCAGGCCGTTCATCACGTCCCTGTCGGTCATATCCCTGTCCTTCATACGGTACATAGGAAAAAATCTTGTTATATGAAGCGGTATCCCGCTGTCTATTCCAGCGATCCATGCCGAAAGCTGCTCCATCTCTTCCTGGCTGTCGTTCTCACCTGGTATTATCAGTGTCGTGATCTCCACATGAGCGTCAGAGCAGGCCTTCTTTATGAATCTCTTTACCATCTCCAGGCTTCCGCCTATCCTGGAGTACCAATCATTGCTGAATCCCTTGAGGTCGATATTGAAAGCATCGATATAGGGGAGCACCGCGTCAAGCACCTGCTCGCTGAAGCAGCCGTTTGTCACCAGTACATTCATCATGCCGCGCCCGCGGACTTCTTTAGCCGTGTCGCGCACGAATTCCCATCCTGTCAGCGCCTCGTTATACGTATATGCCACGCCTATATTGCCCTCAGGCTTCAGCAGATAGGCCTGATCCGCTATCTGTTCAGGGGAAGCGTAAGACCAGCTGACCGTCGATTCATCCGCCCTCGAAATGCTGAAATTCTGGCAGAAAGGGCAGTCCATATTGCATCCGTAGCTTCCCAGCGAGAGTATCATGCTGCCCGGATAAAACTGGGCCAGCGGCTTTTTTTCTATCGGATCCAGGGCCAGCGACGTTATCCGGCCATAGCTGGTACAGATCACACGTCCATCTACATTTCCTCTGGCTCCGCAGAAGCCGGTCTTTCCGGGCTGGATCCTGCAGTGTCGGAAGCAGCTTCCGCACTCTGCCGCCGGCATGCGTATATCAGACATGCCTTACGACCTCAAAGCGCCTGAGCGTATACTCTTCGCCCTCGCCGATGCCGGCTTTCTGCTTAGCGATCTCTATCTGGCGCTTTACGCTGTCGACTCCTTCAAGGTCAGGGAGCAGCAGGCCCTGCTTAGATCCACTGCTGACGATGACGCCGTAGCGCTTCTCGTCCAGTTCATCTTCAGATGCCACATCCTCAGGTGCTCCCAGCACATCAACGCTGTACTGTATGAACGGGAGCTCCTCTTTAGTGACCTTGACGAATCTCGGGTCGCGGGAGCACGCGCTCACGCCGTTGTTGATGATCTCCTGGGCTATGCAGTCTGTCACCGGCTCTATCGTGCCTATGCAGCCCCTGAGCTTGCCGTTTATGTTCAGAGTTACGAAAACTCCTGCCTTCTTTTCTGTCATTTCGTCAGGAAGGTCATCCGGTATCCTGGCAGCGCGGCCGGCGTAGATATATGTCTCGACTGCCGTACGCGCCAGAGCCGCGTAAGCGTCCTGGTTTTCCCTGGCGTCGTTTATCGCCTGGATCTCCCTGGCTGTCTCCTGCTCCATGAAGTTCCTCTCAGGATCCTCTGCGCCCGGAGTGAACAGGCATACGCCGTAGCCTACTCCGAAAGGTCCCTGATAAGAAAGCTTTTCCGCAGTTACGTCACGCTTATCGAAGCAGCCCGCCATGATTGTGAAGGATCTGTGGCCGCACTCGCCGGCCTCTGTGCAGAAGCCGTCGGAGAAGGTCATGAGCTTTCCGAAATCAGCGCCGGCCAGTACGTCCATGACTTTCGCGTCATATTCAGGAGCGGAAGGATTGAATCCGTAAGGTCCTTCCTTAAGGAGCCTGTGAGCCAGATCTCCGCTGGCTATGAAGGATACCTTCCTTCCCATATATTCGACAACGTCCCTGATCAGCATGCCGAAATAGTAATGCTCGGCAAGAGTCCTTCCCGACAGGCCTATCCTTACGAACTTAGGCAGCGGCTTGTCACCATAGGCTTCCTTTAAAAAATATACAGGGATCATGAAGCCGTGGTCCAGTTTAGGGTTCTTTTCGCCCAGAGTCCCTGCCGGAAAGCTGATCTGATCGGCGTCCTCGCAGAGGTTCTGTACCAGCTCCTCATCATAGCCCACATGGATCTGGACCTGGGGAGCTCCGAAATCCCTGAAATCACCGTCAGCACCGCTTCCCGGAGAGATATGGAAATAGTCATAGTACATGACAGTATGAGGCGTTGTGATGATGACCGTATCAGGATCAGCGTCGCGGATGAACTCGGCGGCTCTCCTGTAAGCGGTGATGGTATCAGATATCTTTACCTCGTTTCCCTGGCCCACGTCAGGAATGATGATCGGCGGATGAGGGACAACTACAGAATTTACAATACTCATATTGACAGTCCTCCTTTATATCTACATTGTCTATATTCACAAAAATGCGCCGGCATACGGCCAAAGCGAAAACAGCATTCCGGGGCTGCGCCCCGCGTGTACGCGCGAGCGTTCGCAGGTCCGCGATCCTTAAAATATTATATTAATTTCACAAAAGAAACATACCCTTCAGGCGCTTCCATCCGTCATATAATAGCCTCTTTTTTCTTTCGGACTGGTTAATTTCTGTAAAAGCAGCTTTTCCACGAATATCCTCCGTTCCCGCGTCAGAACATCCCGAGATTCTTAAAGATGAAGAGCCACAGGAACATGGTCATCAGTGAGAAGCCGGATGTAAAAATGACCGCCGCGCCCGCCAGCGCCCCGTCGCTGTCCATAGCGTCTGCCATAGTATACGACGAAACGGCCGAAGGCGCCGTCATCATAGCCAGCAGGGAAATGAAATCTATCCCCCGGAATCCGATCAGAGCCGCTATCGTCAGCCCGACCGCCGGAACGATGACCAACCTGGTGACCACTACTATGGTAAGGTTTTTCGCATAGCCTCTGATCCTCTCGAAGCTGAAGGATGCTCCCAGGATTATGAGCGCTATAGGAGTACACGCGCTCCCCATATCCGAAAGAACAGTGTCGACTGCCATCGGCAGCTTTATGTCAGCGGCTGTGGCCAGGGCCCCGAATACCGCGCCGATGATTATGGGATTCCTGGCCAGCTTCTTTATCACGCTGATGGGCGAAACGTGTCCGCCCCTGAAGGTCTCCAGGATCATGACCGCCATGACATTGTACAGGGGCACGATGACCGATATCATGACCGTCGTCATAGCTACGTTTCCTTTGCCGAAGATGTTCATAGCCACCGGCAGGCCCATGATGATGTAATTGCTACGGTACATAGCCTGGATCATAGCGCCCCGCTTTTTGTTATCCTTCTCTATAGCCATGACCGCCGGAGTGATGACCGCTATCTCAGCAAGCACGAATACAAAGGCGTAAACAACCGCCGACATGTTGATGTGCCCCGTGTGGGACGAACCGTAGATATTCTCGAACATGAGCGGCCCGAAGAACACCAGGAATACGAACCGGTTGACCCTGCGGACCTCTTCCTGTGACAGCAGCTTGAAACGCCTTACGCATCCACCTATAAATATAAGTATAAAAATAGGCAGGACCGCGTTCAGGCAGACCATAAAATTTGAAAACATATGGATCATCCCCTTAATACCGATCTACGTCCGCTCCGCGGACAGCCGCCTCCGGCGAAACCGGAAAAGGCCCGGCCCCGCGCGCCCTGTGTCAGCTCCTCCCGGGACGCTCCGCGGAAACTGCTAAATAAATATTTTAATATAATTTACGCTCATGTACACCTATTTAACGTGAAAAACACAAAGCTCCTGAGTCTGCACACATGTGAAAAAAATATCAGTGCTCCATATCTCACCATGCTGACGGCCTGCTGTATGTAATGTTAAAATGATAAAAACCGAAAGAATAAGAGGATCATAAAATGAATATTTTAGAAAGCTTCGATGATAAAAGTCCGGCTGTCATTGAGCCGGGATTTCCAGGGGGACCCTTCGACGGATTTCCTTCCGCCGCTGTCTGCTGCTTTATGCAGGACACGATAGACAGGCTCCTTCCCGAGCTCTGTGAGGTTCCTGACCGTCCCCTGCTCCGCCTGCCCGGCACCGGCGCGGCTGTATGGCCTGTTGAATACAAAGACAGCCCTGTGGCATTCTGCCGCCTTCCCGTCGGCGCGCCTGCCGCGTCGATAGCCCTGGAAGGCCTTTACGCTGCCAACGTCCAGACTACGGTAGTCTTCGGCACATGCGGAGTGCTCCGCGCCGATATAGAAGACTGCTCCGTGATAATCCCAGGCAGCGCCCTCCGCTGCGAAGGGACCAGCTTCCACTACGCGCCGGCAGCAGATGAGATCAGCCTCAACAGCGAGCATCTGGAAGAATTCAAAAGGATACTCGAAGGGCTTTCCCTTCCATATTATGAAGGCAAAGTATGGACGACAGACGCAGTCTACAGGGAAACCCGCGCCCTTGCCGCAAAGCGGCGCCAACAAGGCTGCCTCTGTGTCGATATGGAATGCTCTGCCCTGGCTGCTGTATCTCAGTTCCGCAAGCGTGATCATTTCCAGTTCTTCTGCGCGGCAGACAATCTCGACGCGCCTGAATGGGATCCGCGCAGTCTGGGCAGAGCCGGCAGGCATGAAAGAAAAGTCAACATGGTGCGCGCGGCGCTGGAGCTGGCGGTTTCTGTCTCTGCCGTCCGCTGATCTGCGGCAGAGACTCTGTCAGCGGAGCTGACGAAAAGATTTTTTCAGAAAATATTGGTTAGTCTTTTCTAACTTTATTTCCGTCAAGCCTTGATATAATCACGAAAAACGTATATTATTATCAGGTGATAATACAAATATTAGTATGATGTTTTATATGTTACAAAATTATCGAAAAAGGATACTTATATTTGTACATATAATTGACACTTGAAAATAAGTATGCTAATATCTAATTGTTGTTAGACAGATAATTGTGCGGCCTATAAGGGCACACGACCTGTCTGGTATTATTGGCTTATACAGAAGAAAGGAGTCTATTATTATGAAACCATTCTGGTGGTGGACAGACGAACAGATCGCTTATTATAACGAATTAGGCGAATTTTTCAAGTCAGTTGCAAAAGAAGAGGGACGTACTCGTTATACTAGAGAATTCCCGTTCCATATATTCGAAGAAGTAGGTAAAAAGGGTTACCTCGGCGCTGCTATTCCTAAGGAATACGGCGGACTGGGCCTCGGCTGCACAGGTTCCTGCATGCTGGCTGAGCAGGCTCACTTCATCTCACCGGGTCTCGGCCGTATCATCGTAGGCGACATGAACGGCGGACTCCGTCAGATCGTTGAAAAAGGTACTGAAGAGCAGAAGAAGAAGTTCCTCCCTGGTATCGCAGCAGGTGAAACTGGTGCCGTAGTTATCACAGAAGTATCAGCTGGTACTGATGCCGCTGGTATCGCTCTGGTAGCTGAGAAGAAGGGCAGCAAGTACATCCTCAACGGACGTAAGAGATTCATCGTAGGCGCAGGCGTTGCTGACAGATTCTTCATCTATGCTCGTACTTCAAACGATCCTGAAATGATCAAGAAGCATAAGCACCTCACAGCATTCATCGTTAAGGCTTCTGAGGTTAAGGGCATCACTACAGAAAAGATCAACGACATCCTCGCATTCGAGAACGTTCAGAACGGTTCCCTCATCTTCGATAACGTAGAGATCGACGAAGCAGACAGAATCGGTGAAGAGGGCGAAGGCTTCAAGATCATGATGCAGGGCCTCAACTTCGAGAGAACTAACATCGCAGCTACTACAATCGGCTGGCACAGAGCTATGCTGAACTACATCGTTCCTTATTCAGAGAGAAGAATCCAGTTCGGTAAGCCGACCATCGATCAGAAGCCTAACCAGGACAAGATCACTCACATCCTCGAAAACCTCATCTTCCTCAGAGACGCTGTATATGTAACTGCTAAGAAGTGGGATCTCGAAGAGAATATCATCATCGACGCATCCGTAATCAAGGCTAGAGCTGCTGCTATCGCACTCGAATCCGCTAAGGACGCTACTCAGGTTATGGGCGGTGACGGTATCAATACATTCTACCCTATCAAGAACCTGTACGAAGTTGCTAAGACTGAGCACATCGCAGGTGGTACTGTTGAAGCTTGCGAACTGACTATCTACAGACAGATCTTCAAGCAGATGCAGGAAGACATCGTATGGCCTAGAAGAGTCATCGACGAAGTTGTTGGCGCTCCTGTTCCTGATTACTCACCAGTTGAGAAGAAGGTTCCTTGCGATAAGAAGAACATGCTCGACGTACTCGCTGAGAACTACAGAGTTAACCAGGGTCTCGATATGACTATCGCTGATATCGCGGCTTACGTTGACGGTTCAGACGAAGACATCATCAAGACTATCGACGAACTCGTTGCTGACGGCGACGCTGTAGCACACAAGAACAGAAAGACTGGAGCTACTGATATGGCTAGAGCTTCCTATCCTGGACTCTCCAAGGCTCATCCTAATGAGTACTATCAGTGGTGGCAGCCATTCATCGACGCTGATCCAAGAAGACACTAGTCTGATCGCAGCTTAGATGAATAAGCGGTCGTGGATATCGTCTGTCCACACAAATGACTGATTGAAAATTCGCGGGAGCAGCTGTATGACACAGCTGCTCCTTTTTTAGTGGTCTGAATGCATTACAAAAGGGAGGGCGTTCCGCCCTCCCCTTTTCTTTCCCATTTCCTCTTTTATATCCCGGAACGCTCCGCGTACAGAGAGCCTCCGGCTGTCCTATTCAACCTGCCCGCGCGTGATATCGCCTTCTATGATAAAGACAGGGTTCTGTGCCCTGAAAAGGTCGTGCGAGCCTGCCCTGTGAGTTTCCGTGACCTGTATCTGTGAAACCGAGATGTCCTCCGCGCCCGCCTTCCCCAGAGCCTCGGAAGCAGCAGCCAGAGTCTGGACCGTTACCGCCGTTATGACGACTCTGGTCCTTTCCACATTCTTTCCTTTTATAGCCTCCAGGATCTGCTCGAGCTTTCCGCCAGCTCCGCCTATAAAGCATACATCTGCCGGCGGCAGTCCCTCAAGGACCTCCGGAGCCTGGCCGTAAACCGAAACTATATTGTCGGCGTGGAATTTAACGGCATTCTTCCCGATCAGGTCTATGCCTTCTTCCTCACGCTCGATCGCGAATACAGTGCCTTTATAGGCGCTCAGAGCCGCTTCTACAGATACAGAGCCTGTTCCCGCTCCAATATCCCAGACAGTACTGTCCGCCCTGAGTTCCATAGCGCTCAGTACCGCCGACCTGACAAACCTCTTGGTCATAGGGACCTGTCCCCTTATGAACTCGGAGTCCTTTATGCCGGTCCTTATCCTTTCGTCCGCGCCCGGATTTATGACTGCCATGATAGAAAGGGTATCGAATCTTCTCCGCCTCAGCTGTTCGGCAGTTCCCTTAGAGATCTTCCCGTCAGCGTAGGACAGCCTTTCACCTACGAATACCTGAAGCCCGCCATATCCGTATTCACATAGGGTTCCCAGCAGCGCCGACACATTTCCGCCTGTCAGAGCGTAGGTCACCCTGTTTCTCCTTACTACAGAAGCTATGTTCAGCTTCCTGCCGTGGGCGCTGACTATGGCAGCCCCGCTCCAAGGCACCCCTATGCAGGCCGACATATACGACACGGACGATATGCCCGGCATCACCGAAGGGGAATATTCTATGAGAGCGGCTCTGATACGCTGAGCGGCACTGAAAAAGCCCTGATCCCCGGTCACCAGCACCAGGATCCTGGTCTCTTCAGCCTCATCCACTATATCCTTGATAGTCTCCGCCCTGTACTCAGAGACTATCCTCCTGCCTTCTCCGCCAAAGGACCTGACCACACGTCCGGGCCCTATTATCAGTTCAGCGCGCGAAGCAGCCGAAAGGAGACCTTCCGTCATATCTGTGACCGAGCCCATGCCGGCCCCCGCTATTATTACCTGTTTTTCCAAATTACAGTCTCCCTTCACCTATCATTTTAAGCGCTTCTTCCATGGCGATTCCTTCGGTTTCCTGAGGCGGCGCCAGCACCAGCACTTTTATTCCCAGCCTGCGCGCCGCGGATATCTTCTCATCAAATCCGCCTGCCCTGCCCGATGATTTTGTTACAAGCCAGCGGACATTGAAAAAGCTGAAGCAGGCCTCGTTCATCTCCTCTGAAAAAGGCCCCTGCATACACATGATATTCCTGCTGCTGAATCCGGCTTTTTTCACCTTTTCCAGAGCCTCGGCAGACGGCAGGATCCTCACGCAGCCCCTTTCTTCCATGTCTATGAGCCTTGAATATGACTCGGCGGCGTTAGAGCCCGTGGAAAAGAAAACCCCGCCCTCCGTACCGTTCAGGAAGTCTATTATCTCGTCCATGGTACTAAAAAACATCACTTCTTCGTCAGTCGGCCCTGTCTGGATCTTTCTCCTGACTCTGACCAGCTTTATGCCGGTATTTTCGGCTGCCTGCTCCAGGCTGCCCGAAATATGTCCCGCGTAGGGATGGGTAGCGTCTATCACGCAGGAAAATCCCCTGTTCCTGATCAGGCTTTCTATCTCGTCTTCCGGCAGCTTTCCGGCCAGTATCTTTACTCCCTTAAGGTGGGCCTGAGCCGTCTCACGGCCGTATTCAGTAGCAGTCGAAAGCCAGGTCTCATATCCCGCGCGCTCCGCGCGCAGGGCCAGTTCCCTGCCCTCTGAAGTGCCGCCGAAGATCAGCAGAGGACCGCCGCCTCTGGAGATCCTGTCCGTTTTTTCGTTTTCTTCTTCACCAGACCCATTTTGGCCGCCTTTTCCGGCGATATCATATTTGCCGGAATAACCGCGCGGCGTCACCATCCTGCCACATATATTTCGCGTGCTGCTCCCGCCTATGATCACGGTAGTGAGCATATCAGCCTCATAGTCCGCCAGCTCTTCCAGGCTCATCAGCTCAGCTGACTGACCTTCCCTGCCGGCGTTCCTGACTATCCCGCAGACCGTCCGCGGCGACCTGCTGCCCATCATTATGCGGCAGGCTTTTTTCAAATGGTCCCTGCGCTTCTTAGAGCTGGGATTGTACAGGACCAGCGGCATGTCCGACTCGGCGACACACGCCAGCCTCTTCTCTATGCGCTCCCAAGGTACCAGCAGGTCGCTCAGGCTTATGACAGCGAAATCGCAGGACAGGGGCGAACCCAGCAGGGCGCCGCAGCTCAGAGCGGCGGTGACACCGGGGATAACCTCTATGTCCCCGGCTTCAAGCCCCAGCGCCTCAGCAGTCTCAAAAGCTAGGGACGCCATGCCGTAGACTCCGGAGTCACCGCTGCAGACCAGAGCCGTCCTGGTTCCGGCAGCTGCCTTCTCCACAGCAAATCTTACCCGCTCAGTCTCCTTGCGCATGCCGCTGGTGTAATATTCCTTTTCCGGAAACAAGTCCTTCACCAGATCCACGTAAAGACCATAGCCCACTATGAGCTCCGACTCGGAGAGCCTCTCCCTCGCTTCCAGGGTCATGCCGCCGGCGCTGCCCGGCCCTATTCCGACTATACTGAGCTTCATCAGATATTCCTTTCTGCCGCGGCAAAGGTCATGCCGTCACGCGCTGTTTTTTTAATTACCACTCTGCCACCCCGGCTGCCGCAGCCGCATATCGCCGACCGCTCGCATACGTTATCGACACCGGTCTTCTCCACCACAAAATCGGAAGGAGTAAAATTTCCCTTCGCCTCCTTCAGCTGCTCCGGTGAAAAGACCACAAAAGGCGCGCGGACAAAACGGGCTGCTGTTGTCATGCAGGGCTCATCAGCTTTAATGTCTATAGAGCAAACTTTATATACGTCTATGGCTGATATTCCGGCCTTCTCCATGTTACCGAGCACAAAATCCCGCATCTTATCAGGATCTATCCCCCTGCGGCAGCCCAGCCCTATAACGTATCGCTCAGGAGCCAGGACAAGCGGAGCTTCCCTGTGAGCGGAGCTCACGAATGTCACTGAGCCGTCTTCGTTCTTTATCCTGTCCACTTTGATACCCGCTACCATATCAGCAGTTATGGTCTTTGCTGCTTTCAGGTCACGAAGTATATAGCCTTGGCGTTTAGCGAACACGTCTACCGACTCCACATCCTTTAGCGAATCAGAAGCTGTCGTTATGACAGCCCGGGCGCCCAGCGCCCTTGCCAGCTCGACGGCGGCCTCATTTGCCTGGCCTATATGGCCTGAAAGTATGGGTATGGTAAAGTCCGCCTGGTCATTCACCACGATCACAGCCGGGTCTGTCGCCTTGCTGACAAGATAGGGCGCTATGGACCTTACAGCTATGCCGGCCGCTGAAAAGAACACTATGACCGCGGGCTTCTGCAGGCTGCTGCCCCTGAAAAATCTCTCCATGAGCAGGTCTGTCTTCATGAAATCGCGCCTGAACCTATAGACCTTAAGGCCCTTCACGCGCAGGGCGTTGGATTCGCCTTTATCGGTAAAGCAGATGGCCGCGGCGGTAAGTACCTGCCTGCCCCCGCTTATATCGTCTAAAAACATCTATCTGAACTCCGTGTGGAAATCTTTATCGTAGAGCTTTGACAGCTCGTGTTCGCTGCCCAGGAAACCGCCGACCAGGATCAGGGCTGTCTTTGTTATGCCCTCCGCTTCCGCGGCCTGAGCCAGATTTCCAAGTGTAGTGACTATCTTCTTCTCTTCAGGCCATGAAGCCTTGTAGACTATAGCGCACGGCGTATCTTCCGTGTAGCCGCCTGACTCGAGAAGCTCCTGCTGAAGGCTGTCAGTCATGGAAGCGCTCAGGAATATGGCCATAGAAGCTCCATGAGCCGCCAGCAGCCTGATCTTCTCATTCTCAGGCACCGGAGTCCTGCCTTCCATACGGGTCAGGATCACCGTCTGGGATACTCCCGGAAGGGTATATTCCGCGTTCAGGGCCGCCGCTGCCGCGGAAAAGCTGCTGACTCCCGGGCAGACCTCATACGTTATGCCCAGCTTGTCCAGCTGGTCCATCTGTTCCCTTATAGCTCCGTAGATAGAAGGGTCGCCTGTATGCAGCCTTACTATCTTCTTTCCCTGGGCAGCCGCATCCTTGATGATGTCGATTATCTGCTCCAGATGCAGCTCCGCGCTGTTGTAGACCTCTCCGGCGTCCACGGCTTTGCGCGCGTAATCCAGAAGCTCAGGGTTTACCAGCGAACCGGCGTAGATCACCACATCCGCTTCTTCCAAAAGCTTCATTCCCCTGACAGTTATAAGATCCGGCGCGCCGCTGCCGGCACCCACAAAATATACTCTGCTCATGCTCAGCTTCATGATCTCCTCCGCTATGTCGAACGCGCCGTCAGTAAAGCCCAGCACTTCGCCAGTATTCTTAAGAATTATGATCTCAGTCTGTATATCAGGAACTCTGCGCCTGACGTGGTCAGCCGCCCGGCCTGTCAGGTCACGCATGGTACCGTCAAGGACGCCGCCCTTCTCCAGCAGGTCTGCTGCAGCGTCCGTTGTCACGCATTTTTCCATTTCCAGCAGCAGGTCCGGAGACGCTCCGGCCCTTAAGGCACTCCTCATCATGATATCTATGCGGGCATCGGCTTCGTGGGAATGGGTGTTGAAGATGCCTCCTGCCAGCTTGACCAGCTTGCCCAGGCTGCCTATGATCAGCACCTTCTTTACGCCGCAGTCCATAGCTTCGTCCAGGGAAGCTCCCGGATAATTGCTCATTGTGACTATCCAGCGGTCAGGTATCTGCAGCTCGCCCGCCGCAAAGGAATGTCCCGCGTTTCCCGGAACCAGAGCCAGGAAGTCAGACGATGCCGCCTTTACCCTGATCTCGGCCCTGACTGTATCCTCGACCGCCTTGCCGCTCATTGGCTCTACTATCCCCGTCGTACCCAGTATGGAAAGGCCGCCTTCGACGCCTACTACCGGATTGAAGGTTTTTTCCGCCGTCTTTTCGCCTCCAGGTATAGAGAGCACGATGACCAGGCCGCCTTCGTATCCCAGCTCGCCGCAGAGCTCTTCCAGCCCTTCCCTGATCATCCTCCTCGGGCCTGAGTTTATGGCAGGTGAACCGGCAGGCTGATCCAGCCCCGGCTTGGTAACTATGCCTACGCCTTGGCCGCCCTTTATGATGAAGCGCGGCTCATCAGGATCCTCTTCTATGACCAGAGCCGGCTCAGGAGTCTCATCCTCCCGGACTTCAGGCGGCTTTGCTCCGCCGCTTCCGCTTTCTTCGTTGAGAAAATCGGCGACTTTGTTCCAGCGCATGTGGATCACGCCGTCAGGACCGCTCATCCCCTGCAGGACAGCAGCCTTTGCGGCAGGGTCGTCCGCTATGGTCTCTTTTATGACATCCACCAGGTCAGCGGTCTGATCAGCGGTTTTTTCTTCTATGCCGGCGGCCGCGGGCTCACCTGCCGCCGGACTGTCCGCGGTGCGGTCATCGTCAGCGGAGCTGTCGTCAGGATCGTCTTTTCTGTAATCTTCTTTTCTGTATACCTCAGCATAGACCAGCATGCCGTCGGTCGCGTCAGGATCGTCCCCAGCGTCTTTCCTCACCGCGCACTTCACATTTACATCGCCGCGGGTTATATCCTCCAGAGGGAACTCGGCTTCAGCCAGGCTGCCGTCGGAAGGCCGCCAGTGGAAATCGACCGTGTCCATCTGGGCGCCTGTCAGCAGCATCTCAGCCGAAGCCTTTACCGCTGCCGCGGCGCACACGCCTGTCGTGTATCCGCGTCTCATTTTCTTTCCGTTTTTTGTTGTGTATTCGCGCACGCCGCTTCTCCTTCCCTGTATCCAATAGAAATTATTATATCACATCATCAGGACGCAGGTTTACTGTATAATCATTGTAACGGATAAGAGAAAGGCAAAAGGGAGGCAGCAGGATGGACAACAGGAAATACGAGGCACTGCTGACGGTCGCGGAGACCGGGAGCATCACCAGGGCAGCGGAGCAGATGGGCTACACCCAGTCAGGCATAACCCAGATGATAAAGAGCCTGGAGAACGAGCTGGGAGTGACTCTGCTCACCAGGACCAACCGGGGTGTATCGCTCACTAACGCCGCGCGCGAGCTTCTCCCCCTCATGCGTGACGAGCAGCGGGCCGACGAGCGCATAAAGCAGCAGTGCGCCGCTTTTTCAGGAAAGACGGCCGGCAGGATCACGATAGGATGCCTGTCCAGTGTGTCGGAATCGTGGATGCCCTCTGTTCTCGAAACTCTGGCCTCCAGATACCCCGGAATACAGGTGTCCATGAAGGAACACGAAACGCCTATGCTGCTGGAGCTCCTGGCTGATGGAAGCCTGGACCTGGCAATATGCGAGATCACAGGCGAAAGCACCCCGCTGGAAGTGGTCAAACTTCATACAGACGAGATCATCGCTATAGTTCCGCAGGACCACGAACTGGCCGGCCGCGGTTCGGTCACTCTCCAGGACCTGTCCGGATACCCTTTCATTTCATACACCATAGGTGAGACAAGCCTTGGATATCCCGGCTGGCCGGAAGCTATCATAAAAAGAAAGGTCCGGTTCAATATCGCCTATTCCTGCAAGGACAACCTGACTGTCATAAAGATGATAGACCACAGACTCGGCGTCTCCCTGGCCTCCGACCTGATCATGCGCAACTACGAGACCAGCGCTGCCCGCCTCCACCTGGACCCGCCTATCTACAGGGACATAGGGATAGTAAAGCGTCCGGCTGAAAAGGACCTTCCTGCCGCCTCCGCATTTACATCCTGTCTGATGGAATTCATAAAAAACGAATATCACATCTGACGCCTGCGACAGCTCCGCTGACAGGACGGGCTTACGCCCTTGCGGCGCCCGCGGCGCTTCCTGAAAAAACATAAAAAATGAAACGGGCCCTGATGCTCTGGAAGATTGATACTTCCCGCATCCGGGCCCGTTCCGGTTTATGTTATTGTGTTTGGAAAGACTTATTTGGTTTGGAAAGACGATCATATATTCAGTATCCCAAAAGGATCTGCAGCGCTGTTTCTCTAAGCGCGCCTGCGCGCGAAAGACCTGACTCTGAGCCTGACTGCCGGCAACTTTCCGGTATCTATGTTCATGAGCACTATAGACATGAGCAGTACAGCTATCCCGACCAGCTTTCCCGAGCTCAGCTCCTGACTGAGAGCGATCACTCCTATGACCGCCGCGGAAACGACCTCTATAGAAGCCATTATCGGAACCTTCGAGGTTTCCAGCCTCTTCTCCAGGCCGACTGAATAAGCGATATATGCAGCGGCTGTCGGGATAAGTCCATAGCCCGCGGCAGCCAGTCCCGCCTCAATGTTCATGAGCTGTCCGGCGTATTCCCAAGGTCTGGATATCACGGTCAGCAGCAGGGATCCTATGATCAGTCCGTAGAATGTTATCGTCATGATATTGTATTCCTTAAGCGCTTCCGTATTGATGACCGGCAGCAGCGAGTAGAGGAATCCGGCAGCCAGGCCGGAGGCTAACCCGATGAGGGGAATATGGATATCTCCGAAATCCCCGCCGGTCACAGCCAGAGCGCAGCCCGCTATATTGAGTACAAGAGCTCCTACTTTAAGCGCTGTGAACTTCTCCTTGAAAAGCATTCTCGACATGACGCTGACGAACACCGGCGAAGTATAGAGCATGATGGTCGCCGCGGCCATTCCTGTTTCTTTTACAGCTTCCGAATAGCTGACATTGTAAAGACCCTGCACGAATATTCCCATAAGAGCGCACCAGATCAAGCCCTTCGCGTCGATCTTAAATATTTCCGGACCGTATTTTATCAGCATGAAAATACCCAGAAATACCGCGCCGGACGAGAGCCTGATAAGGGCGACCATAGACGCTGAAAGTCCCAGCGATGAGAGGACCGTAGAAAACAGGCCTGCCGTGCCCCACATGATGCCCGCGAAAATCACGAGCATATAGCCTAATGCCTGATCTTTTTTCATATCGAAAAACCTTCTTTCCTGCCCGGCCGCTTCTGCCGGTTTGATACCGATCATATAGTTCATAAACGCTGTCATTTCTGAACGCAATTACAATATAGCTCTGTTTCGGAGATAAGAAAACTTAAACTTATTCATATTAGATATTACATTTTCTAATACCAAGTCGGAAAGAATCGGAAAAATATAAAAACCCGCGTGCCGAAGCACGCGGGCTGAAAGGTCGTTATTGATATTAACGCTTGTTGATCTTGCTGGTAACCTTGAGTCTCGCCATAGCTCTTGCCAGAGCCGCCTGTGAATGAACAAACTCGATCTGGCTCTTTTTCGCCTGAATACGCTCCTCCGCACGCTCTTTTGCGCGTTCGGCACGCATTACATCGATGTCCACGGCACGCTCAGCGAAATCGCATATTATCGTGACTCTGTCACCGAGTATCTCGGCAAAGCCGTCGCCTACGGCGCAAAGCTCTGTCTGTCCGTTTACCGTGTAACGGAGTTCCCCGGCTTTTACAGCGGCTACCATGGTATCGTGTCCGGCGAGGACACCCATTTCGCCGTCGAGGGCCGGGATTACTACGAATTCGGCGTCGCCCCTGAAAAATACTTTATCGGTAGCGACGATCTCCAGTTTAAATGTACTCATATATGCACCTCACTGATTAATGCCGGATGCGCTAGGCATTCTGCTTCATTTCTTCAGCTTTGGCAAATACATCCTCAATTGGTCCGCAGTTAAAGAAGGCCATCTCCGGTATATCGTCCATCTCGCCGTCGAGGATCATCTTGAATCCCTTGATAGTGTCGGCGATAGGAACGTACTTACCCTTGAGTCCTGTGAAGTTCTCGGCAACATGGAACGGCTGCGAGAGGAACTTCTGGATCTTACGGGCACGGTATACAGTCTTCTTATCTTCCTCATCAAGTTCTTCCATACCCAGGATAGAAATGATATCCTGCAGCTCGGAATAACGCTGGAGTGTAGCCTGTACACGACGGGCTACGTCGTAGTGCTCATCGCCTACTACCTCGGCCTCGAGGATACGTGAAGTGGATTCCAGAGGATCTACGGCAGGATAGAGGCCCTGCTCGGCGATCTTTCTTGAAAGTACTGTCTTCGCGTCGAGGTGGGAGAATGTAGTCGCAGGAGCCGGGTCTGTCAGGTCGTCGGCAGGTACGTATACGGCCTGTACCGATGTGATGGATCCGTTCTTTGTAGACGTGATCCTTTCCTGAAGTTCTCCGACTTCATTGGCCAGTGTAGGCTGGTAACCTACGGCTGAAGGCATACGGCCGAGCATGGCCGATACTTCAGATCCTGCCTGAATGAAACGGAAGATGTTATCGATGAAGAGAAGTACGTCCTGGTGCATCTGGTCACGGAAGTACTCTGCCATTGTCAGTCCTGTCTGGGCTACGAGCATACGAGCTCCAGGCGGTTCGTTCATCTGGCCGAATACCAGAGCAGTCTTTTTGATTACGCCTGACTCTGTCATTTCGTTCCAGAGGTCGTTACCTTCACGTGTACGTTCTCCTACACCTGTGAATATCGAGTAGCCGCCGTGCTCCGACGCTACGTTTGTGATCAGTTCCTGTATAAGTACTGTTTTACCTACTCCGGCACCTCCGAACAGACCGATCTTACCGCCCTTTGCGTAAGGTGTGAGCAGGTCGATTACCTTGATGCCTGTTTCGAATACTTCAACTGCAGGTGCCTGTTCCTCGAAGGAAGGGGCTTCTCTGTGGATAGCCCACTTTTCTTCTGTCTCTACCGGTTCTCCGTCATCGATAACGTCGCCTGTTACGTTAAACATACGACCGAGTACCTTCTCTCCTACAGGAACCTTTACGTAGTCGCCTGTAGCGATGACTTCCATATCTCTTGCAAGGCCTTCAGAAGCGTCCAGCATGATGCAGCGGACCGTTCTGTTTCCGATATGGTTCGCTACTTCCATGGTTACTGTCTGGCCGTTAAGTTCAACTGTGAGGGCTTCTTTGATGAGGGGAAGGTAGTCTCCTTCAAACAGTACATCTACAACAGGTCCCATGACCTGTGTGATTTTTCCCTTATTCATTAATACCTCCTGCTAATTTGTCGACTGGGCGCCGCTTACGATCTCAGTGATCTCCTGAGTGATGGCTGCCTGTCTGACACGATTGTATATCAGGGACAGTTCGTCTATCATATCCTTTGCGTTTGTCGTCGCGTTATCCATCGCCGTCATGCGGGCGCTCTGCTCGCAGGCGAAGGACTCTACGATAGCTCCGTATATGAGACCCTTTACATAGTTAGGGACGATATGCTGGAGCACTTCCTCCGGCGAAGGTGTGAAGATAGGCTCCTCCAGCCCTTCATTCATCTCCGGAGCGTCTTCGAACATTCCCCTGGTCAGCGGAAGGATCCTCATGATCTTTGGCGTGAAGACCATCGAGTTGACCATCTTCGTATAAGCGACATAGATCTCGTCGACTTCGTCTTCGAGGAATAACTTTATCATGTGTTCCGCTATTTCCCTTGCACGGTACATCTTAGGGTCTGTGCATGGATATATATGTTCTTCGTCAATCTCCACATCATCGCGGCCCTTGAAATATGTGAGTCCCATGTGGCCTACGAGGATGAGCTGGTTTACCGGATCCACATTGTCCTCTGCCGCCGCGATCTTTTCGTCGACCAGCTTGAAGACGTTGTGGTTGTAAGCGCCGGCCAGGCCCTTATCCGATGAAACGACTATAAAGCACCTTTTGATCTTGTCTTTCTTTTCCCTGTTCTCGAACAGGCCCTGGGAAGACAGCTCCGGTGTCCTGATAAGGATATCGTTTATAGTAGCCTGGAGCGTATCGAAATAAGGCGCTGTCGCGTCACGGCCGTTCCTGGCTTTCCTGAGTTTTGACGAAGATATGAGATACATGGCATTGGTGATTTTCATCGTGTCTTTTACGCTGTTTATCCTTGTACGGATCTCCTGCATACTTGCCATGTTATCACCTACCTGTCTTTATATTCTTTTGCTGCCGCCATGATTCTGTCATGCAGATCGTCTGTCATGACCTTCTTGTCCATGATCTCGTCTATTATGTCCTTGTGAGCTGTCTCGAAGTACTCGACCAGTCCCTCTCTGAACGGGAGAATGTCCTTTACAGGAACGTCGATGAAATACTTCTCGTTAGCCACGCAGAGCAGGATGACCTGCTTGTAAAGAGGCATAGGATGATACAGAGGCTGCTTAAGGAGTTCGATCAGGCTCTTGCCGTGGTCGAGCAGTTCCTTTGTAGCGTCATCCAGGTCAGAACTGAACTGGGTGAATACTTCCATTTCCCTGTACTGTGCCAGGTCTACACGGAGTGATCCTGAAACCTGTTTCTCGATCTTATCCTGGGCTTTACCACCTACTCGGGATACCGACAGACCTACGTTTACGGCAGGACGTACGCCCGAGAAGAAGAGGTCTGTCTCGAGGAAGATCTGGCCGTCTGTAATGGAAATTACGTTTGTAGGGATATACGCGGATACGTCTCCTGCCTGTGTCTCGATGATAGGAAGAGCTGTCATAGAGCCGCCGCCGTACTTAGGGTCACGTCTGCAGGCACGCTCGAGCAGTCTCGAATGCAGGTAGAATACGTCGCCAGGATAAGCCTCACGTCCAGGCGGTCTGTGGAGCAGCAGGGACATGGCACGGTAAGCCTGAGCGTGCTTTGTAAGGTCATCGTATACGATGAGGACGTCCTTCTGCTCGTCCATGAAGTGTTCTCCGATAGCAGCGCCTGTATAAGGAGCCAGGTACTGCATTGGAGCAGGCTCGTTTGCCGGAGCGTTGATAACTACTGTGTAGTCCATTGCTCCGTATTTCTTAAGTGTAGTAACCGTCTGGGCAACTGATGATGATTTCTGGCCGATGGCTACATAAATGCAGACAACGCCGTTGCCTTTCTGGTTGATTATAGTATCGATGGCGATGGCAGTCTTACCAGTCTGCCTGTCGCCGATGATCAGCTCTCTCTGGCCTCTTCCGATAGGGAACATGGAGTCGATAGCCAGAAGTCCTGTCATCATTGGCTGCGATACTTCTTTTCTTGTGATTACGCCAGGAGCCTTATGCTCGATAGGCCTGTAATCTCCGCCCTTTATAGGGCCAAGGCCGTCGATAGGATCACCGATGGCGTTGATAACGCGGCCGAGCACGTCGTCGCTTACATCGACGCCAGCTTCTTTGCCTGTGCGCTTTACTGACGAGCCTTCTACGAGGCCGTGGTCTGTACCGAAGAGTACGACACCTGTCGACTTAGGCTCAAGGTTCTGGGCCATGCCGACTGTTCCGTTCTCGAACTCTACCAGCTCGCCGTACTTAACATGCTGCATGCCGTAGACCTGGGCGATACCATCACCGAGGCTGATGATATGGCCTGTTTCCTCAGCATTCGCATTGTTATTGAAATTCTTTATCTCGTCTTTTAAGACCGAAATAATTCTCTGCGAATCTTTATTACTCAAATTCTCACCTCTCTGCGAAATGACGTCTAAGTTTCTGAATAGAAGTCTTTACACTCTGGTCGAGAACATAATCTCCTACTGTGAGCACGAAACCGCCGATCAGCGATTTATCCTCAACAAGGTTCAGCTCAACACTATCTTTATTGTAATCTTTCGCGATCTTCTGCTTCAGTCTGCTGATCTGAGCGTCATCCGGTTCTGTCACGTATGCAAACTCAGCCGATACAGCATTTCTGCTGTCGAGCACGAGCGCGTCATATGCGGAAAATGTTTCCTCCGCAAATTCTACATCTCCGTAGTCACTCATGACCTTAATGAAATCCCTTATGGATTCAGGGAACAGTTTGTCGATGACGACGCGCTTTTCCGCCCTGCTGATTATCGGACTTGTGAGAGCTTCCGTGAGTTCCTTCGATTCAGTGAGAAGTACGCGGGCAGTCTCAATATCGCCAGGATCTAAGTTCAGGTCGAAGAGTACCCTGGCATAATTGTCCGGTATACTTGTCATTATTTATCCGACCCCTCTCCAGCAAGGTATTTTTCCAGCATCGCGCGGTTTGACTCATCATTGACGCTTTCACCGATCAGCTTTACTGCTGCCGCCATAGCGACATCGGCAAGCTCGCTCTGAGCGCTTCTCATCATCTGATCGCGGTCGAGCTCAGCAGTCTTGTGAGCCTGCTGCATGATCTGCTTCGCGTCTCCATTTGCCTTATCTACGATCTGGTCGTACTGTACTTTCGCGCGGTCCTTCGCTTCGTTAACGATGCGGGCGGACTCGTCCTTAGCTCCGCTGAGAGATGCTGCGTATTTATCCCTCAGCTCTGTAGCTTCCTTGTTCTTCGACTCAGCCGAATCTATCTCACCCTGGATGAGCTCTGTACGCTTTTCCATGATGTTCTTAATAGGCTTGAAGAGGAAGATCCTGAGAAGCAGGTAGAGCACGATAATATTGAATACGATCCAGAAGACATTCCAATTTAACGTGAGCACGCTTTTGCCTCCAATACATCTTCTTTAGTTATCATTGATAAATCCTCCGTCCGCTCCGCGGACAGATTCACGAGCGCCGGCATGCTAGCCGAGCATTACTATGATAAGAAGAGCTACTACGAGGCCGTAAATAGCGGTTGCCTCTGCGAGTGCGCAGCCGAGTATCAGTGTTGCGTTTACTTTACCGCTTGCTTCAGGCTGTCTAGCAACTGCCTCAGATGCTCTTGAAGTTGCGATTCCGATTCCGATTCCGCCGCCAAAACCAGTAAGTACTGCGATACCAGCGCCGATTGCGATTAAACCAGTAGCCATAATAATTGATCCTCCTAAAAATCTTTAAAAATAAATTAAAGGAATTGTTGTCTGATTTCTGATGCCGCTGTTTTTTTCACGGAAATATTCGTGAAAAAAGCGGCTTCCGGGTAAATTTGACTGAACAGGCTGAAAACCTTTATCTGTCTTCGTCCTCCATTGCCTCATTAAGGTACATCGTAGTCAGGAAACAGAATACGAATGCCTGCAGCAGACCGTCGAATATATCGAAGTATGCGCTGGCAGCGAGCGGTACAACAGCTGGAATGCAGTAAATGATCAGTTCCATGATGATATACGCTCCGAGAATGTTTCCGTAAAGTCGTATGCATAACGACAGCGGCTTTATACCGATCTCGAGTACATTAAGAGGGGTAATGATAGGATTTGGATATGCAAAATGTTTTATCCATCCGCCGAAGCTTCTCTTCTGTATGCCTGCGTATATGACCAGGACGATACTAATAAGGGCAAGACCCGCTGTAACGTTCATATCCTTGGTCGGCGGCGCTATGCCGATCAGGCCAAGCATGTTAGATACGCCAAGATAGAGAATGACTGTAAGCAGATAAGGGATAAACTTTTTACCGCGTTCTCCGAGGATACCGTAGAACACTTTGTAAAGCATACCTATGAAGCTTTCAAGAAGTGCCTGCCTGCCTTTAGGAACGATTTCCATTTTTCTGGTAAAGAAAATAGCCAGGAGCACGAGCGCAAGCATTACTCCCCATGTTACGATACATGACTGGGGAACCTTGAACGTCGCGGAACCTGGAATGATATCTATCATCTTATACGCCAGTTTTTCAGACAGTTCTTCATTCAAACTCAACCTCGATCACCTCCTTCATCAAAAATAGATAATAATACCTTTTAACCGCAGAAAAGCAGAGTCCTTTCCTGCTGTACAAAATTCAATATATCACATAACAGGGGAAAAACAATAATAAAATCATTAGAAAATGAACATAGAGAAACATTTAAAGCAGGTATTTTACGTAAATAAAAAAATATTTTGCGAATAACTCCTGATGATAATGATCTTTACCGTCTGACCCCACCGATTCCTCATCTCTGATATTCGGCCGTCTGGAAATATTGATGTTCTATTTTATCATAATTCCCAATAATACAATCCGCTTTCCATCAAGTATACAATATTTACCGATTCTTTTTCTAGGTTAATCCTTTGACAGTTATTTTTCTTCTATTTACTATTATATTCCTATATTGCTCATACGCGCGGAGCGCGGCATGTCGACGGAGTCGTCGGAGAGCCTGCTTTTATACTTTATTGCATTAATGCATTCCGATTTCTTGACAGCAAAAAAACGGAGACCTATAATAATAATCACTATATGTATTTGTATCGTATCTTCAATTTTATATAAGTCATATAGTATTTCACACAGGTTTTTACCATAAATAAGGAGTGACAGACAATGGAAAAGAAGAATATCGACTGGGGTAATCTCACATTTGCATACCAGCCAACAGACTACAGATTCGTAGCTAATTTCAAAGACGGCAAGTGGGACGAAGGCGAGCTCACATCAGATCCTAACATCGTGCTCAACGAGTGCGCAGGCGTTTTCCAGTACGCTCAGGAGTGCTTCGAAGGACTCAAGGCTTACACTACTGAAGACGGACACATCGTTGCTTTCCGTCCTGACCTCAACGCTGAAAGAATGATGGATTCAGCAGAGAGACTGGAAATGCCTCCTTATCCAAAGGAAAAGTTCCTGGAAGCTGTTGACAAGGTCATCCTCGCTAACGAAGCATGGGTTCCTCCTTTCGGATCAGGCGCTTCATTATATCTGAGGCCTTACATGATCGCCAGCTCACCGGTAATCGGCGTTAAGCCTGCTGACGAGTACCAGTTCAGGATCCTGACTACTCCTGTAGGACCTTACTTCAAGAGCGGCATCAAGCCTATCACTATCAAGGTCAGCGATTTCGACAGAGCAGCCCCTCACGGCACAGGCCACATCAAGGCAGGCCTCAACTACGCTATGTCCCTCCACGCTATCATCACAGCCCACAACGAGGGATTCGCTGAGAACATGTACCTGGACCCTGCTACAAGGACTTATGTAGAAGAGACAGGCGGCGCAAACTTCATCTTCGTAACAAAGGACGGTACTGTAGTCACTCCTAAGTCAGACAGCATTCTTCCTTCAGTAACCCGCCGTTCGCTCATGTACATCGCCAAGGAAATGCTCGGCATGAAGACTGAGGAGCGCCCGGTACGCTTCGACGAGGTCAAGGACTTCGCTGAGTGCGGTCTCTGCGGTACTGCTGCTGTCATCTCACCTGTAGGCTGCGTAAACGACCACGGCAATGAGATCAAGTTCCCTAGCGGCATGGACGAAATGGGTCCTGTCCTCAAGAAGCTCTATGATACTATCACAGGTATCCAGCAGTGCAAGATCGAAGGTCCGGAAGGCTGGGTAAGAGTCATCAAATAAGCGGCTTTGCTCAGATAGATCTAAAAGAAAATAAATACCGCTCATCGCGGTAAGCGAAAGCGGCCCGGCCGATCATCTCGATCAGCCGGGCCGCCTTATTATTTTTCTCTGTTTACGTCCGCTCCGCGGACATAGTCCTGCCTGGCAGGACGCCTATTTCTGTTCTGTATGCTCCAGAGTCTTTCCGTGCTCGTTAAGGAGCCTGTTCTTAAGGGACCAGAGTCTCTTTGAAAGGTCTACGTAATAGCCGTGAGGATTCTCGAATCTCTTTATCTCGTCCCAGAGATTGTCGATCTCTTCGTGGCAGAAATCCCTTATATCCTTAAGCTCAGGGAGCTCGTAAACGAGTTCGCCGTGCTCGAAGATAGGCACCTGGAGCTCGCGGATCTCGTAGTTATCGATGATCTTGCGTTTCCATACGAACTCAGGGTCGAAGATCTCGAACGGCTCGCCGTCAGGAACTCTGTCGTCAGCCAGTGTTACGACATCGCCCAGAGCTTTGTGAGTATCCTTGTCGAAGATTCTATAGACCTTCTTGTAGCCAGGGTTTGTGATCTTCTCAGTATTTTCGCTGACCTTGATCTTAGGGACGATCTTTCCGTCCTTCTCAATAGCTGACAGCTTGTAAACGCCGCCGAATACAGGGTTTGACTCGGCAGTGATCAGGCGTTCGCCTACTCCGAAGGAATCTACCTGAGCGCCTTCATCCATAATGCCTCTTATGACGTACTCGTCGAAGGAGTTGGATGCTACGATGCTGCAGTCCTGAAGGCCTGCTTCGTCAAGGATCTGACGACATTTTTTCGAAAGATATGTAATATCTCCGCTGTCTATCCTGATACCTTTCTTAGCAGGGTTCTTTTCCTTAAATACCTTGATTGCGTTAGGAAGTCCCGATTTAAGGACGTCATATGTATCTATGAGCAGTACGCAGTTGTTAGGGAAGAGATCAGCGAACCTTTCGAAAGCTTCCAGCTCTGTGTCGAATGACTGTACCCAGCTGTGAGCCATAGTACCCATAGCAGGGATGCCGTAGATCTCGTCAGCGATAGTGCAGGCTGTTCCAACAGCCCCGCCTATATATGCCGCTCTCGCTCCGAGTACAGCGGCGGAAGCGCCCTGAGCTCTCCTGCTGCCGAATTCCATAACGCCGCGGCCCTTTGCTGCCCTTACTATCCTGTTGGTCTTTGTAGCGATCAGTGTCTGGTGGTTGATGGTGAGGAGCAGGAATGTCTCCAGCATCTGTGTCTGGATGATAGGTCCCCTTACTGTTACGATCGGTTCGTAAGGGAATATAGGAGTTCCTTCAGGAACCGCCCATACGTCGCACTCGAATCTGAAGTTCTTAAGATAATCGAGAAAGCCTTCCGAGAACTCGCCCTTGCCGCGCAGGAATTCTATATCCTCATCTGTGAACGTCAGGTTCTTCATGTAGCTTACCAGCTGCTCTACTCCGGCCATGATGGCGAAGCCGCCTCCGTCAGGGATCTTCCTGAAGAACATGTCGAAGTAACCGATGTCATCTGCCATGCCTGACTCGAAATATCCGTTCGCCATGGTCAGTTCATAGTAATCAGTCAGCATCGTGTTATTGAGCTGTGGATATTCTCCGTGCCCTGATTCGTTTATCTGCATTTTATTTCATCCTCCCATGCGGCCGTCAGCCGCAGTTTTCGACAGTTATTGTTCTTACTGTATAAAAAACTGTTTGATATGTCAACTGCCTTTGATAAGTTAACTATAGATAAAATGCTTTTTAACTTCTTGTCAAAAAGTTGTCATGACATCTCATCGGACAATATGTCATGACACATCGACATTCTACTACTTTTCAAGGAATTTTTTAAGGTATTTTCCCGTATAAGATGTTTCACAGGCCGCGACTTCTTCAGGGGTTCCCTGTACCACGACAGTCCCTCCCCTGTCTCCGCCTTCCGGCCCGAGATCGATGATATGGTCAGCGCACTTGATGACGTCCAGATTATGTTCTATGACCAGAACTGTGTTCCCGGCATCCACAAGCTTCTGCAGGACCTGGAGCAGCTTGTCCACATCAGCGAAATGGAGACCTGTGGTCGGCTCGTCCAGCACGTACAGAGTCTTTCCTGTCATACGCTTTGAAAGCTCTGCAGCCAGCTTGATGCGCTGAGCTTCGCCGCCGGAAAGCTGGGTGGACGGCTGGCCCAGCTTTATATAGCCGAGGCCGACATCGTTCAGCGTCTGCAGCTGGCGCTTTATAGGCGGTATGTTCTCGAAGAACTTTAGCGCCTCCTCCACGTTCATCTCCAGGACATCGCTGATATTTTTTCCTTTATATTTTACCTCGAGAGTTTCCCTGTTGTAGCGCTTGCCGTGACAGACCTCGCAGGGTACATACACATCCGGAAGGAAGTTCATCTCTATCTTTATGATCCCGTCTCCGCTGCAGGATTCGCATCTGCCGCCTTTTACGTTGAAGCTGAACCTGCCCTTGGAGAAGCCGCGCATCTTGGCGTCCTGAGTCTCCGCAAAGAGATTGCGGATATGCGTAAATACTCCGGTATAGGTAGCCGGATTAGATCTCGGCGTACGGCCTATAGGCGACTGGTCTATGTTTATGATCTTGTCTATCTGCTCCCAGCCTTCTATGCCCTCGCATTTGCCTGGCTGCGCGCCTGCCCTCATTATCTTCTGGGCAAGTCCCTTAGCCAGTATCTCGTTGACAAGGCTGCTCTTGCCGGAACCGGAAACTCCCGTAACGCAGGTAAAGGTACCCAGGGGGAAGCTGACGTCTATGTTCTTAAGGTTATTCTCTGCCGCGCCTCTTACAGTGATGAACTGGCCGTTCCCCTTGCGGCGCTCCGCAGGAACCTCTATCTTTCTTTTCCCCGACAGATACTGTCCGGTTATGGACTCAGGGCAGGCTTTTATATCCTCTACCGTACCCTGGGCGACTATATTTCCGCCATGTATGCCCGCTCCCGGACCTATATCCACTATGTGGTCCGCCGCGTACATGGTATCCTCGTCGTGCTCGACGACTATGAGCGTATTGCCTATGTCTGTCAGGTGTCGCAGGGTAGCCAGCAGCCTGTCGTTATCTCTCTGGTGAAGGCCTATGCTCGGCTCGTCGAGTATATAGAGGACTCCGACAAGGCCGGACCCGATCTGTGTAGCCAGCCTTATCCTCTGAGATTCGCCTCCGGAAAGGGTAGCCGCCGACCTGGAGAGAGTCAGATACTCAAGTCCTACGTCCGACAGGAAAGTCAGCCGGCTCCTGATCTCCTTTATGATCAGCCTTGCTATGATAGCCTTCCTGCTGTCCAGCTTCAGCTCATCAAGGAAATTCAGCTCATCCCTGACAGTCATATGGCAGAATTCCATGATGTTTATCCCGCCCACCGTAACGGCAAGGACCTCAGGACGCAGCCTCTCTCCTCCGCATTTCCTGCACGGCTTCACGGTCATGAACTTTTCTATCTTTTCTTTGATAAAAGCCGAATTCGTCTGCTGGTACCTGCGCTCCAGATTGCTGACGATACCCTCGAACTTGGCTCTCCTGTGGACTTCCTCGCCGGAATGGTTCACATAGTAGTAATCTATCTGCCGGCCTTCGGTGCCGTACATCAGATCGTTCTTGAAATCGTCAGGCAGGTCTTTGTAAGGCAAAGAAGTATCGACACCGTACTCGTCAGCCAGCGCTCTAGTGGATCTGGAGTAATAGGACATTTCATCGAACATTCCAAATGACTTGTTGAAAGCCCCTTTGTCAATGCTCTTCTCAGGACTGTCCACTATGATGTCCGGATCCACGTGCTGTATGAAGCCTATCCCGTTGCATTCCGGGCAGGCCCCGTATGGATTGTTGAAAGAGAAAGTCCTCGGCTCCATCTCGCCTATAGTCACACCGTGCTCAGGGCAGGCGAACTTAGTGCTGAAAAGCCTGTCCGCGTAGTCCTCGCTGTCCGGCTCTTTTACTGAAGCCAGGACAAGGCCCTCTCCCTGCTGGATAGCCAGCTCGACAGCCTCTGAGATACGGCCTTCGGCTCCCTCTTTTACGATCACTCTGTCTACAACGATCTCTATCGTGTGTTTCTTAGTCTTCTCCAGCTTTATCTGGTCTTCGTCAAGGCTGAACATCTCGCCGTCCACCCTGACCCTGTTGAAGCCGTCCCTTTTGATCCTCTCGAATATCTTCTTGTGCTCGCCTTTTTTCTGCTTCACCACCGGCGCCATGACCATGACCCTGGTCCTTTCCGGATAATCCATGATCATATCCGTTATCTGGTCCACCGACTGGCTGGATATCTCCCTGCCGCAGATAGGGCAGTGGGGTGTGCCTACCCTGGCGTACAGCAGCCTCAGATAATCGTAGATCTCAGTCACCGTGCCTACTATGGAACGCGGGTTCTTGCTGGTAGTTTTCTGGTCTATAGATATAGCCGGCGAAAGCCCTTCTATAGACTCCACATCCGGCTTCTCCATCTGACCCAGGAACTGCCTGGCATATGCCGAAACACTCTCCATATATCTCCTCTGGCCTTCCGCGTAGATCGTATCGAAAGCCAGCGTAGACTTGCCCGAGCCCGACAGGCCGGTGAATACCACCAGCTCGTCCCTCGGTATCTCAAGGCTCACATTTTTCAGGTTGTTCTCGTTAGCCCCTTTTATCCTTATATTTTTCTCGCTCATCTATACCTCGTAAATCATATATATCAACAGATCCGGATCCTCCGTCCGCTCCGCGGACAGAGCGCCTGCGGCGCTCAGACCGTATATCACAGCCTGGACTTTATCTCGAAATACCTGTCTCTCAGCAGAGCGGCCTGCTCGAACTGCAGGGACTCCGCTGCCGCCTCCATCTCTCTCTTCAGCTTTTCCGCGTAATCCTTCAGCTGCTTCTGAGACATCTCCGCCGGCTTCAGGTCTGTCATGTAGATATCCGATTCCTCCGCGGCCTTAACCGCTTCCAGAGCCGGGCGCACCGACTTCTTGATAGTCTTAGGAGTGATATTGTGCTCCCTGTTGTACTTCTGCTGTATCTTCCTCCTGTGGGCGGTTATGTCTATAGCCTGTCTCATCTGAGGGCTTACAGTATCGCCATACATTATGACATGGCCGTGGGCGTTTCTCGCCGCCCTGCCTATAGTCTGTATCAGAGACCTTTCGTTCCTCAGAAAGCCCTGCTTGTCGGCGTCCAGTATAGCTACAAGCGATACCTCAGGAATATCAAGACCCTCCCTGAGCAGATTTATGCCTACCAGGACATCGAATTCTCCGGCTCTCAGATCTCTGATGATCTCTGTCCTCTCAAGAGTGTCTATGTCCGAATGCAGGTACCTGACACGGATACCGGCGTCTTTCAGGTACTCTGTCAGGCTTTCCGCCATCTTCTTTGTCAGCGTCGTCACAAGGACTCTCTCGCCCTTGTCTGTAGTGGCGTTTATCTCCCCTATCAGGTCATCTATCTGGCCCTCGGTCTTCCTGACCTCTATCTCAGGATCCAGGAGGCCTGTAGGTCTGATGATCTGCTGGACTATACCGTCCTCTCCCGACATCTCCAGCTCGTAGTCGCCCGGCGTCGCGCTGACATAGACTATCTGGTCTGTAAGGTCCTCAAACTCATTGAAATTGAGCGGCCTGTTGTCCAGAGCCGAAGGCAGCCTGAAGCCGTAGTCTACCAGAGACTGCTTCCTGGAACGGTCGCCGGCGTACATGCCCCTCAGCTGCGGGAGCATGATATGAGACTCATCTACCATGATGAGCAGGTCGTCAGGGAAGTAGTCTATGAGTGTATAAGGGCGCGCTCCGGGCGGCAGGCCGTTCAGGTGCCTGGAGTAGTTCTCTACCCCCTTGCAGGTGCCGACCTCGCGGAGCATCTCTATATCGTAGCGTGTCCTCTGCTCTATCCTCTGCGCCTCGAGGAGCTTATCCTGCTTTTTGAACTCAGCTATCCTGTCTTCCAGCTCTTCCTCTATGGAAACACAGGCCTCGTCTATACGCTCCTTCGAAGTTACGTAATGGGAGGCCGGAAAGATAGAGATATGGTTCCTGACTCCGGTCACCTCGCCTGTCACCGGATCTATTTCTTTTATAGAGTCTATCTCGTCGCCGAAAAGCTCGACACGGACAGCTGCTTCGGCGCCCGCCGGATAGATATCTATGATATCGCCCCTAACGCGGAAGGTCCCGCGCTCGAATTCTATATCATTCCTCACATACTGGTCAGCAGTCAGCTGCTCCATGATCTCGCGGCGGCTTTTCTCCATGCCCGGCCTCAGAGACAGCATCTGCTTCTGGTACTCGAAAGGGCTTCCTAAACCGTATATGCAGGAAACACTGGCTACTATGATGACGTCACGCCTCTCGAAGAGCGATGAAGTGGCAGAATGCCTGAGCTTCTCTATCTCGTCGTTTATCTGAGAGTCCTTCTCGATATATGTATCAGTCGAAGGCACATAGGCTTCCGGCTGGTAGTAGTCGTAGTAAGATACGAAGTACTCTACGGCGTTCTCAGGAAAGAACTCCTTGAACTCCCCGTAGAGCTGGGCTGCCAGAGTCTTGTTGTGAGAGATCACCAGCGTGGGCCTGTTTATCTGCTCTATGATGTTGGCCATGGTGAATGTCTTGCCGGATCCGGTGACACCCTGTATGGTCTGATGCTTTTTGCCCGCTTTTAATCCCTTAACGACAGCGTCTATAGCCTGAGGCTGGTCGCCTGTAGGCGCGTATTCCGAATGAAGTTTAAAATCCATGGGCTGTCCTCCCTCCGCATATCTGCCGGCTCCGCCGGCATCCGGCAGCGGAGCTGCCGCTGTCCTGTAAAGTCACTGAAAATTATAGCATAATTTTTGGGGAAATTCAGATGGTCACCGGCACTCTCTCCTTGAGCCGCTGCATACATAATTCTGCTGTCTGCTGTTCAGTTACGAAAAAAGAGGCTCGTACTGAGCCTCTTGCTATAAATATATGTATTAACCTATTGTTTCCTTTATCAGCCGCCGACCTGGCATGGCAGACCGGATGTTCTGGCCGCAGCCAGCAGTATTTCCATACGCTCAGGCGACAGCGGCTCTGTGTCTTCAAGCGAATATTCCATGCCAAGTCCCTTGTATTTCGATTCTCCGAGTCTGTGGTATGGCAGAAGATGCAGCTTTTTCACACCCCTGATACCGGCCGCATAATGTGCTATATCTGATATTTCTTCTTCCGTGTCATTAAAGCCTGGAATGACAGGTACACGGATGATGAGATCTGCATCAGAAATACCTATCTTTCCTATATTCTCCAGTATCAGTCTGTTAGACTGACCCGTGAACATAATATGTTTTTCATCATCAACGTGCTTTATATCGCAGAGCGCTGTATCCACCCATGGAAGAACAGTCTCAAGAGCTCTCTCTCCTGCAAATGACGACGTCTCTATTGCGGTCGTAAAGCCTTCCAGCTTTGCAGCCTCCAAAAGTGAGGCAGTGAATCTATACTGCAGAAGGCATTCACCCCCTGAAATGGTGATGCCTCCGCCCGAACGTCTGTAATAGATGAGGTCCTTGCAGACTTCTTTCATCACTTCTTTTACAGACATCTCTCTGCCGATGAGCTTTTCCTTTCCTCCGACCATCATATACTGAGGTTCTCTGGACAGATTTTCCGGATTGCAGCACCACCTGCATCTGAGCGGACAGCCTTTCAGAAACACCAGCGTACGTATACCCGGTCCGTCGTGTACTGAAAATCTCTGTATTTCAGACACAACTCCTCTGACACTGTAGCAGTTAAGGCTCATGGCGGACCTCCTTAGAATACCTGCTCTGTTCTGTTTATTATATCGTCCTGAAGACTTTTATCCAGATAAACGAAATGTGCGCTGTATCCTGCTACTCTTACCACGAGCCCCTTGTACTTGTCCGGGTGTTTCTGTGCTTCTATCAGCGTCTCTCTGCTTACCACGTTGTACTGAACGTGCATGCCCTTTTCGTCGAAAAATCCGCGGATGAGGGCAGCCAGCTTCTCCAGCCCCTCTCTGCCGCTCAATGCTGATGGATGGAACTTCTGATTGAAGAGTGTTCCGTTTGAAGCGATCATGTGATCAAGATGAGCAACTGAATTTGCCGCAGCTGTAGGTCCGTTTGTGTCTCTGCCGGATACCGGAGATACGCCGTCTGCCAGAGGCTCTCCCGCCCTTCTGCCGTCAGGTGTCGCTCCGGTCTGTTCTCCCATCGGAACATTTGCTGATACAGGATAAAGTCCCGGCTGGAACTTTCCGCCTCTCGGATTCGTATATTTTTCAACCTCGCGGCAGTATGTCAGAGCCGCAAAACGGGCAAGGTCATCAGGTTCCTCCAGATCATTTCCGAATTTAGGAACGCTGTCCAGATCGTTCAGAAGTCCGCTGTAATCCGCATTCTTTTCTGGTGCTCCGACTGTCTTTACCGTAACTTCGGCTATGTTTCTTAACTGGGCAGGCGTAAGCGAATTTCCATCTGCCTTGATGCGGCGGACCACTTCCTCCAGTACTTTTCTGACTTTATCTGATGATGCTCCGCCTTCGCCGAAGTTGTCATCCACTGCCTGCTTTATCTGTGCAAGTGTGTATTTTCCGCCCTCGAAGACAAGCTTTTTTATGCTCATGAGCGAATCACCCACGTTGGCGACTCCCACACCCTGAGGACCTGTGAAATTATAGTGAGCGCCACCGTTTTCGAGAGCCCTGCCCTTTGCTATGCAGTCGTCAGCCATTGAAGACAGGAACGGCAGCGGAGCCCTCATGCCGTGCGCTATGTCAACGGAGTTGTCGGCATTTACCAGGAAACGCACGCAGTATTCCATCTGCTTCTGATAAGCATCAAGTATCTGATCAAAGTCTGTAAATGATGAGAACTCACCTGTCTCAGGTGTTATGCGCACTCCATCCAGCATTCCGTTATTCATGACCAGTTCAAGTACTTTGACCATGTTGAAGAAAGCTGCATCATGCCAGCCCTGAGTCTTTCCGCCCTTCTGAGGCTCTACGCACCCTATCACGCCGTAATCTCTCGCATCCTCGATAGAAACTCCCCGGCTGACCATGGCAGGAATGATAACCTCATCGTTATAGTATGCCGGCATACCCAGACCGACTCTTGATGTTTCGGCACCCTTGATCAGCAGTTCGTTAGGAGTGCCATTCCATACACGTATTGAGATAGATGGCTGAGGCAGTTTTGTATGCTGCGTAGCCTCCAGACATGCTATGGAAAGCTCATTTGTGGCATCAAGTCCATCCATATCCTGGCCGCCTACAATCAGGTTCTGAAACATCGGATAGCCTCCGAATCCCTTTGTAGATGCCAGGTCTCTGATTTTATTGACGTCGTTAAGCTTTACCCACAGGCAGTCCAGCAGTTCCTGAGCCTCACTCTTCAGCAGGCGCCTCTTATCGATATCAGCCTTATAATACGGATACATGTACTGATCGAAGCGCAGAGGCGATATGGAATGGCCGTTTGATTCTATCTGGATGATGGCCTGAACAAACCAGAATGACTGGCAGGCCTCGTAGAAACTCTCAGCCGGGAATTCCGGCACTCTGCGGCAGTTGGCTGAAATTGTCCTCAATTCATCTCCGCGTCTTGGATCTCTCTCTTCAGCCGCCATTTTTTCAGCCAGATCGGCGAATCTATGTGCGAAATCTATGGCTGCGTTGCAGCTGATTATCACTGCCTCTAGGAAATGTCCCTTCTCTGTCGCCTCCGGCAGCGTTTTGTCCAGACGGTTCAGGGCATCCTGAGCTTCAGAGATTATACCGCTGAAGCCCTTTTTCAGAACTTTTTCATAGTCAACGCCTATATGACCGACACCGTTGAAATAGTAATTTCCGACTGTGAACACATTGTGATCCATAGCCGTCTTTGTATCCTCGAACATCAGCTCAGTTGCCAGCTCATTTACAGTTTTTCCATCCCAGTATGGAATGATTTCCTCCAAAGCTTTCTGATCTGCAGGATCAATCGTAAACGGGTCTCCTGTACGCTGTTCCAGGGTGCTGAATTCATCGAGCAGCCATTTGTTGGAGAATTCCGGGAATATCGACGTTGACCGCGGAGCGGTCGTGAGATTGCCGACAATGAGTTCTTCATCGCGTATGACTATTGTCATATTCTTCAGTATGTGTTCAAGAGCCTTTGCCCTTCTTAGTATGATCGGCAGCGCTTCCGTCTTTTTATATGATTCTGTCACCAGAACTGCTCTCTCCGATTCCACCTTAGGCAAGTCTCTGTAGAGATTGTCTATGAGTCTGTCGATTCTCGGGCTCTTTTCTACCGGTCCTATATCCAGGTTATGTATCATCTTTAAGGCCTCCGTATTTAATTATGAAATAGATTTGGTATTTTATCACTGCCCAGTTCATCATTATCCCTGAATAATGATCTGGGAATAACATCCTATACGAGATCGAACTGCTTTTTTATGATCTTTGTATAGACAGCTCCTGCGAGTATGCCGCCTGACAGTGTAGCGAAAATCGGAACTACAAGGCCATAGAGGTTTTCGCCCCATGCTGTACCGCCCCAGCCTGCAAGGGTTATAAATATCCTCGGTCCCAGATCTCTTGCCGGATTCATGGCAAATCCGGTGGCCGGTCCCAGTGCTATGCCGCAGAATGTCACGCTGGCGCCTATAGCGATGGCGCCTATGCCCGATTTCGGCGCTGATCCGTTACCTCCGTCAGTGACAGCAAAAACAGTCAGCACAAGAGCAGCAGTATCTATCATCTCGACAATAAAAGTCTTCCACATAGAAATTCCGCCAGCCGCACCAGTCACAAATATGCCCATGGCGCCTGTCCCTTCCGATGTACCGCGCACCCAGCCGTTCGCAGCTTCGTATGCATCTATCCTCGCAGAAAAAACAAGATATATGACTGCTGCCGCACAGAATGCTCCTATGATCTGCGCAACTATATATCCGAATACTTTACGCCTGTCAAATCCTCCGAAAAGCGCTGTAGCCACTGTAACCGCAGGGTTCATGTGAGCTCCGCTCACACTGCCGACCATATAAATCGCAAGCGTTATGCCGCCGCCCCAGCAGACTGCCATAAACGGATAGTCTATATCGCTCATGTCCAGCACCATGACTGCAACAGAACCGAGTCCTATGGTGACAAAGAAAAACGTCCCGAAGAACTCAGCCATATACTGAGCCATCGTGCCCTTCTTATTCATATGTCTGTCCCTCTCCTTCCATGACTGCATTCTCTATTTATCATCGTGCGGTATGGTCGGCTGCGGTCTGCTCCCCATGCTTCCCAGCAGGGACATGCCAACTTCGCCCGCAGCATCAACCGCCTGCCTAACGGCACCCGAATCGCCTGAAAACGTTATGATGATCTCATTTGAATAGCATGTTCCGACCTGAGGGCTTGAATAAGATACCAGATCCACGTCTGCTGTTTTCAGAGCTGCATCAGCCATAAGCATGCCTATGGCAGCCGGTGCCCCCACTGTGATTCCGAATGCTTTACCCACAGGTGCTCCGAAGCCTGCCTCCAAGGCATAACTGGCACGTGCCGAAGCGTGCAGTTCAATATGTCCTGCATCATTGCCGTAGACATTCATGAACTGCCTGTCAAGCACTGAAAGCATGACTTCCACTGCACGCCTTGAATCAGCCACATCCTCTGACGCAAATATTATCGTGCTGCCATGTCCGGCCCCGCCCTTTGTATCGCGGCAGAACTCGACACTTTTAATAATGGTGTTCGTCGCTTTTACAGCCTCGTCCGCAGCCATGACGTGAGGTGCTCCGCCTGTTCTGGAACTCACGATGCCTATAGAGCGATATTGAGGAGCCAGATCTATACTCTCCCTGATGTGATAGTCAAGGTTGGCGATGACAAGACCGATTGTATCGCCTGTACCTGTACCGATAAATTCGGTCAGATTGCTCCTTATCGGACCTTCTTCTGCAGGCATGTCTGTATCTGTACTGCCTACAGAGCTCAGTATGCTGTTGATCAGTTCGTTATCCATGCTGAAATCTCCTGTTTTGCCAGAACGGCCTGCCATGCCGCCTGCCGTCTGTCTTAAATCACTGCTTCTGGTGCCTGCTTTCTGTGCTTCAGATGACAGACGCATCCAGACGCAGTCTGCGTTATTACCTGCGAAAATATTAACATGCCACTACTTTATACACTGGAAATCTGGTGCCTGTTTATCGCACTATTTTCTGACTCGATCTGGTAATTTTTCGCTTTTCGCAGCCAAAAACATGCATTTTACGCCATTTTCAGGTGGAAATTTTACCATACGCCGGTGATCAGCCAGCGCAGGAGAATACCAAATCACGTTTGAAACAATTACATTAATACGGTATAGTAAATTAACTTATTGCTTCCAATTGCCTGATTTCCGGAGGTATTTGCATGGATACAGCTGTTGAGTTTACGCTTGAGAAACTGCTGGATAAAGAAGATATCAGCAGAATCCAGTCCGGTCTGTCCGATATAGTCAACTTTTCAGTAGTCACGGTTAATCCTGACGGAACACCTATATCCTCGCTCAGCAACTTCACATCTTTCTGCCGCCTGATCAGATCCTCTGACAAGGGCATGAAAGGCTGCATTGAATGCGACAGAAACGCCCTTCACGCCTCCATAGAACAGGGACGCTCAATTATCTACAACTGTCACTGCGGCATAAAGGACTGCGCCGTACCCATCATAGTCGAGGGTCGAGCCATAGGCGGAGTTCTGGGAGGACAGGTTCTCATACGCGAATCAGACAGACCGCTTGTAAACACTGCTAAGCTCGCGGAGCGTTTTGGGATAGAAGAGAAAAAACTTGACAGCGCTGTGGCTGAACTTGATGTTGTTACAGGTGAATACCTGCAGAAATCACTGCGTTTTTACGGTTTTCTTTCGGAATTCATGGCGGAAGAAGGCTACAAATCACTGATGCAGCAGAGACTGTCAGAAGAAACCATGGAGCGTATACGTCTGCAGCAGATAGTCACAGAGCAGACTCTGAAACGCATACAGGCTCAGATGAATCCTCATTTCCTTTTCAATGCTCTCAACTCCATAGCCCGTACTGCTATGATAGAGGATGCGCCTGAAACAGAGCAGCTCATATACGATTTGTCCGATTATCTCAGATATACTGTAAAAACGCAGACAGATACTGTAACAATCGCTCAGGAGCTTGACAACCTCGGCCATTATCTGAACATACAGAAACTGAGGCTGGGCAGCCGCATAAAATTTGATATACGCACAGACAGCAGTCTCAATGACTGCCGTATACCCAGCATGACTCTGCAGCCTCTTGTTGAAAATGCTATAATACACGGCCTTAAGGACTGTACATCAGACGGCCAGGTCGACATAACGATAAGAAAACGGCGCGGCTCGCGCGGAAAAGAGCTGGAGATAATAATACGGGACAACGGCTGCGGCATGCCTGCGGAAATCATTGCCGACCTTGATGCCGGACGCATAGAAGATAATCCTGACCACGGTCTTGGCCTTGCAAACACACAGCTTCGGATAAAGACCATATACGGCAGCCGCTACGGTATCACAGTGGAAAGCATTACAGGATCTTTTACAAAGCTGACCCTTCTGCTGCCTGTCATATTCCACTGAAGACCGCCCGGCGCATTCATGCGCGCGGAGCGCGCGTAACAGCAATCTGTCAGAAGGCAGAGAGAATTTCGTGATACAGAGGAAAGAGAAGGGACTTCGGATATTTATGTACAAATTACTGATCTGTGAAGATGAACCGCTTGAACGCAAAGCCCTTCATATGATTATACAGTGATTATACAGCGCAGATATTCCAACATACGGTTTGTCGGTGACGCTGCCACAGGCACAGATGCTGTAAAAATGGCCCGTCAGCACATGCCGGATATAATACTTATGGATATCTCGATGCCGCAGTGCAGCGGGCTTGATGCACAGCATGAGATCATTAACTTTCTGCCCAATGTTAAAACAATCATCATAACAGCCTACAATGACTTTTCATATGCCCAGCAGGCTGTGAAATACAAGGTGGCAGACTTTCTTCTCAAGCCGGTTGCTCCTGATGATCTATATGCCAGTCTGGATCAGGTAATAAAGGAAATAAACAAATCCGCTCCTTCATCGTCCGGCCGCGCCGAATATACAGACAGCATTCAGAATATTCTCGACTATATCGATCAGCATTTTCTTGAAGACCTGACCGTAAAGGATACTGCTTCTATGTTCGGCTTTAGCGAAAAATACTTCAGCCGCTATTTCAAACAGAAGACAGGTATATCATTCACGGATTACATCACGAATCTCAAAATTCAGCCTTCCAAAAACATGCTGCTTTATTCGGATGCCCCAATATATGAAATCGCCATGGATCTGAATTTTTCTGATTCCTCGTATTTCTCGAAGGTCTTTAAACGCAAGGAAGGCATGCTTCCGTCCCAATACCGGAAAAGCAGAAAATTATGAGTTTTTCCGTGTCCGCTCCGCGGACTGTAAAACGATCAGCCTTCAGATGGTCCTATGGTTAGAGTACGCATTTTTTGCGGAAATACGAATTCGCAGTGAAAATCCAAAATTGTATTGATCGCAGATTTCCTTTGGAATTTCAACACCAAAAGAGGAGGTGCCCCATCAGTAGCAGATTGCTACTTTTGAGACACCCCCTTTTCTCTGTCAGCGGAGCTGACGTATTTTTTATTCTGTTGATATATGACTTTTCTTCTGCCCCGGCAGGGCAATGGTATCTTACCTGTCTTTGATAGGCTTGTAATCGTGATAATCCGCGATCCACTGATAGGCAGGACGGATGATCTTGTTGTCGCCGGATACTTCCTCGATGCGGTGAGCGCACCAGCCTGCTACTCTGGCAGTAGCGAACATAGGCGTTACCAGATCCATAGGGATGCCGAGCGCCCTGTAAACGAAGCCGGAATAGAGATCGATGTTGGCAGGTACCTGTATCTCTGTGCCCAGATACTCTGAGAGGATCCTGGAGGCATTGTTCTCGATATAATCGTAGACTCTGAACTCGTCCATTAGGCCCTTTTCCTTAGCGATCTTTTTCGCCATACCCTTGAGGAGCTGGGCTCTCGGATCTGTGATAGTGTAAATAGCATGGCCTACACCGTATATAAGACCTGAGCCATCGTTCGCTTCTCCGCGGGCTACCCTGCGGAGGTATCTGTCTATCTGGTCAAAATCCCTGATATCAGATACGTTTTCCTTGAGATCGTTCATCATATATATGACTGATCTGCTGGCACCGCCGTGACGAGGTCCTTTGAGTGAGCCTATGCCGGCAGCGATCGCGGAATAGGTGTCGGTATTAGTGGATGAAACCGTGTGGATAGTGAAGGTAGAGTTGTTGCCGCCGCCGTGCTCAGCATGGAGGATCAGGCAGGTATCGAGGACCTTGGCTTCTATATCGGTGTATTCGCCTGTCGGCCTTATCATCCTCAGGATGTTCTCGGCTGTCGAGAGCTCAGGCTCCGGATAGTGGAGGTGCATGCTCTGCTTGTCGAAGTGAGAGCGCTTTGCCTGATAGGAATATGCCACCAGGGTAGGGAAATATCCCAGCAGGAGTATAGACTGCCTGAATACGTTTTCGATATTGATATCGTCAGGATGCTGATCGTAGGAATAGAGGGCCAGGACTTCTCTTGCCAGCTGGTTCATGATGCTCTTGGACGGGCTGGTCAGGATATGGTCGATGATGAAGCCCTGTGGCAGCTGGCGTCTTGCTCCCAGTATCGCCTTGTATTCCTTCAGCTCATCCCTGTTAGGGAGTCTGCCGAACAGGAGGAGGAAGCTGGCCTCTTCGTAGCCGAACCTGTCGTCAGCCCAGCAGCCTTTTATGATGTCCTCTACGCTGATCCCCCTGTAATAGAGCTTGCCGGGAACCGGGACCTTTTTGCCGTTCTCGTCTATATCATAGCCGTGTACATCGGCGATACGGGTCAGGCCGACGCATACGCCGGTGCCGTTCTTGTTTCTCAGTCCGCGCTTTACGTTGTACTTGTCATAGAGCTCCTTCTCTATGTCCATGTTCTCCTTGAGCTGGAGGGAGTTATCTTCTATGAACTTGTCTTCTCTGGCCTTGAAGCGGAGCGCTTCCTCGTGGGTTACGTTTCCAAATCCGCCTTTATAGCTGGTTGTGCTTAACATTTTCTTTTTTCTCCATAATATATATAAAACTTCGCGTGCTCCCGATCTTTTATTTGTCGAAGCCGTCGTCCATGTCTTCTTCGGCCATCATTCTCTTCTCTGCCACATTCTGCTGCTTGAGCATGCGGCCCTTGTGCAGCAGCTGCATGAGAGCCTGCTTGTCTTCCGCCTCGAGAGCAGTCCTCAGATCGCCTATATGATCCTGCAGCTGGTCTATCTCGTGCAGCAGATTCTTTTTATTGCATATGAAAAGATCTGACCACATATTTTCATCCAGCCGTGCCACCCTGGTCATATCGAGGAAGCTGCCCGCGCTGAAGCCTTTTTCCTTAGGCAGTGTGGTGCTCCTGATGTATGAGTTCGAAATGATGTGGGCCAGCTGCGAAGTGTAGGCTATAGCCTGGTCGTGGGTCACCGGGTCTGTCTCGATGACCTTCTTGAATCCTATGGAATAGGCCAGCTTTTTGAGGACGTTGAGCTTCTCCCTGTCGGTCTTTTCGTCCGGAGTCAGCAGATAGCTGGAATTGACGAACATATCCGATTTGGAAAAGACGAATCCGGCGTACTCGGTGCCCGCCATAGGATGCGACCCGATGAATTCCAGACCCTCCTCGCGCAGAGGCTCCTGAACCTGCGACACTATGAACTCTTTGACGCCGCACACATCTGTGATGATGGCGCCTTTCTTGAACTTATCTTTATTATCCAGCAAAAATTTAATAATGTCCTTAGGCGGAATGGCGACTATGACCAGATCTCCCCTGCGGAGCATCTCAGGCCTGTCCATAGGTATGACCTCATCGACCGCTTCCATGGAGATGGCCAGGTCCAGAGACGTATCGTCCTTATCCATACCAATGACATGATGGTCTGTGTATTTTTTTATTGCTTTGCAGAAAGACCCGCCTATGAGCCCGAGTCCTACGACTATTATTCTCATTATATATCAACCTCCGGTCCGCAGCCCGGAAGTCCGGTTCCCGGCTGTGCTGATCAAAAAAATTTTAAGATAATTATAGCACAATACAGTAAAAAAGAATATTACTGCAGTTCTCAGGTATAAACGAAAGAAAGCCTTTAGCTTCCGTCCGCTCCGCGGACAGGACCAACATGTATACTTGACCGAAGCCGCTCCTCCAGCCTTTTTATCATTGACCATTAGTCAAAATGAAAATATAATAGTCTGTAAGCACAAGAAAAAATACAATCCGCCCCCGGGCATGAGAAGATAAGGAGTCTGCTATGATTTGCAAAAAATGCGGAAGAGAAGTCGCTGATGACGCAAAGGTCTGCCCTTACTGCCAGGCTGATCTTACAGGCGAAGCTGTAAGCGCCGCTCCATCCGGAGAAGCCGCTCAGGAAAAAGAGCCCTTCTTTACAAAAAAGATGAAGACACAGTCGCTCGCGCTCTTAGCGGTATGCGTGATCGCTGTCGTATGCTGCGTGGTATTCCACCTCAAATAACTTACGCGAAAATAATAAAATACGGTTTTTTACTTTATTTTTATATTAAACTGGCGTATAATTGCTTTCAGTTTGGGGCATTAGCTCAGCTGGGAGAGCGCCAGGTTCGCAATCTGGAGGTCAGGGGTTCGATCCCCCTATGCTCCACCAATGGAGATCTCAAAGGAAGCACTTACCGGTGCTTCCTTTTTTGCGTATAGAAAAAGAGCCGGCATACTCCCCGGCTCTTATCAGGCGTCCGCTCCGCGGACAGCAAGCGCTCCGCGCTGATACTCTTCTATAGAGACGTTAGTTTCCTGTCTGCTGCACCTCGTCTTCGAGCGGCTTGTAGCTGTTCTCAACGGCCATCTGCAGAGCTTCCGCGTCGTCGTCCTTTATCCTGCCTTTATTGTCTGTCTCTACTTTGACCTTATCGCCCGCTTTAAGGTCACTCTCAGACAGTCCCTTTATAGCCTTTTCAGCGCCTGCGGCGTCAGCGTTCTGGCTGTATACGCTGTCGAGATCCGGCGCGTAGATCTGGCCTGTGAACTCGTACTTTTTATCTGCTCCGAAAGGCGACGCGCCCGGCAATTTTTTAGCTTCGCCGAATCTGACCTCTGCCTTGGAAAGATAAGCTTCTTCAACCTGGTCGTCCGCGTCCCCCGGAAGGTCGTAATCCTCCACGAGATCCTCATATTTTACCGTCCCCAGTTCAGGCACAATGTTCTGCGTTTTCGTAAGATGTATAGCGTACCATACGAAAAAGACAGCGACCGCCAGAGCAGCGATCAAAATGATCGTAAAACGGACCGCTGATCCCTTCTCTATCTCTTCGTCTGACATGTCGAATTTATATGGAGTAGCTTCGTCAGCGTTCTCGAAATCAAAATCCGCGCTTCTCTTTTCGGCGTTATCCTCTGCCGCCTGATCCTCCGTCTGGGCAGTCTCCTTCTCATTTCCTTCGGCTCTCATATCTTCTTGTTCTTTTTCTGACATCGTATCAATTCCTTTTTCTCTCTGTAAACGTCTTATCTCAATTCGATTGGAAGTTACATTAATTATATGTTTTATCCTTCGAAAAGTCACGGAAAAGCACTTCTTGCCTAAATGTTATGACAGCCCCGCGCCTGCGGGGAACACCAAGTTTTAAGATCACTTGAATGAAATATTTTGGGATCATCCCCGCGCCTGCGGGGAACACATAATGTTGTTGCTAGCCAGTGTTGTGATAGTGGGATCATCCCCGCGCCTGCGGGGAACACCTCGCCAGAACCTTGTTGCCGATCTTCGCCGATGGGATCATCCCCGCGCCTGCGGGGAACACAACAATACCGCGAAATCGTTTATACTGCTTCTAGGATCATCCCCGCGCCTGCGGGGAACACAGTTCCGACCACATCATCGTCGTCTGTTGCCAAGGATCATCCCCGCGCCTGCGGGGAACACGCGACCGTCATAATCATGGCACTCGCTGGCTTTGGATCATCCCCGCGCCTGCGGGGAACACTCTGAATCGAAAACGATTCCATTATAAAATTTAGGATCATCCCCGCGCCTGCGGGGAACACAAAACG
>JAQYCQ010000020.1 GCA_028724585.1 Bacillota bacterium | reverse complement strand
AGCAGCCAGATTTGCTCGTGTTGTGGATACCAGAATCCACTTGTCAAGAACCTCGCTGTCAGAGAATGGATTTGTCCTGAATGCGGTAAACATCATAACAGAGATGGCAATGCTGCAACGAACATTCTGAACAAGGGCTTAACGATGCTCGCATCCTAAGTAGAATCATAAGTACCGTGGGGCACACGGAAACTGGTGATGAGCCTACGCTTGTGGACATCGTGTAAGACTTAGACATCCTAAGCAGTGATGGTTGAGGCAAGAATCCCCAGGATTTATCCGTGGGGAGTGTCAAGCCGGATTTAGTGCGGGAGGCATTTTTTCTATGAATAATTTTGTATTGATCGGTATGCCGGCATGCGGCAAGAGTACATTCGGCGTCGTTCTGGCAAAAGCGCTGGGCATGTCATTCGCGGATACGGACCTGATGATCCAGAAGAAGACGGGCAGACTCCTTCAGGATATAATCGATAAAGACGGTATGGACGCTTTCCTGAAGATAGAGGACGAGGTCCTTTCGGAGGTCGAACTGGATAATACGGTCATAGCCACAGGCGGCAGCGCGGTTTACAGCGACAGGGGAATGAAGCATCTGGGAGAATCGGGAACGATAGTTTACATAGAGCTCCCTTTCAAAGAGATAGACAGACGCCTCAATAATATAAAGACGAGAGGCATAGCAATGGCTCCGGGACAGACTCTCAAAGATCTTTACGATCTGCGCGTTCCACTTTACGAGAAATATGCTGATGTAACCCTCGATACGGCGGGAATGAATCTCGAGGATTCTGTGGAAGAATTTATGAAAAAGATGGATATAGAAAAGCCGGCTTCCGCAGAGAATTTTAAGAGACAAAAATAAAGTATGCTTGCAGCGGGATCAGCCGGACAAGCGTTATAAAAAAATGATACGGACCGGGCAGTAGAGCAGCGCTATGCGGCGAAGCCTTCCTGCCAGGTCCGCTTTGTTATTTGGATTTAAAAACAGCTGTGTTCTGTATTATTATGCTATTTCGATGCTTCTATGAGCTCCCGGGCGCTCTTGAGCGTGGTCTCGGTGATATTGGTCCCGCCGAGCAGGCGCGCGATCTCCAGGACACGGTCTTCCCCGTCGAGTCTCGTTATCGTTGTATAGCTTTCGCCCTGTTCGTCATCTCTGCTTATGAGGTACTCACAGTCTCCAGCAGCTGCTATCTGGGGCAGGTGAGTGATGCAGATGACCTGATGGTCGGCGGCTATCTTCCTCATCTTGCGCCCGACCACGCTGGCAGTCCTTCCGCTGATGCCGGTATCTATCTCATCGAATATCATGGTGCCTATCATAGACGCGCTTCCCATGATGCTCTTAAAAGCCAGCGATATCCTCGATATCTCGCCGCCAGAGGCGATCTCGGCCAGAGGCTTCAGAGCCGCGTTTTTATTTGATGTGAACCTGAACTGCACAGTGTCAGTACCGTTGGCAGTTAGTACAGGCTGCCCCTTGGCATTTACATGTTCAGTGATCTCGACTTTGAAAACAGCGCTGCTGAAATTCAGTTCAGCGAGCTCCCCGGTCATTTCCTTTTCAAAAATATCCGATGCCGCTCTGCGGGCTTCCGTCAGCTCCGCTGACAGAGAGAGAACCTTCTCACGGGCCTTAACGTACTGATCCTTAAGCTGTTTTTCCATCTCGTCCGAGTCCTCAGACAGAGAGAGAGCTCTTTCTGCTTCGTCACGGTGGGCCAGCACGCTTTCTATAGTGCCGCCGTATTTTCTCTTGAGATTGTCAATAGCGTCGATCCTGGACATAACGCGATCCAGCTCTTCCGGTGAAAAGACGGCACTGTCCCGGGCGCGTCTGATCTCTTCCTGTATATCTGAAAGGGCATAGGCGCAGTCTGAGACCTGCTCACTGAGTCTGGCATATGAGCTGCTGTAATCTCTCAGCTCCGAAAGCATACTGGCGCAGCCCTCTATATTGCTGTTGTAAATGATATCGTAGCACTGGCTGAGGGTATCAAATATCTTCTCACCGTTAGCGAGCACCCTGGCTCTTTCTTCAAGTTCTTCGTCCTCACCGGCTTTGGGATCGCAGGCGTTTATCTCAGCCAGCTCGTACTGCATAAAATCCCGCTGCCTGATATATTCGCCGCGGTCTTTCCTGAATCTGATCAGGTCCCGCCTTTTCTGCTGATAGTCTAAAAATGCCGCTTTCAGCTTTTCTTTTACAGGGCCGATCCTGTCCGCCGCGCAGCTGTCTATGATCTCTATATGTCTTGCCGGATTGAGGAAGAACTGGTTGTCGTATTGGCCGTGTATATCCGCAAGATGGGAAGCCGCGGCGGCAAGCTCTGACAGTTTCACGATCTCGCCGTTGATACGTGCCGTGCTTCTGCCGGAAGCCGTGATCTCCCTTGAAAATATGGCCTGGCCGTCCTCGCATGTTTCAGCGAAACGACCGAGACCCGCGGCCTCTTCGTCTCTGATGGTGAAAACGAGCTGCACCAGGGCTTTTTTAGCCCCGTCAGCGACCATAGCGGCGCTTCCGCGTCCGCCCAGAGCTGTGTTTACGGCCTGGATGACTATGGACTTTCCTGTTCCGGTCTCGCCGGATATGATATTGAGGCCTTCAGAAAGATCCAGGTCTATTTCCCTGATTATTGCGAAATCTCTGATGTAGATATGCGATAACATTTCTTTTATTCTCCGCCCAGCATAGAACGCAGTCTGGCTGATATCTCAGGCGCGTGTTCAGGACTGTCGACTACCGCGAACAGGGTATTGTCGCCTGCCAGAGTACCGACTATCTCCTCGAAGCTCATTGAATCGAGAGCTTCTCCGGCTGCGTTGGCGCATCCTGAGACCGTCTTGATGACCAGGATGTTGCCGGAATATTCTATACTGTTGACGGTATTTCGGAAAATGCTTTCGTATCTTCCCGCTGATCCGGCGCGGTGCGACTCTTCCGATCTTGAATAAATATATTTTCCTGAAGCAGATCTTCTCTTGACCAGTCTCAGTTCCTTTATGTCCCTCGAGACCGTAGCCTGAGTAGCGCTGTAGCCTTCTTTAGCAAGCATGGAGACCAGAGCTTCCTGGGTCTCGATCTCATTATTGCTGATGAGCTCAAGGATCTTTTCCTGTCTTGAATATCTCAAAATTTCCTGCCCCTTTCGTTATATTACGCATGTCCGGTGTACAATAGGCCGGGCGGTCAGCAAAGCCGGCGGAGCCGGCGAAAATTATGGTCAAAAATAATGCATAAATATTTATGCTCAGTATAATTATACACAAATATAAAGATGCCGCAAACATGAAATGATATCTGCCTGAATTATCCGGGTCTTTTGACCGCTTTAAGGGAATATTTCGCAGCAGGACAAATAGGGGCTCTAAATTTTGACGCTGAATATCGAAGTGTGATAGAATAAAACGATATACGTAACAGCGGACAGGAGGAATTTTATGAGGATACTCGGTATCGATCCCGGCTACGCGCTCATGGGCTATGGAGTCATAGAACGCAATGGCAGCAGGCTTAAGGTAATCGATTACGGGAGCATCTCTACAGGTCCGTCGGCGCCGATGCCGGAGAGACTTAAATTTCTCTATTCGTCGCTCATGGATATTATAGCAGAGACTCAGCCTGAGACGGCTTCATTTGAGGAACTTTTTTACAATACAAACGCCAAGACCGTCATAAACGTAGGTCAGGCAAGGGGAGTCGCGGTGCTGGCCTGCGTAAACTCAGGCCTGGAGATCGCGGAATATACGCCCCTTCAGATCAAACAGGCGCTGGTCGGCTACGGCCGCGCCGAAAAAAAGCAGGTGCAGCAGATGGTAAAGGCTATACTCGGCCTGGAAAAAGTGCCTAAGCCGGACGATACGGCGGACGCCCTTGCCGCGGCCATATGCCACGCTAATTCCATAAGGGGCAGCGCCTCCCTGCAGAGCGCTATAGACAGGGCTCTGGCAAAAGAGGCTTCTAAAAAGAAGAAGACAAAAAAGCAGGACGATTTCAGGATAATACGATAGAAAGGCAGATCCTTTTTGTTTCATTATATAAAAGGAAAAGTGACAGGCACCTTCAGCGGGGGGATAATACTTGAAAACTCGGGCATAGGATACGAGATATACATGCCCAGCTCATCATCTATCTACATGGCGTCTCCGGACGACACGGTGACTGTCTACACATATCTGGCCGTCAGGGAAGACGGTGTCAGCATCTTTGGTTTCGACGACAATGAGAGTCTGGAGATCTTCAGGATGCTGACTTCGGTCAGCGGCATCGGAAACAAGGGAGCACAGTCGGTGCTTTCTGTAATGAGCGCCGCGGAGATCAAGAAAGCGGTCATCTTTGATGACGCCGGAGCATTTACTCGTGCTCCCGGAATAGGGAAGAAGACAGCTTCCAGGATCATACTCGAGCTCAAGGACAAAGTAGAGAAGCTTTCAGTAGAAATGGCGGGAGCACCGCCGTCGGCAGGCAAAAAGCCTAAGGATCTGGAAGCCTTCGAGGATGCGGTATCGGCTCTTATGGCACTGGGCTATTCGCGCAGTGAAGCCGCGGAAGCGGCCTCTGTCAGCGGAGCTGACGCAGATTCGGCAGAAGATATCATCAAGGCTTCGCTTAAGAGGCTCTCACATTTATAGCTGATAATAGGAAAAATATATATAGATCATCAATATTTTTATAATAAAATGGAATTTGAACTAACCGGGAGGACGGCAGATTGGCTGACAATATGATCACACATTCAGGATATACTGACGAAGACGCGGATATCGAGCTGAGCCTGAGACCAAAAAGGCTCGGGGATTATATAGGTCAGTCGACTGTGAAGAACAATCTCTCGATATTTATAGAAGCGGCTAAGATGAGGGGCGAGCCCCTGGACCATGTGCTTTTTTACGGACCACCGGGACTTGGAAAAACTACCCTGGCAGGGATAATAGCCAATGAGATGGACGTAAGCCTGAGGATAACCTCGGGGCCGGCTATAGGAAGAGCGGGGGATCTGGCGGCGATACTCACTAATCTGGAAGAAAACGACGTGCTCTTTATCGATGAGATCCACAGGCTCAACCGCTCGGTCGAGGAAGTGCTGTATTCGGCGATGGAAGACTACGCCATCGATATCGTCATAGGCAAAGGTCCGTCGGCCAGGTCTCTGAGGCTTGATATACCTCATTTTACACTCATAGGCGCGACTACCAGAGCGGGAAGCCTCTCGGCACCGCTCCGCGACAGGTTCGGCGTTATAAGCAAGTTCGAGCTCTATAACGATGACGAGCTGGTGCAGATCATCAGGAGATCAGCAGGCATACTGGGAGTCGAGGCTGACGAAGAGGCCCTCTACGCCATGGCGGCCAGGTCCCGCGGGACTCCGCGAGTGGCAAACAGAGTGCTCAAGAGAGTCAGGGACTTTTCGCAGGTCAGAGGAAACGGCAGCATCGACATAGAGACCGCCAACAAGGCTTTTGAAGCTCTCGGTATAGATTCGCTGGGGCTGGAAGACCTGGACAGGGAGATACTGAGACTGATAATAGAGCGTTTTCACGGAGGGCCTGTCGGCATAGACACCATAGCCGCGGCGCTGGGTGAGGAGCGCGTTACGATAGAAGACGTATATGAGCCGTATCTCATACAGAAGGGACTTCTCAACAGGACCCAGAAGGGAAGGATGGTATCCGATCTTGCCTACAGCCATCTGGGAATCGAAAGGATCACGGAAGATTGATTAAGAGAAGAATGATCGCCGCTCTCGCGCTCACGCTCGCTTTCACTGCGTGCGCTTTTCCTTCGCAGGCGGCTGACAGTGAATTTATCACGATAGGCCTCAGCTACCAGTCTTCCGATACCACGGCAGAGCTTTCCGCTTCGGATGGGCTTAAGCTCTGTAAAAAAGGCGAGGATACTATAGAAGAGGCTTCAGATGCGCTCGATGGATGCGGGGATATTGTCCTTACTCTTTCGGGCGGCAGGATAACCGTAAAGGATAAAAAAGGCAGTAAGATAACGACGCTCACAGGCGACGGCAGCGAGTGCATAACCTCGGCTGGTTATTTCTCGACTGACGACTATATCTGCTATGACGGTACATCCTACAGGGGCGGCATAATCCCATATATAAACAAAGCCGGGCAGATGAACATCCTGAACTATGTTGACATGGACGATTACATCAAAGGTGTGCTTCATAAGGAGATGAGTCAGTCATCGAATCTGGAGGCTCTTAAAGCGCAGGCTGTCACGGCGCGAAGCTACGCTGAGGCCAATAAAGGAACACACAGTAGCCAGGGCTTCGACCTGTGTTCCACGTCCCACTGCCAGAATTATATAGGCGTCAAGGGCGAGTATACGAGCACAAACGAAGCAGTAGAGTCTACGTCCGGGCAGAGGATCTACTACGACGATAAGCCGGTGGCCGGTTACTATTTCGCCAACAGCGGCGGCCATACAGAAAACAGCGAGGATGTCTGGACATCCGCTCTCGGCTATCTGCGTGGCAAGCTCGATATATATTCGCCTGAGTACACATGGACGAAGACCTTCAGCCGCAAAGAGCTCACCGATATGTTCAGCTCAAGGGGCATCGGCACGGTCGAGAGCATAAGTGTCGACAGCTACAACGATTCCGGCTACGCCGCGTCACTTACGGTAAAAGGCAGCAAAAAGTCAGTTACCTTCACCAGGGACAAGATCAGGTCGGCTTTCAGCGGCTCGTCGCTTAAGTCGCGCATGTTCACCCTGGATACTGACGGAGGCACGCTGCAGGGATCAGACGGCGGAGGATCGACAGCCACGAAAAAATCCCTGTTTTACGCTATAAGCGCAAAGGGAAAGGAAGTCCTCGGCAATGTCCTGAGCGTCCTTTCACCTGACGGCATTTCGTCAGTAAAGCTGAACGGCCTTAAGATAATGGACGGTTCAGGAAATGTCACAGCTGCCTCTTACGACAGCTCCGCTGACAGGCCCTCCGGGCAGACTGTAAAGTTCACCGATGACAGCGACAAGCTGATCATAAACGGCCGCGGAAACGGCCATGGAGTAGGCATGTCGCAGCAGGGGGCCATCGAGATGGGAAAACAGGGCTTCAGCTATATCGACATATTAAATTATTACTACACAGACATAGAAGTAAAATAAAAACCGGCGGCTCTGCCGCCGTTTCTATGTCGCAGATATTTCAGTAAGAAAGAAAGTATATATAAATGCAGCTTACAGATTTTGATTATGATCTTCCGGAGGAACTGATAGCTCAGTATCCTTCACAGAAAAGGGACGAGGCCAGACTGCTCGTCGTTGACAGGGAGCACGATGCAATAGAGCATAAAAAGTTCTACGATATCATAGACTATCTAAATCCGGGTGATGTCCTTGTCATGAACGATTCCAAGGTAATACCGGCAAGGCTCCTGGGTACGAAGGAAGAGACAGGAGGAAAGGTCGAATTCCTGCTTACCAAGCACCTGGACGGAGACCAGTGGGAGGCCATGGTCCGTCCCGGCAGGAAGCTCAAGCCGGGAGCACGCGTAGTGTTCAGCGATGAGCCGGGAGCATCCCTTAAAGCCGAAGTAGTCGGATACAGGGCTGACGGCACAAGGACTGTCGAGTTCACTTACGACGGAAATTTCCACGACAGGCTGGAGCAGACAGGCCATATACCGCTTCCTCCATATATCAACAGGCCTGACGAGCCTCTGGACAGGAAGATGTATCAGACTGTATACAGCAGAGAGGAAGGATCGGTCGCTGCTCCGACTGCGGGGCTGCATTTTACGGATGAGCTTCTGGAACGAATTAAAGAGAAGGGAATTAAGATTGCTTATGTCACCCTTCATGTGGGTATAGGAACATTTAAGCCGGTGACTACAGAACGTATCGAGGATCACCACATGCACTTCGAGGAATACGAAGTTTCCGCCGAATGCGCGGAGATGGTAAATTCGGCGAAGGCGGCCGGAGGCCGCGTGATCTCCGTGGGTACTACTTCGACGAGGACCCTGGAGAGCGCTGCGGACGAAAAGGGAATTCTTCATGCCGGAAGCGGGAGCACGGGGATCTTCATTTATCCGGGCTACACTTTTAAGATCGTTGACGCTCTGATCACCAATTTCCATCTGCCGAAATCGACTCTTCTCATGCTGATCTCGGCTCTTTATGACCGTGAAAAAATACTCGATATTTACAGAACAGCTGTCGATATGAAGTACAGGTTCTTTTCGTACGGCGACGCAATGTTCATTTATTAATATAAAGGTGAAGAAATGGACGCAGTAACATACGAATTAATAAAAAAAGATCCAAGGACCAAGGCAAGAAGAGGAAGGCTCCATACTCCCCACGGAGACGTTGAAACTCCGGTATTTATGCCTGTAGGGACAGCCGCCACGGTAAAGGCGGTATTCCCTGAGGAGCTCAAGGAGATGGGAGCGCAGATCATACTTTCAAATACGTATCATCTGTACCTCAGGCCGGGCGCGGATATAGTAAGGGAAGCAGGCGGTCTCCATAAGTTCATGAACTGGGACAGGCCTATCCTGACGGACAGCGGCGGCTTCCAGGTGTTCAGTCTGGGAGTCATGCGCAAGATAACCGAGGAGGGCGCGTCCTTCAGGTCGCATATCGATGGCTCGAAGCATATGCTCTCGCCTGAGAAGTCCATGGAAGTACAGAACGCGCTGGGAAGCGATATCATGATGGCTTTCGATGAATGTATCCCTTATCCGGCGGATTACGAGTACGCGAGAAAGTCGACGGAGAGGACCAGCAGATGGCTGGAAAGATGTAAAAAAGCCCATAAGGATACATCCAGGCAGTCGCTGTTCGGCATCATGCAGGGCGGCATGTACCGCGACCTCAGAGAAAAGAGCGCCAGGGATATCGTGCAGCTAGATCTACCGGGCTACGCTATCGGAGGACTTTCCGTAGGCGAGCCGAGGGAGACTATGTACAGCGTTCTCGATTACGCGGCTGATCTGCTGCCGGAGAACAAACCCCGTTATGTGATGGGAGTGGGAACTCCGGACCATCTGTTCGAAGGAGTAGAGCGCGGTATAGACATGTTCGACTGCGTGCTCCCGACCAGACTCGCGAGAAACGGAGCGGCTATGACCAGCCAGGGCCGCATATCCATAAAGAACGCCAAGTACGAGCGCGATTTCACTCCGCTCGACCATGAGTGTCACTGCTATACGTGCACACACTATTCGAGGGCATATCTCAGGCATCTTTTCAAAGCCAACGAGATCCTGTCTTCGATGCTTCTCTCTTACCACAACCTTTACTTCCTCGTACATACGATGGAAAATATCAGGAAGGCGATCGAGGAGGACAGGTTCCTGGAGTACAAGAGAGAGTTCTACTTAAAATACGGAGACTACGAAACATTGCTCCGATAGATAAAAATATAGAAGGAAGTGTCAGACTAAATGCCAATTCTGGTTCCAAAAGGCCTGCCGGCCTATAATATTTTACGCGACGAAGGCGTATTCGTAATGACTCGAGTAAGAGGTTCCGTTCAGGATATCAGGCCTCTTAAGATCGTCATAGTAAACCTGATGCCTACAAAAGAGGTGACCGAGACCCAGCTTATCAGGATGCTGGCCAATACTCCGCTGCAGGTCGAGCTCTATCTGCTCACCATGGATACCGACCAGCATATAAAGGACGCGGACAAACCGCACATGAACCTCTTCTACCAGACATACAACCAGATAAGGAATCAGAAGTTCGATGGAATGATCATAACCGGGGCTCCTCTGGAAAAACTGCCGTTCGAAGAAGTCGATTACTGGGATGAATTTTCCGATCTCATGGATTATTCCAGAAACAATGTCTTCAGTACCATACACATTTGCTGGGGCGCTCAGGCGGCTTTTTATCACCATTACGGCATACAGAAGAACATACTGGATGAGAAGCTGTTCGGAGTATTTCCCCATAAGATACTGCAGAAGTCAGTATTTACGCGCGGTTTCGATGACGTGTTCTATGTGCCGCATTCAAGGCATTCACAGGTATATACAGAACAGATACAGAAAGTGGATGAACTGAAGGTGATAGCCGAGTCGGAGCAGGCCGGTCCTCATCTGACGATCACCAATAACAACAGATGGCTCTTTGTGCAGGGACACTGGGAGTACGACAGGGACACCCTTAGAGCTGAGTACAGCCGTGACAAGGCAAGGGGACTCGCCGATGTAAAGGTTCCTTTCAATTACTTCATAGATGACGATCCCGACAAGCCTGTCAATATGTCATGGAGGGGACACGCGAATCTGTTCTATACCAACTGGCTGAACTACGTATACCAGAATACTCCGTTCGATCTGGAAGAGCTCGAAAATCTCGACTGGGAGGTAAAAGATGAATAACTGCCAGCTCAGCGGTATATGCGGCGGCTGCCTTTATCAGGGAGTGCCCTACAGCGAACAGACAGCTAAGAAGGAGAAGGAAGTCCTCGATCTTCTTGAGACAAATCACATAGAATACGGGGAATTTGCCGGTCTGGAACCGGCGCCGTCGGTCACCGCTTACAGAAACAAGATGGAGTACACGTTCGGCGATATGGAAAAGGGCGGTCCTACTACTCTGGGCATGCACAGATCCAGAAGCTATATGTCTGTGGTAAACACAGACGACTGCATGCTGGTCGATGATGACTTCAACCTGATCAGAAAGAGCGTTCTCGATTTCTGTACAGGCAGAGGATATGTTCACTATAACAAAAAGCGTCATAATGGACTTCTCAGAAACCTGATCATCAGGAAAGGCGAGAGGACAGGCGAGCTGCTGGTCTGCATAGTCACGACCAGCGAAGAGGGCTTTGACGAGGACGGCTTCAAGGAAATGCTGCTGGCCCTGCCTCTCAAGAGCGAGATAGTCGGCATCATGCGTACTGTAAACGACAATATCGCAGACAGAGTAACAAACGAAGATACAAAGGTTCTTTACGGCCGCGATCACTATAACGAAAAGATCATGGGGCTAGATTTCCAGGTAAATATCTTCGCTTTTTTCCAGACCAATATCTCGGCGGTCGAGCGTCTATATACCGAAGCGCTGGAAATGATAGATGATGTGACGGATAAGACGGTCTTCGACCTTTACTGCGGAACAGGAACTATCACTCAGACCCTGGCGCTTAAAGCGAAAAAAGCCGTCGGCGTGGAAATATCCGCTGATGCCGTGCGCTCCGCGCACGAGAACGCCGAGCTCAACGGTCTGACAAACTGCGAGTTTATGGAAGGCGACGTGCTCAAGGTGCTGGACAATATTTCGGAGAAGCCTGATGTCATAGTACTCGATCCGCCTAGGGCAGGCATCCATTACAAGGTGCTCCCGAAGCTCATGAACTATGGAGTCGATCAGATACTCTATATCTCGTGCAATCCGAAGACCATGGCTCCGAACCTGGCATTTATGCAGGAGCACGGGTACAGGGTTATGCGGATCAAAGCGTATGATAACTTTCCGTTTACGAAGCACGTCGAGACGGTAGTGTTGATGTCAAGGGTCGAAGGAAAATAGGCGCGAAAGCCCAGTAATACTGCGGTTTTCGGGCGATCGGACAAATTTGGCATCGGGCAGGGCAAACGCTTCTCGGTAACTTATCCAAGGGTAATCCGGCTCAAAAAGTGTGAGAGTTGAGTTGCCACGATAGATGTCACTATGTTGAGTTGCTGAGTTAGATGTTGGGGAGTTGTGGCTGTGAGATAGATGTCAGAGGAGGTTTTGTATTTGTTTAGTACTTATGATATACGATCTTCTGCAAATGCCTGCAAAACATTAGTAGGACTAAGCGGAGTAGACATTTCAACTTGGGAACAATTCGTAGGGCATGAAAGCGAATACAGATATACAGATGATTTAGTGGAAGATGTAATAAAAAGATTCGGACATCTTCCGAGAACATATCTTGATTTTAATTTTGTGTATTTTCACGTGACGACGAGTGCAAACGAGTGTGAAGCCATAAAGAAATATGGAATCTTAGATTTACAGCAAGCATATCTTTGTGACGAATCAGAATTGAGAGTTTTTTTAGATCGGCACGGGATAATAATAAATATAGAGGACACTCTATTGACATATAATGGGAAAGTCTTTGATATTTCTTATAACGCTGGCAATTGTCCCAGAACAGGTACACAGGAATATTTATGCTGGTCGATTGGAAGAAAGTTCTATTATGATTTTACGACTTGCGGGTTTTTATCGGTATGGGAAAGAAGTCCTTACGGGGGTCAGGTTCATTGTCGCCCGGAAATCCTATGGGATATTGACAACCTATTAAGATTAAATTTATCTGAGGAATGGGAGCAGTCGCATTTCCCATATGAAATAGTAGCTCAAGTAAACGGTTCCGATATTGTTTTTGACGGGGACGATGATCAGAGCGATAAGGACAAAGTATTGATGTATTTAACGATGGCTTACGATACCGCTTTTGGAGAGCCATTTGAACATATCCTCCTGATGAAAAACGGTATTCAGATTTCTCCAGATCGAATAATTGAAATAAAACCTTTAACATGTTGGAGGTAAAGCAAACAAGCATCTCAGATAATAAGTCTGCGATGCTTGCTCTTTTTATGATTCTATGTCGATTGTGATGCCGGACTTGAATTCCACGGTGAAGTGGTCGGCGAAGACGGTGATTTTCTCGATGAGCTTTTTGACCAGAGCCTCATCGAACTCTGTGATTTCGGTTTCCTGCCCGGCGATAAAGTCCTGCAGCTCTTTGATCCGGTTCATGGCTTCTTCCCGGTGGTGGCTGTCGAGCTCGGATTGTTCCTTCTGGTCGCGCAGCCGGAAAATCTCATCAGCGATGGCGTCATAGTCCTGTTTGTTATTTGCCTTCTTGATGAGCTCTTTTTGAAGTTCCTCCAGCCGTGCCTGAATGCCGTCCGGTGAGAGAGTGTCAGCGTTAACCACGGCCTTGGCGATGTTCTGCTGTAAGGTTTTCAGGAAAAAGTCCCGTTCAGTAAGAATCTGATGGAAGACCTTGACCGTGACTTCCTGCAGCAGAAGCTCGTTGACCGTCCGGTTGGTACAGTCCGTTTCAGCGGAGGAGGGCTCCAAGCGACTGATGCAGCGCCATACGATGGACTTGCAGCCGTGATTGTTCCAGTGAACGCGCCGGTAAAGCTCACCGCAGTCTCCGCAGAAAACCATCTGTGCAAAACAGTGATTGCAGGAGAAGCTGCGTTTTTTGCCTGTCGGGCTGACGTGGACTACCCGGCGACGGACAAGCTCTGCCTGCACCTGCATGAAGAGCTCTTTCGGAATGATTGCTTCGTGATCGCCCTCGACGTAGTATTGAGGGACGGTACCGTTGTTCTTGATACGCTTCTTTGTCAGGAAGTCTGTGGTGTAGGTCTTTTGAAGCAGCGCGTCACCCATGTATTTCTCGTTGCGGAGAATCTTGTTGATAGTGCTGGTGTGCCATTTTGTCTTGCCAGCGCCGGTGAGAATGCCGTCAG